>JACQQM010000135.1 GCA_016207025.1 Nitrospirota bacterium | reverse complement strand
CGGGCTTGGTGGCAGCGAGTGTCATGCGGCGGCGTGGTCGGCCTCGCGCTGCTGGCCCAGGTGTTCTCTTATACTCGGGCAGGGTGGCTGGGACTTGTTGCTCAAGGGATCGCCGTCGGACTCATTATCCGCCGCCGGTGGATCATCCTTGTGATCCTCTTAGGCTGCCTTTTCTTCGGCTTAGGGTTCTGGGCCCTCTCTGTCACCGGCTATCAATACGAGACTGTGAGCCTGAATACCTTCTACTATCGAATCGAGGTCTGGAAGCTGATTGCCGATGAGATCGCGGCTCATCCTCTTGTCGGTATCGGTTATGGCGACAAGACCTATATGATGCGATTTGGCGATTATCCAGCGTCGCGCAATGCGGGAGGATCCCATAGCCTGTTCTTGATGGTCGCATTGGGCAGCGGTATCCCCGCTTTGGCATTGTTGATTTGGACGCTCGTGAGCGCCGTTCGGTCCTTTCTAGGTTGGGCAGGGCAGGGATCTGACGGAGCAAGGTATGCGCTGATGGTCGGTACCGTCGTGATGATTGTGGGATTTGTTGTGCGAAATTCGTTCGATTACATGTTTGCCGGTAGTCTCGCCTATTTGTTTTGGATCGTGGTGGCGACCTCTCTGTCCGAAGGTATGGCAGAAATGTCGCTTCGGATGAAGAGGGGGAGATTGTCCCGGACAGGTTCGTTGTCGGGATGAGAGAGTCAATGGTTCAGCGGCGTGACGTCCTGAAGGTATCAGTCGTCATTCCCGTCTATAACGGACGAGAGACGATTCGGTCTTGCGTGGAGAGCCTTCTGAGGCAGGCGAAAGATGTGGACAGCATAGAGGTGATCGCGGTTGATGATGCGTCGACGGATGGGACCCTGTCGGTGCTCTCGCAATACGGTTCGGTTCGTGTCCTCACGCAACCACGAAACCTGGGGCCAGCGGTGGCCCGCAACAGAGGTGCTGCGGAGGCCACCGGCGAGCTCGTCTTGTTTACCGATGCAGACTGCATCCCGTCCGACAACTGGATTGTCGAGATGACGGCGCCGTTCAGAACCGATGCGAGGGTGGTCGGGGTCAAAGGGATTTATAAGACGCGGCAGACAGAGATCACCGCGCGTTTTGTCCAGTTGGAGTATGAGGACAAGTATGACAGAATGCGTCGCAACGAAACGATTGACTTCATCGACACCTATTCGGCCGCGTATCGGAGGTCGACCTTTCTCGAGATGGGAGGATTCGACTGCCGGTTTCCCGTGGCCTGTGCCGAGGATGTGGATCTTTCCTTCCGCATGGCCGAAAGGGGCTATCGCATGGTTTTCAATGCGAACGCCAGTGTGTTTCACCTCCACCCTGCAAGTTGGATGGACTATATTCGGAAAAAATACAAATACGCCTATTGGAGAATCGTGGCAGTTCGGAAATTTCCACGAAAGGCGATGAAGGACTCCCACACGCCGGTGGCTCAAAAACTCCAACTCCTGCTGGTTCCATTGAGCACAGTGGCCTTGTCCTGGTCGTTTTTCTCACCTTTGATGTTCTGGGCTGGCGTCTTAGGCTGGTCGGCTGTTTTCGTATCCATGGCGCCCTTCATCTCCAAATCAATCAAGAGGGACCGGCTTCCTGCCTTATTGACACCTGTTTATACGATTCCTCGGGCGTTCGTGCAATGTGTGGCAGTGGTCATGGGCATGCTGGAGCCTTTTATTGATCGGAACGCTGTGGCATTGGAGGGCGGAGGCCAGCCCAAACAATCAAAAGCGGGGCAGCCATAGCTTGTGATGCTCGAGCATCACGGGAACCATACCACGACGTCCATCGTGTCACTCGATGCTGAAACGTCATTCTGAATTCTTAAAAAGCCTGCTCTTCCTGTTTGACCTCCTGCTCATCTGCGCCTGTTGGGGGGCAGCCTACTCCATTCGGTTCTCAGGAATCTTGGTGCCCGTGACCAAGGGTGTGCCGCCGATCACACCCTATCTGTGGCTCCTCGTGCCGATTGTGTTGGTCTGGGGAATTTCCTTTCAGGCCTTCAATCTCTATCGGCCACGGCGCCTGGGTTCCCATCTTGCCGAATTCCTGGACCTCGCCAAGGCCAATACGCTGTCCGTGTTGGTTCTGGTGGCGCTGACGTTCTTTCTGCGGCAGTTCGACTTCTCTCGGCTGGTACTCCTCTATTTCTGGGCGTTGAATCTTCTGACACTTGGTTTCTCGCGAATGGTCTTTCGGGAGGGCCTGCGATTCTTTCGGCGGCTGGGGTACAACCAGCGGCATGTGTTGGTCATTGGGGCCGGAAAGCTCGGTCAGCAGATTGTCCGGTGCCTGACGCATCATCCAGAGCTAGGGCTCAAGGTTCGAGGCTATCTGACTCGCAACCCCGACAAACTCGGACAGGCCTTGGAAGGGGTTCCTGTGATCGGCACGTATGCCGATGTGAAGGAGATGGTGGCGTCGGGGATTGACATTGTGTTCGTCTGTCTCCCCCCTGACGCCGAAGGGCAGGCTGAATCCATTTTGGGGTATCTGGCGACCACGATGGTGGAGGTCAAGGTCATCCCTGCGATTTATGAGTTCATCAGGCTTCGCGCTGAAGCCGAGATGTTCGAAGGTCTCCCTGTTATTACGCTTCAGGGTTCGCCCCTCTACGGCTGGAATGTGGTGTTGAAACGCGGCATGGATCTGGTCGGCGCTGCCGCGGCCCTTATTGTGACATCTCCCTTGCTTCTCTTGGTATCGGCGCTGGTTAAATTCACCTCGCCTGGACCGGTCTTCTACAGACAGACCCGCATGGGCCTAGATGGACGAGCCTTCGAGATGATCAAGTTCCGTTCCATGCGCGTGGACGCGGAGTTGGAGACCGGCCCGGTCTGGGCCCAGGCTTCTGACGCCCGCCGAACAGCGATCGGGGCGTTTCTCAGGCGAACCAGTTTGGACGAGCTGCCACAATTTTGGAATGTTTTGAAGGGAGAGATGAGCATCGTGGGTCCTCGTCCTGAACGGCCGGAATTCATTATGAGCTTTCGGGAACGATTTCCCCAGTATATGCTGCGTCATAAGATGAAGGCGGGCATTACCGGATGGGCTCAAGTCAACGGGTGGCGCGGGAACACATCGCTGGAAAAGCGTCTCGAGTATGACCTCTACTATATTGAACATTGGTCCATCTGGTTCGACCTGAACATTATGTTGTTGACCTTGTGGAAGGGATTTATTCACAACCATGCGTATTGATGTGTTGACGCGTCTGGACGCGCGCGTTTGGAGTCTGGTGCATGATGCCGAAGACACGGCTGACCAAACGTAACCAGAGCCCACGCGCAGCGCTCGCACGCGTCCTGAAGCGCGTGCGGCTGGTTGCCATGGACGTGGACGGCGTATTGACCGATGCGGGCATGTACTATTCGGAATCGGGGGACGAGTCCAAGAAGTTTAATACCCGTGATGGCATGGGCATTAAGCTGCTGCAGGCGGCCGGCCTGGTGACGGCCTTCGTCACCAGGGAAAAAACCGCCATCGTGGAGCGGCGGGGAGCGAAGCTGGCCGTTCCCGAAGTCCATCAGGGCGCGGACGACAAGTTGAGGGTTCTCGCTCAACTGGCCCAGAAATACGGGCTCACACTGGATCAGATCGCGTATATCGGCGATGACGTGAACGATTTAGAGGCGCTGAACGCAGCGGGATTTTCTGCGGCGCCGGCCGACGGATTCCCTCCTGTGCTCAACGCGGTCGATTATGTCTGCCGGAAGACGGGCGGGGAGGGGGCGGTGCGCGAGATGGCGGACCTCATTTTGGCGGCACAAGCCGCCAAGCCCGTTACACGTTAGTCGTTCACAGTATGAATCCTCATCTTTATGCTGTCATCCTGGCTGGAGGAAGCGGAACTCGCTTCTGGCCGCTGAGCCGGCATCTCTACCCCAAGCAACTCCTTCGTATCATAGGGGAGGAGACCCTGATCCAGCAGACTGTGCGCCGAGTTCTCCGCTGTGCGCCGGCGAGCCGTGTTCTCATCTCGACGAACCCTGCGCAGGCCGACTCGATTCGGTTTCAACTAGGTGAATGGAAAGATGAGCTTCGGGACAACTTCGTCATCGAGCCTGAAGCCAGAAACACGGCGCCGGCGATTGCGTTGGCGGCGACGGAGTTGGTCCGACGGGATCCCGAGGCGATCATGCTGGTGCTGCCCGCCGATCATATCGTCAAAGACAATCGTCGGTTCCAAGTGGCGGTGTTGCTTGGGACGGAGCTGGCGGCAGAGGGGCATCTGGTCACGTTCGGGATTCGTCCGGTGAGGCCGGAGACCGGCTATGGCTATATCCAGCCGAATATGCGCACCAGGCTGGCTAAACGACGCAGCCTTACGGGGTATCCCGTCGCCCGTTTTGTCGAAAAGCCGGACGCAGCCAAGGCCGCTCGGTACCTCAAGGCTGGCAACTATTACTGGAACAGCGGGATCTTTGTCTGGCGCGCCTCGACCATTCTGGATGAGATCGCCAAGCACCAACCGTCTCTCTCCCGCGCAATGCAAAAGATCGGGACGTTCATGAGCTCCGGTGTCGCCGACGGCCGGGTGGCTGGGGCTTACCGTCGGCTGACGCCGGTTTCGATTGACCAGGGAGTGATGGAACGGTCCTCCCGCGCCGCGATGATCCCGGTTGACTTTACCTGGTCCGATGTGGGGAATTGGAGCAGCCTGGAAGAAGTTGCTCCGCGCGACCGGTCCGGGAACGTCATCACGGGCAAGGTGGTGGATCTGGACAGCCGCAACTCGATCGTCTACGCAGACCAGCGGTTGGTCGCCACGGTCGGGCTCGCGGATATGGTGGTCGTGGACACTCCGGATGCCACGCTGGTCTGTCCCAAGGCGCGCTCTCAGGATGTGAAGAAAGTGGTGGAGATCCTGAAGCAACAGGGTGCGCCCGAGCGTCTGGAGCATCGGACCGTGTTCCGTCCATGGGGCTCCTACACGGTACTGGAGGAAGGGCCCGGCTTCAAGGTCAAGCGGGTCACGGTGAATCCCGGCGGTCGGCTCTCCTTGCAGCTTCACCATCAGCGCAGCGAACATTGGGTCGTCATTGCTGGAACAGCTCGGGTGACCTGCGGGCGTCGTGTCTTCGACCTGCGGGTGGGCCAGAGCACCGGCATTCCGCGGAAAACGCCTCACCGACTTGAAAATCCAGGCACCAAGCCCTTGCATGTCATCGAGGTCCAGAACGGGCCGTACCTCGGCGAGGATGATATCGTCCGGTTCCAAGATGACTATGGACGACAAGTAAGGAGTAAGGAGTAAGGAGTGAGGGAGTAGGCATCTGAAGAAGTTGAGTCTTTGTCCTAACGCCTCACGCCTCACGCCTAACGGGTTTGATATGGCACTTTTCCGCGAATATGACATCAGGGGGATTGTCGGCATGGAGCTGACGGAGGAAGTCTCCGAGCGGATCGGACGCGCCTTTGCCACGCTGGCGAGAGAGAAGGGTGTGAAGACGGTCAGCGTGGGACGGGATGGACGGCCGAGCTCCCCGACTTTGCGGGACCATCTGATCCAAGGCCTCACGGCGGGGGGCCTGAACGTGCTTGACATCGGAGTCTGCCCGACGCCGGTGTTGTACTTTTCGCTCTTCCAACTTCCGGTGGATGGCGGCGTCATGATCACCGGCAGCCACAACGCGTCCGAGTACAACGGCTTCAAGCTGTGCGTGGGGAAGGAGGCGCTCCATGGGGAGGAGATCCAGCAGGTGCGGAAGGTTATGGAGGCCGGCCGGTTTTCCTCCGGAGCCGGTACGGTCACCCCCCGCCCGATCCTTGCTGATTACATGGCCTACCTGAAACGCAGTTTCGCGTCCGTGAAGGCCGACCGCCTGCATGTCGTGATTGATTGCGGCAATGGGGCCGCCTCCCTGGTGGCCAAAGAAGCCCTGGAGCAGATGGGGTGCCGGGTCACCGGGCTGTACTGCGAGTTGGACGGCCGCTTCCCCAATCACCATCCCGATCCGACGGTCGTGGACAATCTCCAAGATCTGATAAAGACTGTGAAGCAGGTGCGCGCGGACGTCGGCATCGGCTATGACGGCGATGCCGACCGGATCGGGGCAGTGGACGAATTGGGGAACATCCTGTGGGGAGACCGCCTGATGGTGCTGTACTCCCGGGACATTCTGGCCGGCCGGCCGGGCAGCACGATTATCTCGGAGGTCAAGGCATCGCAGGTCCTCTACGACGATATCCAGCGGCATGGAGGCCGGCCGATCATGTGGAAGACCGGTCATTCACTGATCAAAGCCAAGATGAAGGATGAAGCGGCCGTGCTGGCCGGAGAGATGTCGGGCCACATGTTTTTCGCGGACCGGTACTTCGGCTATGACGACGCGATCTACGCCTCCTGCCGCCTGATCGAGATTCTGGTCAAGTCGGGGAACCCACTCTCCTCGCTGCTTGCGGACCTGCCGGCCACCTCGGTGACGCCGGAGATCCGCGTGGACTGTCCGGACACGATCAAATTTGATCTGGTGAACCGCGTGCAGGCTCGATTCTTGGAGCATGCCAGATACCGCCGGCCGCTAGGGGATGCGGGCCTCATGATCCGCGAAGTGGTGACGATTGACGGCGCCCGGGTGATCTTTGAGGACGGCTGGGGGTTGATCAGAGCCTCCAACACGCAACCCGCGCTTGTGCTGCGGTTTGAGGCCACCTCTCCCGACCGCCTGACGGCCATCAGGACCCTGATCGAATCCGAGTTGGCCGAGTCGCGTCGTGCCCTGGCGACCTGACTCTGGTGCCTCCCTGCGGTTTACGCATTTCGTCCGTCCTCCGTCAGCTCCTTAGCGTCCTGCTTGTCGCCCTCTTCCCGCTCGCTGAGCTTGCCCAACCGTCGTCCGTCCCGTCGCTCTCGACCGCGCGCTCCTTCATGGTGGGGGAACGGTTTACCTATGCCCTGTCATGGTTGGCCATCCGAGCAGGGACCGCGGTCTTAGAAGTAGCGGAGTCTCCCACGGTTCATGACCGTAAGACCTTCAGGCTGCTGACCACCGCCACCTCAAGCCCCTTCGTGACAAGATTCTATCCGCTGGATAACCGGGTGGAATCCCTCATTGATGCCGAGACGCTTGTTCCACAACGGATGCTCTTCCGCCGGCGGGAGGGGAAGAGGGAAAACGATTTTGACGTCATCTTTCGCCATGCGG
>JACQQM010000131.1 GCA_016207025.1 Nitrospirota bacterium | reverse complement strand
GTCCTGGTGCGACGAATATGTGCTCACCTTCGACGGGCAAGGCATCTTGCGACGCTGGGCGCACAGGACGCAATTCCACGGCGGTGAGATGATGCCGACGTATTGCGTGCGGGATGGATTCAAGCCGGCATCCTGATTCGTGACGCCCCCGCCCTCGCCGGTGAGCCCTGTGTGCTCTCAATCCTATTTCGCAGGTGCGCTGTAGAAGTGGTAGCTATTGCCACCCTGTTCCTTGGCATGGTCCATGGCCTCACCCGAGTGTTTCAGGAACTCATCGACACCGTCGTGGTCGAGGGGATAGATCGTGATGCCGATGCTGGCGGTGACACGGACCTCTGCGCCGCTCAAGTTGAAGGGTTTGTCGATGGCATGAAGGATTCGTTGCGCGACCTCGGTGATCGCGCCGTCGCTCGCGACCTCCTCGAGCATGATGGTGAATTCGTCGCCTCCGAGGCGGGCGACGGTATCGACCTCCCGCATGCAACTCTTCAACTGCGCGGCCGCCGCCTTGAGCAGGGCGTCACCCATGTCGTGCCCCAGCGTGTCGTTGATCGCCTTGAAGCGATCCATGCCTAAACGCATGAGCACGACCCGTTTCCCGTTACGCTTGCTTCGGGCCAAGGCCTGGCCGAGCCGATCCCGAAACAGGGTCCGGTTAGCCAGGGCGGTCAGGTAATCGTATTGGGCTAAATACGTTAGGGCCTCCTCGGCTCGCTTGCGCTTGATCGCCTTCTCAATCGTTCGGGCGATCTGATCCGCGGACCACTGGCCCTTGAGCAAGTAGTCCTGCGCGCCGTGTTGCATGGCCTGGATGGCACGGGGCTCTTCAGTGGGGTCGCTCAGCAAGACAATCGGCATGCGGGCGATCGGCGCCAAGATCTGGCTGAACGGATCCAGGCCGTGCGTGTCCAACAGCGTCAAATCCAGCAGGATTGCGTCGTACTCGTCCCGACTGAGAAACTTCAACGCCGTGCTCAGCCGGGACACTTGCGTCACTTTGATCTGCCCGCTACACGCCTCGGTCAGCATGTCTCGGGCCAGTTTGGCGTCGGCCGGGTTGTCTTCGACCAGTAGGACTTTCATGAGGAAGATCGTTCCGGAATGGCCGCGGCCTCCTGCGAAGGTCTCGTCTACGATGCTACCTGTTAGGCTAGGTGGTCTTTGGATCAGTGTCAAGATTTTCGTCGGTTATCGAAGGAGGGGCGGAGTGGAGACGGAGAGGGTGGAGACCCTTGCCGAGACCGGAGGCTCCTCGGATAGTGACGGATAACGAGTCTGCCGTCGGCGGCGAGCAGGCGTGATGGTGACGGGCGGATACCGGCGTTGTCACCAGGCTCTCAGCCCTGCATGTAGGCATCCAAGGCGTCCCGATGTTGGGGATTGAGCGCCAAAAACTCGACCGCTAGTGTCAGGTGATCTTTGGCCGGACTGATCCGCCGAATTCTTGAGGGGAGGTCCAGCTTGGACCTCGCCTGATTGTCCAGCACGATCGAGACATGGATGACCTCGGCTCTGCGAAGGTCTTTAATGGGCTCAGTTGAGAGGCGCATCCCTTTCGCGGAGATGTCCTGCACCGTACAGAGGAACCGCAGCTTGCGGGTGTCCGAGGCGCGGATCAAACTGCCGGGCAGATTCACCGTCTTGCGGGGGCTGGCCCGGAACCCGACGAGTAGCACGCTCGAGGTCGAACCGCAGGCGCAGTCATACCGGAAGGGATTCGGGCTGCCCCGGGGAATCTCGGAGAGGGAGAACTTCTTCGTGCGGTTGCAGTGGGGACAGTGAATGGTATAGGTGCGATCCTGCGCAATGTACGCCTGAAGACGCTGCGGTTCTCCCTTCGAGGGATGCATGACTTGCCCCCTGATGGCCATTTCTGTTTGCCATGGCATAATTGTTGATTTTATCATAACAGGCCTAACCCCGCGTTTTTGGCTTCTATTTTGGAGCCGATGGTGGAGAGGCAATCTCCTCGCTGACCCGTGAATGGGAAAGGGCGACCCGCCGCGATTCCGAGAAAAGGAGTGACCGATGAGGTTCCGTAACGAGCTATTGAAAGGCCTTCTGTGGACGAGCCTGATGGTTGCGTCCCTGTCCGCAGTCGCCGCTCATGCAAGCTCCAACCT
>JACQQM010000130.1 GCA_016207025.1 Nitrospirota bacterium | reverse complement strand
TGCGGCAGCAGGTCGAGGAGCCGATCTACATCCGTCCGGCGGAGCGCGTGAACTGGCTGTAAGTCAACGCCAGGGCACAGTCCGAGAGGGGGCAGGGGCTCGAAGGGGTTCCTGCCCCCTTTCCTTTTTCTTTAAGTCTTTCAGGCGACGTGTAGAAGGGCCTAGAGCAGAAACCCGAGCGGCGCTCGCCCTGAGTCATCCCACCATTCCTCAAAGATCAGTGCCGCGGCGTACCGTCCCTCCGGCGCCGTCTTTATGCTCCATCAGGTGGCGACGTTCAATCAAGGATAAGAGACAGACACGTGAGCCCTGCCCCTCCTTTTTTAAACTCCGACAACTCGAGTTCCTTGATGGCAAGGCCGAGCTCGGCAATTTGCTGACTAACCTGCGGGTAGCCCTTAGGGACCAGCACCGTGCCCCGTAGGCTCAGGACATTGGCAGCGCAAGCGCACTCCTCCAGCAGTTCGATGACGGAAAACCCCCTCATGTATTGTTTGAGTTGCGGGAGGATTGACGCCGCGGCGATAACCGTCTCTCCTCCCACATACGTGACTACCGTCTTAAGGTGGAGCGCCCGGCGGACCGGCACGGCGGTCACGTGGTACCCCCTCGGACACGCGACCGCGTTCAGGAACTCAATGCCTTCTCGATTCGTTCGGCTGGACTCGCCGACGAAGAGATACTTCCCGATTTTCAACACATCGCCTCCCTCGAGCTGGGCTGGCGGCATCATGCGGACCACATCCATCCACTGGGCGAGGCACTCCGCGACGGCCTCTTGCTCACCGTTCCGCGTCTGTGCCCCCATCCACGTAATGACGGCGGTGTCCTCAAGGAGCACCGCGGTGTCCTCGACAAAACATGCGTCAGGGAATCGGTGGTCCGCGGGAAGGATTAACACCCTGAGGCCTAAACCCTCCAGGGCCTCGATGTACGCCCTAAGTTGGATCTTGGCAAGTTCGAGGTTTATCGGCTCTCTCTTCTGGTACTGCAGGGAACACTCCGGGTAAGTGTCCGATATCTCGCGAACGATTGCTTGGCCTTTCTCCTTGCCAGTGAGTTTGTGCGTCATATGACCATACGGTGTTGCAAGTGCTCAGCCGACGTAGAGTGAGCAAGCATAAGGGATGACCGATTGTAGGTCAGTCAATCTCGACATTGCCTACAAAGAGTCGTGCTCGTTGAAAAGACCACATTTGCTTTTTCCCGCGAAGGGGGTTAACGTTTTTCCGGCATCGAAGGCTTCCGTGAGAGAGCGCTTCTTCGCTGGGCCCACATTTCCACATCTTCTGATGTCTTGGTTCTTCTTGCCAAGCTGTCAACCTTGATGCAGATCATGAGCGGGAGAAGCGATGCTAATGTGTTGAACTCGAGACCGTTCTAGGCATCTGTCGAGCTATCCCTGGGAAACTCTGCTGTTCACGACCAACCGGGAGGGGATGATGACCAAGTACACGGATTTCGTCAATTACAACCTCTCCATGTTGACCGACCACGCGCGGACCGAAACCTATCGCAAAGCGATCTTTCAGACAGTGAAGCCGGGTGATGTGGTGGCGGACTTAGGGTGCGGTTCGGGCGTGTTGGCTTTCTTTGCCTGCCAGGCTGGGGCCCGAAGAGTTTATGCCATCGAATCCGAAGAGGTCATCGAGTTGGCCAGGCAGGTCTGCGTACGGAATGGGCTGCAGGACCGAGTCGTGTTTGTGCACGATGTCTCCTTCCGCATTGAACTGCCCGAACAGGTAGATGTGCTCGTGACCGAGACCATGGGAACGTTTGGACTGGATGAAGGACTACTCGGTTCGATGATTGATGGCCGAGTCCGCTTTCTGAAAAAGCACGGCACACTCATTCCCCAGTCTCTTGAGTTGTTCATGGTGCCCGTCGAACTGGCCGGGTTCTATCAACATATGATCGATTTCTGGACGAGCGGTCGGTATGGGGTTGATTTCTCCCCAGTTCGCCGCTTTGCGGCGAATAATTTCCATCCACTCAAGCTGCACGAGGAGGCCTTCCTCAGCAACCCCTTGTCCCTTACGAGAATCCTGCTTTCGGACGCGACGACGTCGGATGTTTGGTGCGAAATGTCGTTCTACGCCACGCGTCGTGGCAGAATGCACGGACTCGCTGGCTGGTTTGCTGTCGAGCTGCTGAAGGGTCTCTCGCTGTCCAATGCCCCGGGCTCCCTGACTTCGCACTGGGGCGTTGCGTTCTTTCCGCTGGATCACCCAGTGTCCCTGGAGAGGGGCAACCGTGTACGCCTTACGCTCCACTCAATAAGTAATGGCGCCGTGTGGAGATGGCACGTCGAGGTGAACGGCCTGCAGTTCGACCACACAACGCTATGGGGATTCCCGCAGCCTGATGGAGAGCTTCACAAACTCTCGGCTGATTGCACCCCTAAACTGTCGCGCAGAGGGGAAGCTGAGCTCTTTCTCCTAGGCCTGCTCGACGGCAAAGCAACAGTCACTAACCTCGAAAGAGGCATGCTCCGCTGCTACCCTGATCTCTTCAAGTCGCAAGAGCAAGCCTCCACGTTCGTGCGAGAAGTTGTCAGGAAATGCGCCTGAAGCGAACAGGCGAGACGAGCCTGTCGTAAAGCCGTACCACCTTGCCTCACATACCCACTGCGCGGCAGATGTTCGGGCCGGGCGTGGACAACGCGATCGAGAAGTACCTGGTGCCGAGCCGGGAGCTGTTGGCGGTGCTGCAGTTGTGGCGGGCGAGCCAGCAGATCGTCTTCCGGTACGACGTGATCCCGGGCCCGAAGGTGTTTGAGACCCAGATTCACGGGAAGCGGTTCGAGATGTACAACGACACCGTGCTGGGCTTCAACAAGTCGGGCAAGGAGGTCGTGCGGCAGCAGGTCGAGGAGCCGATCTACATCCGTCCGGCGGAGCGCGTGAACTGGCTGTAAGTCAACGCCAGGGCACAGTCCGAGAGGGGGCAGGGGCTCGAAGGGGCCCCTGCCCTTTCTCTTTATGGTGAGCGCAACCTATCCCTCTTGCCTTCTTCTATCCCGTCCAGATGGAAGTTCGCCTGTGGAAAGCTTGACGGCTGGCCAAGCCCTTGGGTAGAGTGACTCTTTGCCTGGCGTTCGTGGCTTCTAGTGGGAGGGACTGATGGCGAATCCGCCCCCAACACCAATCCCCTTTGCCGCCCAGGCTGTGCCGTTTAATGAATTTCTGGCTGCTGGGAAGATCCCGGATGGCTTTATCTCAAGCGATTACGTCGCCCAGCAATTTGTCGAGCGGCTGGTGCACTACGTGCTCAGTGTCCCGTCCGGGAGTTATACGATGGCGCAACTGGGGCAATTGCTCGAGCAGCTCGATCCCCGCCACCAAGTGTTCTTCTTTAAACGCCTCAAGGAGACCAGCCCGGAAAGCCTCAAGGACTTCGCTCCGCTCTACTACGGCTTTATGGCCGAGTTCCACGCCCTGCTCTTCACGTAAGGCCGTAAGAAAAAAAGCTTGTGGCGCCCTCCCCCTCATGTATAATGAGGGAACTATTCATTATTGATTGCACAAAGTGAGGACACGCATGAATCCGACCTTGCAACGAGCGGTTACGAGTTTTTACAACATGGTCTATGAGGCACAGACCTTCGCCACCACGATGGCCCGGCTCGACACGGCCGATCAAGAGCACTACGCCGGGCGAATCGAGGGGCTCAATTGGGTCCTGGATCGATGTCAGGAGCTGGAAGACATGGATACGAACCTGACTCCCTCTTCGCTGCAACGGGTGTTGAGCGATGTGAAGTCGGATTTGGATCACGAGCTCTCGGTCCAGCGCCGCGAGAAAGGGAGGCGGGCCGACGGGCGGGAGGAGGCCTTGACCTTCGTGGCGGATTATCTCTCGAGCCTCATTACGGCCACCGAGATTGAGTGCTCTAAGAGTTCGGTCTGACAGATAAATGCGTCCCGTGCCGGTGATTGAGTTTGTCCGGTCCTCACGGTTGTGCGTACCAGCCCTTCCTCCCTCGCAATCCTGTGAGAGCCTCTCGTCTGCTGCCAAGTGATGCGTACGGTGGGGGAACTGAACGGAGCCGGAAGGTTCGCCGAGGCAAGGACTCAATGGAGACGTCAGGAAGAGCCAGGATAGCCCGTGAATGGATCATTTTCGCGATCTGCCTGGGGCTTGGCGGGCACATCGTGCTCGGACTCATCCTGCATGCGCCGGAGCTATGGTCGTGGAGCGATGCAGGCGTACGCGGGCTATTTGTTGGACTGTCGGTGTATGTCCTGGTGCAACTGATTCGCTCTCTCTGGTGGGTTATCAAAGGCAGGATCAGGACAGGGCCGGGTGACCGGCAGCGGCCTGTTTGGTGAGAGTCGCTGCCGCCTTGCCAGGCCCCGTGCAATTGGCTTGACCATTTCAGAATCACTTCGAGAGAATTTTCCCGTGCGCCCTCCTTATCCGAAAGACCCGAGCGCCAATCCTTGGCCGCCCTTCCCGCATCCACGACGAGGCCAACCGCCCGGCACGCCACCTATGGAACGGCGGGATCCGGCGTCGTCGGACCAGTACGGTTCTTTCCGAGCCTCCTTACTCTACTGTCCGCAATGCCGGCGGGCCACGCCGACTCGAGAGCGGTTGCTCCTCGTGTTGCCGAGCGGCAACCTCTACGAATACCGGTGTGCGGAATGCGGGACTTCCACCGGATCAAAGACCGACAGGGAACAATCAGACGTTCGCCTCTTCATTCCCTAACGAAACTGCAGCCCTCCCCATCACCAAGGTTCCTTGACCGCCAAGCGGATCTCCTACGCAAAAACACAGGTCCTTGGCCGCTAGGGATGGGACTGAGAAAAGATATATTCTCTAAATTATTCAGATAGTTATGAGACTATTCAGAGCAGGTCTGACCGGCTCGCTTTTCAGACAATGAAGGTAAGGACCCTGGCAGCGGAGGGGAAAAATCAGGCAAGGCCTTCGATCGGAATGCCCTCTTCGATGAGCATGACAGGAATATCTTCCCTGATCGGGTAGAGAATCTTTTTATCGGCGCGGATCAAGCCAGCATCGAGCTTTTCGCTGACGGGCTGGCCGGCCTTGTTCTTGAGCTCCCCTTTTGCGATCCGGTCATTCAACCTGGCGATGAGCGCGTCATCGGCCAAGGTCACATCCTGCTTCGTATCCGGACAGCACAAGATTGCCAGCAACTCCTTGTCAATGTTCACCGGCTGTGATGATGCCTTCGTGTCTCCCATGTAGCCTCCCGCGCCCTGTGGGACTTCTGATCCCGGTCCATGCAGGCTGTGACGGTCCTAGGGTAGATGAATCGCCGATCAAGATCAAGAGGCGTCCCAAACCAAGAGGCAGGCTCAAAGCATCCCCGTCGGGAGTGCGGAGCTGATTTGAGGCGGTGGATGTGATGCTCCGGCTGGAGCCTGCGGATTCCATAAAATCGCGCCGAGCCTGTGAATGACATCATCGAATCTGTTAGACTATCGGGAGTCCGCACTTCTGGGTGACGCCCCAATGCATTGGCTGCAGCGGATCAGGCAATATTTTTTCACCGGGCTGTTGGTACTGGTACCGGCCTGGGGCACTTTTCTGATCTTACAGACGCTCGTTACGACCCTCGACAGCTTGCTTGTGGATCTTCTCGGCACCGCCGCCAAGTCTGACATTCCGGGTTTGGGACTCATGTTTTTGCTGGGTCTGATCCTGCTGACCGGTGTCATCGCGACCCACATTCTCGGCCAGCGGATGCTGAAATGGGCCGAGGCACAGGTCGAACGCATCCCGCTGGTGCGCAGCGTCTACCTCACCATCAAAGGCATGACCGATCTGTTCAATTTTCGGGCTCGGTTCGGTCGCAGTACGGTCGTGGTCTTTCCGTTCCCCCGCGAAGGGTTGTGGGCGCTGGGGTTCATCATGGGTGAGGCACCCGTCGCCTTGCAGGTGGCGCCGACGGGACCGCTCGCGATGGTCTTCGTCCCGACGGCGATCCATCCCTTCACCGGATACTTGGCCTTTGTCCCCAAGAGTCGGGTCGTCCCCATCAATCTTCCGCCGGAAGAAGCGATGAAGATGGAGTTTTCGGCCGGCCTCTACCGCCCGCATCCGGGCTGGTTGACACAATTGAGTTGAACGGACCCTTCTGGGCGGGAGAAGCCATAGGGCGGCGACATGTCCACGTCAGCCACTGACCGACTCATTGTCCGCCCTGCCCGCCTGGATGATCTAGAGGTACTCGTGCGCTTCGGCGCGGCAATGGCGCTGGAGACGGAGGGCAGAACCCTGGATATGGAGCGGCTTCGCCGTGGGACGCTGGCCGTGCTTGAATCTCCCGCGCGAGGGTTTTACAGAGTGGCCGAATGGCCGGAGGAGCCGTCCGGCAAGGTCATTGGCCAGTTGTTGGTGACCTATGAATGGAGCGATTGGCGGAACGCAACGTTCTGGTGGATCCAAAGCGTGTATGTCGCCCCGCCCTGGCGGGGGCGGGGCGTGTATCGACGGATGCATGAGTCCGTTGTCCGAGAAGCCCGGGCGCGCGGGGATGTCTGCGGAGTCCGGCTCTACGTCGAAGGGGAGAACGTAATCGCCCAGTCGGTCTACAGCCGAATGGGCTTGACACCCTCGACCTATCGAGTGTTTGAAGATGACTTCGTGCTGCCGAGGCCGGAGAGAGAGCCTCGGGAACGGAAGTAAGGACGCGCGAGTCGTGGAACGTCGGGTCGGCTTCTAGGGAGGGAGGCGTGGACGAGAGACGAACGATGCGAAACCTAACATTGGTCGCGCTGCTGTGTCTGAGTGTGCTCGGGGGGTGCGCCTTTGTCAGAGGGAATGTCGGCGAGGAGTTCAAGAAAGAGGACGTGGAGGCGATTAAGAAGGGGGTCACCACTCGGGCCGAGGTGGCGGCCCGGCTCGGCGCACCGGACGAGATCGTGCAGGCCAACGGCTACGAGATCTTCCACTACCGGCACTATGATAGCAAGCTCGGGTACATCGTGTTCTTCTCCCGCCTCAATATCAAAAGCGACAACCTCTATGTGCTGTTTAACCGGGACGGGGTGGTGGATGAGGTGGTCTTCGGAAAGCGTACGGACGGGCTCAAGTTCCAGGTCTGGCCGTTCGGCGACTGATCCCGTGTCCGGCTGGAGGGCCGCCGCGGTCACCCTGGCCCTCGTGGCGGCCGGTTGTGCGCTGTCGGGCTGCGAGTTCAGACGGATCGTGATCAACGATCCCATCCGGCCAGAGGATGTCGCGTTCATCCGGCCTGGCGTGACGACCATGTCGGACATCGTGACGCACTTGGGCGTGCCGGATGAGATCGAAGGCACGGAGGAGCGGGCCGTGTTCCGGTACCGATTTCGGGACGCCAAGATCTTCAGGGTCGATTTCGGCAAGCTGCTGCGGTTCTGGTCCCCCGTGACCCCGGATATGATCCTTGGTCGTGGCAATTTGGGAACCGATGTCCTGCAGGTGGCCTTCGATCCCCACTGGATCGTCCAAGAACACGCCTTTGCCAAACAGGCCCGCTCTGCTCGCT
>JACQQM010000129.1 GCA_016207025.1 Nitrospirota bacterium | reverse complement strand
TCGGCCAGCATAGGGTGAAATTCCGGAGGCGGCACCACGACCCCACCCTCCCCTTGAATCGGCTCCACGACGATGGCGGCAACATCCTCCGGCGGCACGATGCTTTTGAAGTACACGTCACGGATCACGTTGACACAGTGCATTTTGCACGACGGGTACGTGAGGCCGTAGGGGCAGCGGTAACAATTGGCGTACGGCACGTGCGTCACACCGGGGACCAGCGGCGAAAAATGGCGCCGCTGGACCGCTTTGCTCCCGGTCAGCGAAAGGGCTCCCATCGTGCGCCCATGAAAGGCGCCCTGAAATGCAATCGTGAGCGGACGGCGGGTCCGGTAGCGGGCCAGCTTGAAGGCCGCTTCCATGGCTTCGGTGCCGGAGTTGCTGAAAAAGGTGCGTTTAGGGCTTTTGCCGGGTGTGATACGGTCGATCTTCTCCGCCAGCTTGACCTGGGCCGGATAGTAGAAATCGGTCCCGGACATGTGAATGAAGCGCGCCGCCTGTTTCCGAATGGCCTCCACCACCTTCGGATGGGAATGCCCCGTCGCGACCACGGCGATTCCGGCCGTGAAGTCCAGATACCGATTCCCGTCCACATCCTCTACTGTGGCCCCGCGTGCGTTTTCGATAACCAGCGGATAGATGCGCGTGGTGGATGGCGAGAGGGCCTGCTCATCACGGCGCACCCACGCCCGAGCCTTGGGGCCCGGCGGAACTATTTTGATATGCGGAATGGTCGCGCGGTCGGGGCGGGATTTCCTTGTCGATTGTTTGGCCACCGTGTTACCTCACCGCGTCTATCGCGTCCGTCGCGTCTCTTGAGTGCACGCGAAAGACGCAACGACGCAACCGACGCGCTACATCAGGCCGTGGCCCCGCTTCGCAATCGAATACGCGTCGACGGCGGAAAAGATCGCCAGGCTCACATAGAGGAGTTCGGCCGGGCGCCAGAATAGCCGGGAAATGAAGAACAACGCAGCTCCGAACGCCAAGATGGCGTATCCCCGCTTCTCCCCCAGATACAAATGTCCGATCCCGGCCACGATCGAGAGCGAAGCGGCGCGCAGCCCGTGCCAGGTTTTTTCGCGGTTGTCCATGTTATTTCAAAGCAGCCAGGACCTCATCCACGTGGCCGTCCACCTTGACCTTGCGGAAGACGGCCTTAAGCAAACCGGCCCCGTCGACCACAAACGTGCTGCGCTCGATGCCCCAGTACTTCTTCCCATACATATTCTTTTCCTTATAGACGCCATAGGACTTCGACACGGACGCGTTCTCGTCGCACAGCAGCGAGAACGGGAGGTTGAATTTGGAGATAAACTTCCGGTGGGATTCCGGGCCGTCCAGGCTGACGCCCAAGACCGCCGCCCCTGTCTTCTGGATCCGCGTGTTCGAGTCGCGGAACCCGCAGGCTTCCTTCGTGCACCCGGGCGTATCATCCTTGGGGTAAAAATATAGCACGACTTGCTTGCCCTTGAAGCTCTTCAGGCTCACCATCTTCCCGTTTTCGTCCGGAATCGAAAATTCCGGCGCCTTGTCTCCGACCGTCAGTTCCGTCGCCATTGCCTCCCCTCCCCAAAAAGTTCCTCGTAGAAATAGTACTCAGCTTGGGCCGTCTAGAGCAAGCCTTACCTCCTGGCTTCATCGCGCACACGAGACGGTTGTCGAACTGAACAGGCCGGATGCGGAACCGAAACGAGCCGGTTCCGGTTAAAGGATCGCGTAGGAAGCCCCGGCGTAGACTCAGCGACGCGGACCGCCGCCGAAGGTCGGCCTTTGGGTAGAGTATTCCGGTTCCTTGGTCTTTTTTGTGATCGTCGGTTCCGGCGACCCGAATGGGCGCAAGGCTGGAGAGTCCCAGATGACCTTGTCCCCAGGCGCGAGATTGGCGGCCTCGATAAAATGCTCGCGGGCTTCCTCGGTCGCGCCCAAGGCAAACAGAGCCAACCCGAGATTGTAATGCGCCTCTGCGGAATTCGGCGCCCCGGCTAAGGCCTGCTGAAAATGAGTCTTCGCCCCCTCAAAGTCGCCCTTCTGATACTCACCGGTGCCCAAGAGCGTATATTGGGCCACTGCCGGCGGGACGCTTGGGCGGACCGCCAAGGGCTCCCGAGGCTTTGCCTTCTGGGGACTCGAACAGGCTGGCATCCAGAGTAGCAAAACGAGAATGAACATCGCGCCGACGAATCTCATGCTTCCCTCGTACGCACCGGTGATTGGTTAGGCTTCGGGCCCCGTCGTCACTTCTTCCGCTTTCGAAGTTCCTCCTCACACGCCTTGCGGTACAAGACATCCCATTCCTGGCTCCCTTCGACAATGGGCCGCGAATAGGACGCGAGCCGAGCGCGCACGGCTCGATCGATGTCCTCTTCCTGGGCCAGCTCGGATGCGAGCACGCGTTTGATTTCGCGCAACGCCCGGGTCTCATCCCCCGTGAGACGCCCTGCCTGGCTCTTCTTCAGGCTAGCAAGGATCATATGCGAGAGATGGCTGACCTTGTCGTCGCTTAGCAGCATGTTTTCAAACGCTGAATGATGAACGCTGAGTGATGAATGACAGAATCTTCTCCTCTTGCGCTCGCCGTTCAGCATTCATCGTTCAGCCTTCATCGCTACTAGAGAATCAGGCCCCGTTCCTTGACCAGCTTGTTCTTAATCATCGTGAACATTTTCTGATAGTCGACACGGCCCCGCTCAATCTCCGCCTCATAGGATTTCATGAGTTTCCTGATTTCGGCGTTCAATCGGTCCTCGATCAGCAGTTCTTCCGTGATCGCGTGGTCGAGTTCCTCGATGAGTGTCTTCTGAGACCCCGACAACTCGAAATAACCCTCAGCCGGGAGCCGGGAAGCCAGCACTTCGGCCATGCGGTGGATCCGGTCTTTCGACAGCTTCATCGAGCATTCAGGTAAAGACGTGGCCGGACACCCGCCTGGGGGCTTGTCCGCCGCGCGTCTCTAGGCTTTTTCCACTCTGATCTTCGTCGCCGCCATGGCCTGCCGTAACTGGGTCGCGTCGCCCAGAATACGCCCCACGACATTGACCCGGTCGGCCGGCACCGGGTCAGGCCCCATGCTCATTGGCGTTCGCCCGAAAAAGATCGCCAGCACTTCACCGGCACCCCAGAAGGCCAGGTCTCCCACTTTGACCTGCGTCGTGGCCGTCTCGCGATGGTCCTTCACACCCGGAATCTTGAAATAAAACTCCTCTCCCCACGTATTAAAGGGAGTCTCGATCGGCAACCTTGCGTAAATGGCGTCCGCGGTCTTGTTGGTCTTCAGTTCCGCTTCAAGACTGACAGGTCCCACCGAAATTTTGATTCGCCGTGTTTCGTTTTCCATCCCGATGACCCATCGTGTCACCTACCAATCTGTCGGCTCCAACGAGAACCGCCGTGGAATTTAACTTGTTTCCCCTTTGAAAGCAAGGCTACAATCCGCTCAGTCCAGAAATAGCCTGCACCGAAATTTTCTCATGATTGAATCCACGTTCGTGCTGCTGAAGGGCATCGGCGAATTCACGGAGCGGCGGCTCTGGGAAAGCGGCGTGGGCAACTGGCGTGCATTTCTTGCTTGCGGGTCACCGGTTGGAATTTCGCCTCAGCGGAAGAAGGCCTATGACATCGACATCTCCGCGGCGATTCACCACCTGGAGGAAAGACAGGCACGATACTTCTCACGCTGCCTCAAGCTACGCGATCACTGGCGTCTCTATGAGGCCTTCCGGTCGCGAACCGTCTACCTGGACATCGAGACCACCGGCAGCGCTCCCGCAGACGGGGACGTGACGGTCGTAGGGCTCTACGCCAACGGCCGTATGACCAGCCTCGTGCGAGGCGAGTCTCTGACTCAAGACCGGCTCAGCCAGGAATTAGCCCAATACGATCTCCTCGTAACCTTCTTCGGCAGCGTGTTTGATCTCCCCTACCTGCGCGCCAAGTTTCCCGGACTGGCGTTGGACCATCCTCACTTCGATCTCTGCTTCGCGGCTCGGCGTCTCGGTCTCACAGGCGGCCTCAAACAAATCGAGGTGCAGGCAGGCATTACCCGACCCGATGATCTTCAAGGGCTCGACGGGTGGGAAGCGGTCAGGCTGTGGCAGACGTGGCAGCGCGGCGACAGCGGTGCGCTGGATCTCTTGCTCCGCTATAACGAGTCCGATACACGGAACCTCGAGCCCCTCGCCGAATTGATCTTCCGCCGGCTGCGTGCGCGATACCGACCGTGGCACCGCGATCATCTTCTTCCATCGGACAAAGCCGAGGAGAGACCAGCCGAAACATGGCATGGCGAGGAACAGGCCTGACCGACGTCGGGCGGGTCCGTCCGTCCAACCAGGATGCCCTCGCCGTCTTGAATCACCTCGGGCTCTGGATTGTTGCCGATGGAATGGGGGGACACCCGGGAGGAGACGTCGCCAGCCGATTGGCAGTGGAGACCATTACCGCATCTATCGAGGCGGAAACCGGAACGACCGCGCACGATCAGACAGACCGCCGCGAGCACGAGGCCGCTCTCCGCCGAGCCATCGCCTCAGCCAATCGAGCCATCCGCCAAGAAGGGATCGCGCACCCACACCTGGCCGGCATGGGAACCACCGTCGTGGTGCTGCACATGACCGCCGGCTCGCCTGCCCACGCCTCTCTCGCCCACGTTGGCGACAGCCGGGCCTATCTGCTCCGCGCCCGGACATTGATTCCGTTGACCCAGGACCACTCGCTCGTCGAAGAATATCTTCGTCGCGGACTCATTGCACCCCGCGAAGCGCTGACGCATCCGATGCGCCATATCCTCACCCGTGCGGTAGGAACCAACGTGCAGGTGGAGCCGGACGTTTCCAGCCATGAACTCCAGCCAGACGATGTGATCCTGCTCTGCACGGACGGATTGACAAAGATGCTGGACGATGGACAGATTGCGGACACCATCCTCCGCACCGACCGATCAGCCGAAACGATCTGTCAGGCGCTCGTGAACGAAGCCATCCGAGGCGGGGGGGATGATAATGTCACGGTTGTGGTGGTGCGGCAGGAATGCGTGTGATGAGGTGCGAAGAGAAATTCTGCACTCCACATGGAAATTCATTTGACAAACAAACCGGAAGCCATGTACCTTCACCTCTCAACGAATCACGCCCGCCTATACGTATACTCAACAATCGAGTAACCGTGCAATGCTCTCCCGAAGAAGACTCTGCGTGCTTCTGATTTACAGCGTCTGGCTCGTCTCCCTGCTGCTCGTTTTTGAATCGGCCGTGACGGCGGCCGATCCCAGAACTCCCGAAGAGGTGCTGCGCGCCTTGGTGCGCGCCAATGCCGAGAAAGACCTCTCCACCATCTCGAAGCTGATGGCCCACGACGCCGATATCATCAGCTACACGATCGGCGGACGAAAATACGTGGGGTGGACCGAGTTCGCTCGCGACATGCAGGAAGAGTTTGACTCCGCCACGCGCCTGGAAATCCCCATCACCGAGCTCAAAGTCTGGATCCGTGGCGACACCGCCTGGTTCGCGATGGAACTCGACTACATCCGGTTTGCCGGAACCGGCAAGGACCTATCCCGAACGATTCTCCCCTTGCGCGAGACCGGGGTTCTGGAGCGTCGCAGCGGCGAGTGGGTCTTGTTGAGCTGGCATGAATCCTCCCGCAGAACGGGGGTTGGGGTGGCAGTGACGAATCAGACTCACTCAGCTTCGACTCCGGTAACGGCTGAAGCCTCTTCGGTTCCCCACACTCCAAACCTCAGCGGCGAATGGGAAATCCAGGAAGAGGATAAAGCGTACAAGGCCACGCTCGACCATGCCGGGAACGGAGCCTACACGCATCAAGGCGGCCGGATCGCGACCACCGCGTTCGTCGACCGCAGGTGGCAGGGAACCTGGCATCAGACCGGCAACGACCGCGAAGGCGGATTCGAGGTCCTGCTGTCAGAAGATGGAACGGAGGCAACAGGCGTGTGGTGGTACACCCGGGTCGGCGATAAGGCCAACATCCCGCCGCGTCAATGGGGGGGCACCTATCATTGGAAACGCCTGACTCCGGTCCCATCATCAACCTCTCTGCGCTGATGGACCGACCATGAAAAAAACATTCACTCGTCGGGAGGATACATGAACCGTTTTATTCTTATGGCTGCGCTTGCTGTTCACGCGTGGGCCGGGCCGGCGTTTGCAGCCGGCACCCATGATCACGCAGTCCCGACTTTGAACAACCAGACCACCACCGCGGTCACGATCAAGGACAATACCGTCACCTTGATGTTCGGGCCCATCGATCTCCCGTCCGCGCACGACGGTGACCTGGCCGCGAGCATGCCCAAACATATCTTCCAGCTCCCCAAGGACATGTACCTGGTCGGCTACAAATCGGCCGTGTTCACCAAGGACGGCAAGCCCCTCCCGCAACAGTACCTGCACCACATCCTGATGCTCAACACAGACAAAGAGAGCGTGTCCTGTCCGGGAGAGCCCTTGTTCTTTGCCGGTGCGGGGTTGGAAATGACCGAGGCGCGCTTCCCGGCCGGCTACGGCGTGAAACTCGAGAAAGGCAAAAAACTGATGTCGGTCGTCGCGTTCTATCACAAGGCGCCGCCGACCAAGGACGTGATGGCGACGTTCACCATGGAAATGGCGCCGGAAGGCGCATCAGTGAAGGAGATGGACGTGTATCAGGTGGGAATCAACATCGTCTGCTACAGCAAGTTCGGGCAACGGGGAAAGGATCAGACGGATGAGGGGATTGAGATCAAGCCCGGCGTGCACGTCCTGTCGGCACCGCTCAAGTTCCGCATGGATGGCTGCGTCAAGTTCGCCTATCCCCATGGCCATGACGAATTGCTTCTGATCGCGCTCGAGGACAAAACAAACAAGCGGACCTTGCTGCGGACTGTTCCGGACGTGGCACAGGATGGCACGTTCATCGCCTTCCAACCCCATCAGGTCTTCAAAGATCCCCGCGGGTTCTCGGTGAGCGCGAAAGACGAGTACGAGATGGTCATGGTCTATCACCATCCGCTGCACGATCCTCGCGTTCAACACGGGATGGGCAATTACCTTCTGTATATGACGCCGGGAACCTGCCCAGGCGAAAAGACCGCCTCAATACACTGATCCGGAATAATAATGAGGCTCTTCCGGCTTTTATGTGGGTTGAGCCGCCTTCGGCTGACGAAGGGCGGGCCGCTTCGGGCTTCGCCCTGATGCGTGAGCCTCCTCCGGCTCTTCTCCACGG
>JACQQM010000133.1 GCA_016207025.1 Nitrospirota bacterium | reverse complement strand
GGCAGGGGCCGGCTTGCCAGCTCCTTCCAACCCCCGCACTGGCGGAAGTCGTCCAGTGCGTTTTGGGACGGGCTCTAAACACGTACCGGTTTTTGCATGTGTTTAGCCCATTGATCACCGCAGGCTCTCTTGCTTCTGATTTCATTGTTCCCCCCTTGTTGGAAACCGATAGCATGCGTTTGGCAGCTAAACACGTACCGGTTTTTTAAGGAAGAGTTCAATCGTTCTTCATGGGCGGCAGGAGGGCAGGCTCGAGGTGGCTCACCTTCAGCGTTCTCCTCTCGGTTGCCTTCTTCTCCATCGCGATGTTCCCCCTGCCCTCCGCCTCCTCCTCCTCCCCCGCCGCCACCCTGTCCTACGGACCCACCTGGGAAGAGGTCTGTACGGGCAACGCCTGCACGATTACCCTCTACCAGCACCAAAAGTACTACCGGAGCGGCGACCAGTGGCTCACGATTGACGAGCGCTTCCAAGCCTGTCCGGAGGGCTTCTGCGTGACCGGCAACCTCTACCAGGCCACGGTCGCCCAGGGGGCGGTCGAACTCCACCAGGGGGCAAGCGCCCTCTCCTTCCGCCTCGAAGGCATCGACGGCTGGGGGAACCTTTCCCTGTCGGCCCCCACGCGCATGGACAACCAGCTGACGCACGCGAACGCCCTCCCCGGTGCGGACCTCCGCTACACCTACCTCCCCCGCCGCTTCAAGGAGGAGCTCACCCTCCGGGACCGGGTCCTGTCCGGCTTCTCGCAGGATCCGGTCCTGAACTACTCCCTCTCCCGCACGGGTGCGGGCCTCTCCCTGCTCCAGCCGATTGCCTGCGACGCCGAGGACGAGTGCGTCCTGCTGCCCGCAGCCGAGCAGGGCGGCAGGTACCTCGTCACCCTCCCCCTGGACTGGTTCAACAACGCGACCCGCCCCTACCCCGTCACCATTGACCCCTCGGTCGCCCTCAACGACTCCGTCAACGACGACGGCGACCTCGAGAGGAACGTCGGCTGCTCCGGAAGCAGCATCGCCCGCGACGCGAATGCGACCACGATCGCCATCGGCCACCGGCGCACCATCATCAGCGGCTCCCCGCCCCTGATCAGCGATGAGTGCAGGAGGGGCTTCCTGTTCTTCACGACGGCGGCCCTTCCCGCCAACGCCCGCATCGGCGAGATCCTCGCCGTCCTCCACACCTCCGCGCTCGGCAACGACTCCAACAACCTGCACCAGGCCCGCCCCTTCGAGCTGAATTCCACCCAGTATCCCGACACCCCCTCCGGCAACCTGGGCCTCTGGGAGGACGCCGGCAACGGCACGGCCTTCCTCGCCGCGTGGAGTGCCGCGAAGGCGGGGAAGAACGTCGTGAACTTCACCAGCGCCTCGTTCAGCGACCTCCAGGACCGCCTGCGCTCCGGCGCGAAGTGGTGGGGATTCTCCATCGTCTCCCCCGAGAACAACTCGGGCAATTTCTGGTCCATCCTGCACCGCTACCGTTCCAGCGAAGCTGCCGATGCGAGCAAGCGTCCCTCCCTCAACATCAGCTACCTCGCCTTCGCGGACGAGGCGGCAGGCCGGACAGCCATCGAGCAGGGCATCAACGCCTCCCTCCCGAACAACCCGATCCTCACGGACCAGCAGGCCTACCTCCTCAACGAGCAGGGCCAGCAGTTCCTGGGCCGCTTCGACCACGCCACCCAGTCGGTCAACCAGACCTGGGGCTTCAACTACGCCACCGAAGGAGAAGCCTTCACCTCCATGCCCTCCCTCTTCCGCATCCTCAACATCTGGGAGAACTCCTCCCTGTATGCCGACGAGATCGCCCTCCAGGTGGAAGGGTTCATCGGCCAGACGAAGGAGTAACATGAACCGACGAGCCAGCCTGACCGGAAAGGCGGTCTTGGCGAGCATGACCGCTCTCCTGATGTCCTTCCTGTCGTACAGCGCCTTGGGGGTTACCTACCAGAAGGTCCTCCTTGAAGAGGATACGATCCGCATCCAGACCGCGCTCGGCGAGCCGGTCCTGGACATTACTCTCGTGGAGAATACCGAGCAATGTTTAGGAGAGTGCTACGCCATCTTAAGAGTCAAGCCGTATACTGACCTCAATCTCCCAGAGACTCCCACGGCGATAGACAATATTCACTTCAAGACCGCTTCAGACCACCGTGGCCTGAAAAGCAACGCCTTCGAGATCCTGAGGGAAGAACAGGTCACCGTGACGGTTCCCGTGTTCGAGACTCGCCAGGTCGCCTGCCCGAAGGGCAACGGGACCGTCTTCGGCATTTGCCAAGAAACCGTCCAGAAGGGAAGCCGAGAAGAGCAGCGCACCACCTTCCGCTGGGAGCCCTTCAGTTTCTGGGGAGAGCACCTCCCCGCGGGCAGGGACTACATCATCAAGCTTCGCGGCCAGAAGGTTCCCACCCTTGGTCCCAACAACGTCGACTGGCTCCTCACTCTTCAGGGCATCCCGCTCACTGAATGGGCCTGGTGGAATTCGTCATGGCTCTATAGACGGCAAATACGCGTCACGAACAATAATGAATCCGCTATCCTGAATTCTGGCTACTCCATCAACCTGACTTTCAACCATTCTGGGCTGGCGGATAGCGGAAAATCCCTGGCCAACGGTCGAGATGTTCGCGTCGTGTTCAACGATACTATTGAGCTGGATCGTTTTGCGTTCACCACGTTCAATTCCTCTCAAAACACCACCCTCTTCTTCCGCACGCAATCACCTCTGGGACCGATGGCCACCTCGCTCGACTACTTCCTCTATTATGGCAATCCGAGTGCGGAACCTCCTCCGGAGAACAAATCGCGGGTCTTCAACTTCTCCGATGATTTCGAGCTCTATTCGCTTGGCGATCTCAATGGCCAGGGCCTCTGGTCGGGCCCGACCAACGCTATCTTCGTCAATGACACCCAGCCCTTCGAAGGGAACAAGTCTGCCCTGTCCACCAGCAGGTCAGGCTCCCAAGCCCCGGTGCAGCACCCGCTCGGGAACTTCACCACGGGAGTTCTGCACGCAAAGCTCTATATCCAGGGGGATAATGTTGGCTCCGACCTTTTTCTAATCCAAGGCGGCTCCTACCCCGTGCACATGGAGTTCAATCGGGATGAGCCTTCAACGCTCAACCAAATCCTTTGGTACGTAAACAACGGGGCGAGTACGATCTCGCTGGGCGAGTACACTCCGGGAGCTTGGTTTGACCTGGCCGTATTCTTCAACCGTTCCTCGAGCGATGTCTACGTGGGAGGGGAGCTACGGCAGCGAGGACTAACAAACAACGTCCTCATCACCGGCGGCATAACCGCCGGAGGCCCGGGAATGCATCATCTGGGTAACGAGGATGATACGGATAGGACCTATCGTGACATCTTCCTCATGAGGGGATTGCTGATTCCCGACCCGTCCGCGATCCTGGGCCCAGAGGATCAGGGGAGCGGTACGCTCACGGTTCAGGACGTCATCCCCACTCAGGTCGTCAAGAACGTCGACCTTGTCAAGGGCAAGCGCACGCTCGTGCGCACCGTGCTTAACTTCAATCCGGGAACCAACCAATCACAGCAGTATGCCGTAGTAAAGGTCTTCCTCCAGGACCAGGGGCTGGTCGCCCAGAACCTCTCCTACCCCCTCAACAGCGGCATCAACAATGTCGACCTCTTCTTCCAGCCGCAGCCGGAAGAGCAGAACATTCAGCTCACGGCAGAGGTTTCTGCTTCTATACCCAGCTTCAGCCCGATAAATATCACAACGCTGGTGAACGTCACGAGGACGAGGCAACTCAATCTCACTTATGTTCCATTGTTCGGACCCCAAAATTTCAATCTTACTATAAACAAAACCGTTGAATTCTTAAATAGAACTTACCCTGTTTCTGATGACGGTATATTAGCGAGCAGTTATGAAGGACTATTAGAGCAATTGGGGGCTTTAACTAATGGAACCGCCTGCATAATAAACTATCTTGCCCAGAAGAATATTATCTTATCAAGTGATATAACAAAAACATCCTTTGAAAGACTCATCATTGTTCTCCCTCAGAATTGGGTTCAAAACCTTAACTCCCCAGATTTTTAGGGTTTATATCGATGCCCAGGGTCTCAATCAGCTCCTCAACCTTGGCGGGTATCGCACACATACTCTTCTTTCCGTTGACCGATATCTGGT
>JACQQM010000134.1 GCA_016207025.1 Nitrospirota bacterium | reverse complement strand
GCTGCAGGCCATGATTCTGGTCCCGTGGGCGCTCCCGACCGTGGTATCAGCTCGCATGTGGGAGTGGCTCTACCATCCCGAATACGGGCTCCTTAACTACCTTCTCTTGGTTGGCGGGGTCATCCGCGACCCGATCAACTGGCTTGGGGATCCGGGTTGGGCCATCCATGCGGCCATCATCATGGACGTGTGGAAGACGACGCCGTTCGCGGCGCTGCTCCTTCTGGCCGGGCTGAAGGCGATCCCGCTGGAGCTCTGCCAAGCAGCTCGTGCGGATGGGGCCGGGGCCTGGGCCATGTTCCGCCTGATCACGTTCCCCCTGCTTCTCCCCGTGATCCTGATCGTCCTCGTCTTCCGCACGATGGACGCCTTTCGGGTGTTCGATGCGGTCTACGTCCTGACCGGTGGAGGGCCCGGCAACAGTACCGAAACGCTGTCCATCTACGCGTACAAGACGCTTTTTCAGACCCTGCAGTTCGGCTACGGGTCGGCACTTGCCACGGCGATGTTCCTGGTCGTGTTGTTGCTGACGGCTGGCTACCTGCTCCTGCTCCGGCGGCAGCTCCGCGAGGTGGCCTCATGACCGAAGGAAGGCGGCGCGTGGTCATCCGGCCGCGCATTCGCCGGCTTGGGGACAGCATGAAACGGTGGGTCGGCTACGCGGTGCTCGCACTCGTCGCGGCGTTCTGTCTGGGACCGGTCGTCTGGCAAGCCGTCACCTCGATCAAACCGGAAGCTGATCTGGTCCGCCTGCCGCCCCTCCTGCCCGACGCGCCGACCGGGGAGCATTATCGGGCGGTGCTCACGCGCTCGTCCCTGCTCCACGAGCTGCTCAACAGCGGGATGGTAGCGGCAAGCAGCACGGCGCTGGCGATCGGGCTGGGCGGGTTCTGCGCCTTTGCGTTGGCGCGACTGCCGATCAGCGGCAAGGCGGTAGTCCTGGGGTTTGTCCTGAGCACCTCGATGTTCCCACCGATCGCTGTGATAAGCCCGCTGTATCTGTTCGTACGGGCCTTAGGCCTGCGGGATACACTGGCAGCCTTAATTCTCACTCATACGACCTATGCGCTGCCGCTCGCGATCTGGATCCTGACCAACTTCTTCCGCCAAATCCCGGTCGAGCTCTACTGGGCGGCGCGGGTTGACGGCTGCGGCCCGCTGCGCGCGCTGGTCTCGGTGATACTCCCGCCGGCGCTGCCCGGCATTGCGGTGGCGGCGCTGTTCGTGTTCATCTACTCCTGGAACGAGTTCATGTTTGCTCTGACGTTGACCGCGAGCGAGGCCTCCCGAACGGCGCCAGTCGCCATCGCCCTCTTCCCGGGCCTGCATGAGGTCCCATGGGGTGACATGGCGGCAGCCAGTCTGGTCGTGACGGGGCCGGTTGTGCTGCTCTCCCTGTTCTTTCAGCGGCATCTGGTAGCGGGCCTGACCATGGGCAGCGTGAAGGGGTAGCGGAACGAATGCTGAATGCGGAGCGATGAAGGTTGAATGGGGGACCATCGGAAGAAACGGCTGCGTTCATTCAGCACTTATCGTTGAGGGCCGATGGCTGAGGTGAAACTGGAGGGAGTCGGCAAGCAGTTCGGGTCTATGGACGTCCTGCCGGACCTCACGCTCACCGTGCGTGACGGAGAGCTGTTCACGATCGTCGGGCCTTCCGGTTGCGGGAAGTCCACCCTGCTCCATCTGATCGCGGGGCTTGAGCAGCCCACGGCGGGACGCATCGTCTTTGACGGGCAGGACGTGACAGGCCTGGCTCCCCGGGAGCGTGATGTCGCCCTGGTCTTCCAGAATTATGCCCTTTACCCTCACATGACCGTCGCGGAGAACCTGGCCTTCCCGCTTCGCGTGGCCCGGCGGAAGCTCGGGCTGACGCGGGTAGAGATCGACCAGGAGGTGCACCGGACGGCGAATCTCCTGGGGATCGAGGCGCTGCTCGAGCGACGCCCCCGCGAGTTGTCCGGCGGCCAACGGCAACGAGTGGCCCTGGGTCGGGCCCTCATCCGCAAGCCGCGCGTCTTCCTGCTGGATGAGCCGCTGTCTAATCTGGATGCCCAGCTCCGCGCGGGCATGCGGGCCGAGCTGCGCCGGCTCCACGACGAACTGGGAATCACGATGATCTATGTGACGCATGATCAGACCGAGGCCATGACGCTGGCTGACCGCCTCGCGGTGCTGGACCGGGGTCGCCTCCAACAGGTCGGGACGCCGCAGGAGCTCTACGAGGAGCCAGCCAACCTTTTCGTCGCCGTGTTCATCGGATACCCGCCCATGAATGTGCTGGACGCCAGGATTGAACAAGCGCAGATCAAGACCGGACTGATCCGTCTCCCGCTCTGGCCCAGCCTCAGCGACCGGGGTGAAGGCAAGCCGGTGAAACTTGGCATCAGGCCGGAACAGATTCGACTCACGGACGTCGCCGCGTCCATGGATCACTTGCGTGGAAGCGCCAGAGAGATGGTCGGGGTCGTCCGGCTCATCGAGCAGACTGGTTCGCAGATATGGGTGACCGTCGATGTCGGCGGGACCGAAGGAATGGTCACAATGGTGGGGCTTGCAGAAGGAGGGCTTACGACTAAAATCGGAGATCGCGTGAGGATGACGTTCCTCGGCGAGAATCCCCACCTCTTCGACCCCGCCACGGGAGCGAGACTGGATCTGCACGGCCAGACGAGACAAAGGGCTGAGGGGATGCCATGATGGACTATCGGGCCAAACAGCCGTTCCGGTTCTTCTCGTGCATGGAGTTGCGCGAGATCCTCGGAAAGCGAGCGAGGGATGAGCAGCGGTTGCTGGAGCTCATCGAAGAAGCTCCGGCGGACAGCATCTACTACCACACGCATAGCTACTATCTCAGACATCCTTATACCCAAAGTCTGTATCCCAACGACTTCGCCACGTGGGTTGCGCTGCATGCGCAGGACAGAATTTTGGGTGAGCGATTGGGTGTGCTCGATCCTTTTGACTTCGACGACATCGAAGAGCTTCGTGGCGAAATTATGGCGATCATCGCCGATCACCTGGACCATGAAAGAGCCGCCGCTTCCCGCACGACAGACGAGCCGTTCGAGTTTGTCCGCTCGCACGTGATCGAAGTCGATCTGGGGATCGAGGTGATGACCCTGCGTGAGTTTCGCGATGCGGTGAGCCGCGTGGAGGTCGGCGCCGTGTACAACCACCTCTGCGAAGCCCGGATGCGCAAGCGGCAGCTTTGGGGCGACTTTGCCTATTGGCTGTCTGCAGAAATGGGACTGGGCCTGCCGGACCTCGCCGCACAGGTGGTCCAGGTGGGCCGCCTGGGATTGAGCCTGGAAGGCATGCGGGAGCGAATCGTGACATTGTGCGACCAAGTTCTGAGCGCATCGTGATGAAGGAGAGAATAGGAGAGAAGCGATGGTACCCATGCTGGCGCAATACAGAGACATTGCCCCAAAGGGGACGGTGGAGTTCCTGCGGCGGCTCGGTGAACGGGCTCAGGGCAAGTCCATGTTGCACGTCAACTCCACGCGCTATGGAGGCGGCGTGGCCGAGATCCTGCACCGACTGGTGCCCTTGCTTGCAGAGCTGGGTGTCAATACCCGCTGGGAGGTAATCAGCGGAACCGATGTGTTTTATAAAGCGACCAAGAGCTTCCACAACGCCCTGCAAGGAACGAAGCAGCGCATCACCACGGAGATGTATGACGCGTATCTGCACTGTAACCGCGAGAATGCCAAGCAGTTGAATTTGGAAGCCGACGTGGCGATGGTCCACGATCCGCAGCCCGCAGCATTGATTGATGCCCATCCTCAGGGGACCCGTTGGATCTGGCGCTGCCATATAGATCTCTCGACGCCCCAGCGGGCGGTCTGGCAGTTTCTCCGTGCGTACGTCGTCCGGTACGATGCCGCGGTCTTTTCATTGCCCAAGTTCGCCCAGCGACTGCCCATTCCGCAGTTTCTGATTTATCCCTCGATCGACCCGCTCAGTGACAAGAACCGCGAGCTGATGCCCGAGGAAATCAACCATATCTTGCAGAGACTGGGAGTGCCACAAGACAAGCCGATTCTGTTGCAGGTGTCGCGATTCGACCGCTTCAAGGACCCGGTCGGAGTGGTAGAAGCGTATCGCCTGGTCAAGAAGAGTCACGACTGCCGGTTGGTGTTGGCCGGAGGGACGGCGACGGATGATCCGGAAGGCGCGGAAGTCCTCGCGGAAGTCCAGGGGGCGGTGGAGATGGACCCGGATGTGCATGTGTTGCTGCTGCCTCCCACGGCAAACATCGAAATCAACGCCCTACAGCGGGCCGCCTCGATCGTGCTCCAGAAATCCACGCGCGAGGGATTCGGCCTGACAGTGACGGAAGCCTTGTGGAAAGGCAAGCCGGTCATCGGGGGCGAAACCGGCGGGATCACGGTCCAAGTGATTCATGGCCAGACCGGCTATACGGTCAATTCGCCGGAAGGCGCCGCCTTCTACATCAAGCGGCTCCTAAACGAGCCCGAGCTGCTGGCCGCGATGGGGAGGCAGGCCAAGGAATATGCCCGGCACCGGTTTCTCATCACCAGGCACCTGCAGGAGTATTTGGGATTGATCATCCATCTGTCGCGGCGGGCTTCATGAGCTCTGACGTATGGACTTTCCAAGATTAATCGTGGTGTCCAACCGAGAGCCGTATGAACACCGATGGGTCAAGGACCAACTTGTCTGCGAACGCACGGACGGCGGCCTGACCTCGGCGCTCGACCCGGTGTTGCAACGGCTCGGCGGGACATGGGTGGCCTGGGGGAGCGGGAAGGCGGACCGCGACGCGGTCGGAATGGATATGGGTGTGAGAGTTCCGCCTGCCTCGCCCGCCTACTGGCTCAGACGCGTCTGGCTCGAGCCGGACGAGGTGAAGGGCGGCTACCTCGGCTATGCGAACCAGGTGCTGTGGCCGCTCTGCCACATCACGCTGGACCGCGTTGCCTATCTCAAGGCGTTCTGGCCGGCCTACCGTAGCATGAACGCCCGGTTCGCGGACACGGTGTTGGACGAACTGCGCAAGGAGCCTGGACTGGTGTGGGTCCATGATTTCCATCTAGCCTTGCTGCCTCCGCTGATCAAAAAAGCGGCGCCGGTCACGACCGTCTCCTTCTTCTGGCACATTGCCTGGCCCGGTCCCGAGGTCTTCCGCATCTTGCCGGAGCGCCGAGCGGTGCTGGAGGGGTTGCTTGCCGCTGACAGCCTGGTCTTTCAGACGCCAAGCTATGCCCATGCGTTTGCCGAGTGCGCGCGCGAGCTTCTGGGAGCGGAGGTCAACGAATCACGGGACCTCGTTCAGTACACAGGCCACAGCACGAACCTGACGGCGCGCCCCATCAGCGTGGACTTTCAGACTTTTTCTGATCGCGCCAAGTGGACCCACGTGGAGTGGGCGACGACGCTTGCTCGAAGACGGCTGGGCGTTCGCCCGGACATCCGCCTCGGGCTCGGCGTGGACCGGCTCGATTACACCAAGGGCCTCCTCAAGCGCCTCTGGGCGCTCGATACCTTCTTCACCCGCTTTCCGCAATACCGGGGCGCTTTTACCTTTGTCCAAGTCGCGGTCCCGACCAGAAGCGAAGTGGAGGCCTATCGTCGCTATCGCGAGGTGATCCGGGAAACGGTGGCCGAGATCAATCACCGTCATGCGGTTGCGCTTACTCACGGAGCCACAGCGGCGAAAGGTTGGCGCCCCATCGAGCTGCACGAGGGCCGAGTCGGGTTTGACACGTTGCTGGCCTATTACCGCATGGCGGAACTGGCGCTGGTGAGCTCCGTGTACGACGGGATGAACCTGGTCGCGAAGGAGTACGTCGCCGCTCAGATCGACGAGACCGGTGTGCTGCTGGTGAGCCAGATGGCCGGTGCGGCCGAGGAGCTAACAGAAGCCATCGTGATCAATCCCTATGACACCGAAGGGCTGGCGGAGGCGATCAAAGAGGCGCTGGAGATGCCGGCGGAGGAGCGGCGACGGAGGATGCGGCAGATGCGAGCATATCTGGCTGCGCACGACATCCATGCCTGGGTCGAGGGTTGCCTGCGCGACGCCGTCGTCGCCTCGAACGCGGGGCCAGGCGCGGGATGATGCGAGGGCGGTCCCTCCGCGCCAGGCTTGCCACCATTCCGCCAACGCGGCTCGTGTTGTTCCTCGACTTCGATGGCACCGTGGCGCCGATCGTCTCTCGTCCGAAGCAGGCTCGGCTCACCGCTGCGGTGAAGAAGGCACTGCGCAGACTGGCTCGCTCAGTGCCGGTGGTGATTGTCAGCGGGCGCGCGTTGGGCGATCTTCGTCGGCGTGTGAGCGCCCCGGGAGTTCACTACATCGCCCACCATGGCCTGCTCTATCAGGGGCCTCGCACGGCGGTCCGCTGGTTTGGCCCGCGAACGCCCGGACGTCTGGTCGCACGATGGGCACGGGCGCTCCGTTCATCGGCCGAGGGGATCAGCGGGGCTCTGGTTGAAGACAAAGGGCTGACCGTGGCGGTCCATGACCGGCTGGTGAGGCCAATGCAGCGTCCCCTGCTGAGACGCCGTGCGTTGCGCGCGCTCGCGCCCTGGCTGAAGGGAAAGACGATCGCGCTGGTGAGAGGCAAACGTGTGCTGGAGGTGAGAGCAGCCGGACCATGGGGCAAAGGAGCCGCGGTCGCAGCGGTGCTCCAGGAAACTTGGGCGAAGGGTCGCGTGCCGCTGTATCTCGGCGACGATCGCACGGACTTCGAAGCGTTTCGCGCCGTCAAGAAGAAGCGAGGCCTGGCCATACGGGTCGGTGGGGGACGCGGCTTGGTGGGGGAAGATGCATGGGTGCCCGGGCCAAGGGCGGTGGAATGCTTGCTGCGCTGGCTGGCCAAACGAGTTGAAGCGGGGGAACGGCGCTCCCGCGAAGCCCAGTCTTCCGAGAAGCAGTGAATCTGCGCGCTGAAGGAGTTTCTTGAGAACAGGCTTTACGAACTCTCTAAACCGCGCGCTAGACACG
>JACQQM010000010.1 GCA_016207025.1 Nitrospirota bacterium | reverse complement strand
TGCTTTCCGCCTATCTCGGGCTGTACGTCGCGGTGTACGTTCTGGCACTGGTCTGGCTCCGTAAGACTATGGCTCCTTTCGCATTCCTGGGAGCGCCCTTTATCTGGATCGCGCTGGAATGGCTCCGCACCTATCTCTTGTCCGGTCTTCCCTGGGACCTCATGGGCTACTCACAATATAAGTGGCTGCCGATCATCCAGATCGCCGACATGACCGGCGTGTACGGGGTGTCGTTCCTCGTAATCTTGGTGAATGCGGCGCTGACCGAGATCGGACTCTGGACGCTTCAACAATTTCATCAGAAGCCGCACGGACACCCTGTAACCAGCTTCCCCTGGCTGTCCCCAACCGCGGCGGTGCTCGGGGTCGCGCTCACCTTGCTTTACGGGCTGGCCCTGCTCAAGGACATCCCCTCGACTGAGTCCGACCGCTCCATCAGCATCGGCCTGGTGCAAGCCAACATCGATCAAGCCCAGAAATGGGATGCGGCCAACCGCCGTGATACGCTGGATCGCTACACGCGGCTCACCGCGAGGGCAGCGAACGGAACGGCCCTCGTCATCTGGCCGGAAGCTGCCACGCCCTTCTTGTTCGAGCAAGAATCGGACTACCGGGGCGAAGTCCTGGTGCTGGCAAGAACCCACGGCGTCCCGCTCTTGTTCGGAAGCCCCGCCCTCCGGTACTACCCCAACGGTCGCCCCTACTTGCTGAACAGCGCCTACCTCCTTTCCCCGAACGGCGAGCTGCGCGGCCGTTACGACAAGCGCCATCTCGTTCCCTTCGGCGAATACATCCCGCTGCACTCCTCCGTCCTGTTCTTTTTGGACAAGCTGGTGGAAGGGATCGGTGACTTTGAAGCCGGCACGGTCCCCACCGTCCTGGATGTGCCCCAGGTGCCGGGAGACGGGGCACGCGGTTCGGACAAGACCGTCGGCGCGGCCGCCCGATTCGGCGTGGTGATCTGCTACGAAGTCATCTTCCCGAACCTCGTGCGGGAGTTCGCGGAGCACGGGGCCGACTTCATGGTGACGATCACGAATGACGCCTGGTTCGGCAAGTCCACAGCGCCCTTCCAGCACTTCGGCATGGTCGTTCTCCGGGCGGTGGAAAACCGGCTTGCGTTCGCCCGCGCCGCCAACACCGGTGTCTCCGGGTTCATTGACCCGCACGGCCGCATCCTGCTCGCCACTCCCATCTTTCAAGAACTCTCCGTGACGGGTCACATTCCGATCGGAATCCGGCCGACCTTCTATACTCGGTATGGCGATGTGTTCGCATACATCTGTGTTATAATCTGCGGACTTTTGCTCCTGGCCGCCCACCTGAAGACTAGGCAAGCGGCGAGAGGCAAGGGGCAATCGGGAAGACAATAGGTCAGGTTGTCATGTCCATAGCCCATCGCCTTTAGCCTCTAGCCATCCTGAGGATTGAGACATGCTTGACGAATTGCGCGCGCGAGTGAACACCATCGGCGAACAGGTCAGCGAACTCCGGGGGCATCTTTGACCTCTCCCGCCTGACCTCTGAACTCCAGAACCTGGAACGGGAAGCCTCGCAGCCGGACTTCTGGAAAGATTCCCGAGCCGCCGCCCGTGTGAGCCGCAAGAAAGCCGCTCTCGAGCGCGACCTCCGCCGTTGGACCGAGATCGAGCGCCAGCATGGTGACCTGCGCGCCCTGGTCGAGCTCGCCGAGGAGAGCGGGGACGCGGCGTTGGAACGAGAACTGGCCGCCGAACTGGGACGGTTCGAAGCCTCGGTCCATCAACTGCGGGTCGAGCTGCTGCTGTCGGGCGAGCGCGACAGCAGCAACGCGATTCTGGCCATTCACCCGGGGGCCGGGGGAACCGAGTCGCAGGACTGGGCCCAGATGCTGTTGCGGATGTACGGCCGGTGGGCGGAGCGGAAGGGGTACAAAGTCGAGGCGTTGGACCTCCAGCCCGGCGACGAGGCCGGCATCAAGAGCGCCACCCTGTCCATCACCGGACCCTACAGTTACGGCTACCTCAAAGCCGAGGCCGGCGTGCACCGGCTGGTGCGCATCTCCCCGTTCGACGCCAACAAGCGGCGCCACACCTCATTCGCGTCCGTCTTCGTCTATCCGGAGATCGAGGAGGACGTGGAAATCGTGATCGATGACAAGGACCTGAAGATCGACACGTTCCGGTCCGGCGGGGCCGGCGGCCAGAACGTGAACAAAGTGGAAACCGCCGTGCGTATCACGCATCTTCCGACCGGCATCGTGGTCCAGTGCCAAAACGAGCGCTCGCAACTCAAGAACAAGTCCGGTGCCATGAAGGTCATGAAGGCGCGCCTCTATGAGCTGGAGATGCAAAAGAAGGAAGCCGAGTTTCAGTCCTTCGTGGGAGAAAAAAAGGAGATCGGCTTCGGGAGCCAGATCCGCTCCTATGTCTTCCAACCATACCAGATGGTCAAAGACCACCGCACCAGCTTCGAGGTCGGGAACGTCGAGGCGGTGATGGACGGCGACATCGACCCGTTCATCGAAGCGTATCTGAGGCAGCAGATGGCGAAAACATCGGCGAGAGGCGAGGGGCAAGGGGCGAGAGGATAAAGCCAGAGAGCTTGCGGGCCGAAAACCTCTAGCCCCTAGCCTCGTGCCTGTGCGAAGCATGGACGAACTCAACGACCAACGCCAGCAGCGCCTGAAAAAGCTGGAGGCCCTTCGCGGGCACGGGATCCAACCCTACGGCACGCGTTTCGAGGTCAAGGACCGCGCGGGCCAGCTCCTGCGCCTCCACGGAAAGAAATCCAAAGAGGCGTTGGAACAGGAGCAGATCCACTGCACGATCGCCGGCCGGATCGTGGCCTTGCGGCGATTCGGCAAGGCGGCGTTCGCCCTCCTGCAGGACGGCGCGGACCGCCTCCAGGTCTATCTCAAGAAGGACCTGCTGGGCGAGCAAGGCTATCGCGTCTGCGAGGAGCTGGACCTGGGCGATTGGATCGGCGTCAGCGGCCGCCTGTTCCGAACCAAAACGGATGAGTTCACGGTGGAGGTTCGCACCCTCACGTTTCTCAGCAAAGCGCTCCGGCCCTTGCCGGAAAAATGGCACGGGTTGACGGACGTGGAGACCCGTTACCGCCAGCGCTACGTGGACTTGATCGCCAACCCGGCCGTGCACGAGATCTTCGCCACCCGCAGCCGCATCATCGCCGGCATTCGCGCCTTTCTGATCGAGGACGGGTTCCTGGAGGTGGAAACGCCGATGATGCAGCCGATCCCCGGCGGCGCCACGGCGCGCCCCTTCGTGACGCACCATAATGCATTAGGGGTGGACCTCTACTTGCGAGTCGCGCCCGAACTGTATCTCAAACGGCTGATCGTGGGGGGCTTTCCCCGCGTCTTTGAGATCAACCGCAACTTCCGGAACGAGGGAATCTCCACGATCCACAATCCGGAATTCACCATGCTGGAATTCTACGTGGCCTATGCGGACTACACCGATCTGATCACGCTCACCGAAGAGCTGTTCGTGCGCCTGGCCCAGGAGGTGCTGGGCGGGACCACCTTTGAATACCAAGGCCAGCAGATTCAGCTTGCGCCTCCCTGGCGCCGCTTGCCCTACCTGCAGGCCATCCTCGAAGTGAACCGCCTTGACCCTGCGGTCGTGAAGGACCGGACGGCCGCGCTGGCGGCCGCGCACCGGCTGGGCGTGGCGGTGGAGCCAGGCGCCGACCTGGTGACGATCCTGACCGAGATCTTTGCGGAAACCGTCGAGCCGAAACTGGTCCAGCCGACCTTTATCACCGACTACCCGACCGAGCTCTCACCGTTGGCCCGCCGGAAGGATTCGGATCCCTCGCTGACGGACCGGTTCGAGCTGTACATCGCCGGGCGGGAGATCGCCAACGCCTTCTCCGAGCTGAACGACCCGCTTGACCAGCGGCGCCGGTTCGAGGCGCAGGTCGCCCAGCGGGCAGCGGGAGACGAGGAAGCCCATCACCTGGACGAAGATTTTCTGCGTGCGCTGGAGTACGGCATGCCGCCGACCGCCGGTGAGGGCATCGGGGTCGATCGGGTGGTCATGCTCTTCACCAACCAGGCCTCCATCCGCGACGTGATCCTGTTCCCCCAGCTTCGTCCGGAGAAGTGAAAGGATGTTGAAAAAGGCCCCCAGCTTTGTTCTCGCATCGCTCAACGCCTCAACGTACCGCAGAAAGTACGCCTCGGCATCTCGCTCGCTGCGGCCGCGCTGGATGGCCTTTTTGAACATCCTGAGGGCAGGACAGTGACGGTGACCCTCCCCTACGAGATTTTCGTCGGCCTGCGATACCTGCGCGCGAAACGCCGCCATCGCACCATTTCGCTCAATACGTTCGTGTCGGTGGCGGGCATTACCCTGGGAGTGGCCGCGCTGATCGGCACACTGGGCATCATGACCGGCTTCAAGGAAGACCTCCAGGCCAAAATCCTGGGCACCACGTCCCACATCGTCGTCCATGACCGATCGCGCGACAGCATGGCGAACCATGAGGCGCTGGTCCCGCGCGTGGAGCAAGTGCCGCACGTGGTGGCGGCCACCCCGTTCGTGTACCGCCAGGTCTTGCTGACGAGCCAGTCCGCCGTTCAGGGCATCGTGCTTCGCGGCATCGATCCGCAGAAAGAACAGCGCGTCACGGAGCTGGCCAAGAATATCAAGTCCGGGCGCCTGGCCGATCTCGAGACACCCGACAACGCCGTCCGCGAGGGACGACCAGCCGCCGATGCCGAGGCGGCATCCAAACCGGGGCACCCCGGCATCATCCTGGGCAAGGAGCTGGCCATGCGGCTGGGCGCGTTCGTGGGCGACACCGTCAATGTGGTCTCGCCGGTCGGCCCCGCTAGCGCGATCGGCGCAATCGCGATGGTCCCCAAGATCCGCACCTTCACGGTGGTGGCGGTGTTCGAATCGGGCATGTATGAGTACGATTCGTCGCTGGCCTATATCGCGCTGGGTGAGGCGCAGAAATTTTTCAACATGGGCAACGCGGTCACAGGGATCGAAGTGAAAGTGGACGAGATCTTCCTGGCGGCCGAGATCGCGCGGTCCATCGAGCAGGCGCTGGGATTTCCGTACTGGGCGCGGGACTGGATGCAGCTCAACCGGAACCTGTTTTCCGCGCTCAAGCTGGAAAAGATCATGATGTTCCTGCTCTTGGTCCTCATCACGATCGTGGCCTCCTTCAACATCGTGAGCACCCTGACGATGATCGTCAGCGAGAAGCAGCGCGAGATCGCTATCCTCAAGGCCATGGGCGCGACCAGGAAGGCCATCATGCGGATCTTCATGCTGAACGGGCTCATTATCGGCCTGACCGGCACCGTGATCGGAGTCCCGCTGGGCTACACGTTTCTCTGGCTGATCCAGACCTACTGGACCTTCGACCCGACCGTCTATTACATCTCGCACGTCCCGGTCCACGTGCAGGCGCTGGATGTGATCCTGGTGTCGTTTTCCGCGATCCTGATCAGCTTCACCGCAACCCTGTACCCGTCCTGGCAGGCCGCCAAGCTGGACCCGGCCGCCGCGCTCCGCTATGAGTAACGCCGCGCGTCCGATGATCCAGGTGATGGACCTCCACAAGACATTTCCGATGGGAGGGCAGGAAGTCACGGCGCTCCGCGGCGTCCGTTTCGAGATCGCGCGCGGCGAGGTGCTGGCGATCGTGGGCGCGTCCGGGGCCGGGAAAAGTACGCTGCTCCACATCATCGGCACGCTGGATCGGCCGACCGCCGGCACCGTGCTGTTTGAGGGACAGGACCTCTTCCGGCTATCGGATCAGGAGCAGGCCGAGTTCCGCAACCGGCGCATCGGGTTCGTCTTTCAGTTCCACCATCTCCTGCCCGAATTTACCGCGCTCGAGAACACCTGTTTGCCGGCCTATATCCAGAACCGGCCGTGGGTCGAGCTAGAGGCGGAGGCCACCGCGCTCTTGAACGCGGTGGGGCTGGGACACCGGCTACACCACAAACCGGGGGAGTTGTCCGGGGGAGAGCAGCAGCGGGTGGCGGTGGCGCGCGCCCTGATGCAACGGCCAGATTTGGTTTTGGCGGACGAGCCGACCGGCAACCTGGACACGCACACAGGTGATGAGTTATTCGCTCTGATGCGGACGTTGAACCGGACACGGGGTATCAGCTTCGTCATCGTCACACACAACGAGAAGCTATCCGCGCAGGCCGACCGCATCATTCACATGGAAGATGGGAAGATCACCAACTCGAAGGCCGGAACTAAAACCTCACCATGAGAGAGACATAGGGGCCCTTCTGGAGCCAGTCCGCCCGGTCGTTCGAATCGGTGTCCCGCGCGAGGATACGGAAGTAGCGATACCCCGCCGACAGCCCGACCCAGTCCCAGGGTGAAATCGTCAGCGAGGCCTGACTGTCGATCAACTCGCCTTTGAAGCCCGAGACGCCCAGCTTGAAGATGTTGAAGTCCGCGCTGATCTTCACCCAGTCAACGGGCCAGGCCTGAATTCCTCCGCCGATCGTCGGGATGGGCACCTGAAAGTCCTCCTTGGCGACGAGCCCGCCGCCCCGTACCTGCGCATCAATGTCCAAATAATGCACCTGGAGGTTGAAGTTCGCCGCCAGCCGGGAAAACTTCAGGAAGTCGTACTGGTACCCGCCCACGATCTCCTTGAGTTCAAGCTCGCTGCGCACGCCCGTATTGACGTTGAAGGTCTGGCCGCCGAAATTGAACGACTGCGCGAGCGTTTTATCCCCGCCGTACTGCATGTTCAGGTAAGAAACCGACAGCCGGTGACGGTCGGCAAAGTGCAGCGTAATCTTCGGCCAGATGAAGCTCTGCTGGGTATTCACCCCGAGCGTACGATCGAAATCCACGGCCGAGCCCAGCAGGCCGGTCGCCGAGCTTTGGACCGAGCCTTTGAGCGTCGGGGCCCACGCGCGCAGCTCAAGTTCAACCCACTTGTTCTCGCCGTTCGGCGCAGCCTGGGCCTTCTCTGAACCGAAGCCGACCCAGAGAGCGAGCAGGACCAGGACTATGACGAGCGATTTTCCCGTCTGAACTCTCATGCCGATCCTCCTTATCGGTATGGATGGAAGAATTGTCGGATAAAAAGTTGTACTCAAGGGTAACAGATAACGGGCACCTGTCAAGGAAGACAGACAAACGGAGAAGGAAGCGGAGATGATTCAGGAAGAGGGGTGCGCGCGCCGATAGACCTTGGACTCGATGAAAATCTCCAGAAGATGAGCGTCCACCTTTCCGTGCTTGACCTCATCTTCGAGAATCGCGAGCGCTTTCGGCGTGGGGACCGCCGCCTTGTAGGGACGGTCGGAGGCCGTCAGCGCGTCGTAGATGTCGGAGATCGTCATGATTCGTGTCTGGACCGGAATGACCTCGCCGGGAACCTTCCGAGGATAGCCGCTGCCGTCCAGTTTCTCATGATGTCCGTACGCAATCATGGGGATGTTCTTGAGCGTCTTGGTCCAGGGGATCGTGGACAAGAAGCGGTAGGTATGGGTGACGTGACTTTCAATCTCCAGCCGTTCTTCCGTCGTCAGGCTTCCTTTGGGAATCGAGAGCGTGACGACTTCTCGCGAGGTCAGATAGGGTTTAGGGCCGTCAAAGGATTCATAGGTCAAGCCGGCAATTTCGTGCAAGCGCTCGAACCCCCCTTGCGGCAACACCGTCGGTCGGTTGCACGCCAAGAGGAACTCCAAGAGCCCCTCCGTCTCAGCTACCCGGCGCGCGAGCTCTTCATCCACTTCCGCCAAGAGAGCGGCCGTCTCGGCCCGATCACCGGACGTGAGGATCTCCACCTTGCGCCGGAGCGCCTGCACTTCCAATGTCCGCTTGATAAAGTCGAACCGGGCCTTGAGGGCCGTCAGGTCGCCGGGGAACAGCTTATCGGCCTTCACCAGCACATGCTCACGCACGCCCACCTTGCCGAAATCGTGCAGCACCGCGGCGTATCGGAGCTCCTTCATCTGATCGTAATCGAACGTGACGCCCGCGTACGGTCCGCAGTCAACCCGATCGACCATCTCGGCCAGTCCGCAAGTCAACGTCGCCACGCGTCCGCTGTGGCCGCTGGTGGTCGGGTCCCGGCTCTCGATGGCCAGCACGCTGGCCGAGATGAATCCTTCGAAGAGGCGACTGATTTCCTCGTACAGGTTGGCGTTCTCGATCGCGATGCCGACCTGGTGCCCCAGGCTGACGAAATCCTGCAGATCCTCCGTTCCAAACAGGCCGCCATTGTTTTTGTTGATAGCCTGCAGCACGCCGAGCAGCTTGTCGCGCGCCTTGACCGGCACACAGACCATATTGCGGGTGACGAAGCCGCTCTTCTTGTCCGCCTGGCGCGCGAAGCGGGGATCGTTCTGGACGTCGTTGATGATCACCGGTTCCCCGGTCTGCGCCACGTGGCCGGCGATGCCCTGCCCCAGCTTCAAGCGAATCTCCCGCACGCCCTCGCCT
>JACQQM010000125.1 GCA_016207025.1 Nitrospirota bacterium | reverse complement strand
TTTTCGACAAGTTGATCGAGCCCTTGACCGAGCGCCTTCGGATCGGAAGACCACGACTCCCCCTTGCCTTCCAGGCCGCTCCGGATTTGCTCAATAGACTTCGGCGCCTCATTGCAATACTCAATGATGAACGCCGCAGGCCCGTCGAACCGCTCTTTTGTGGGCGCCCCGATCCCGCGACCGTCGTAAATGGTGACATAGTTCATCGCCTTGGCATAGTACAGAAACGGCTTGTCGGAAGAGGCGTGCCGACGCTGCCAGTCGTGAACGACTCGGGTTAACTCTTCGTAGACGCCGGGATCAATCCGCCAGTCGAAAAGCTCGTATTCAAAATCATAGGCGATCTTCTTCAGGTCCACCACAGCGGGATTGTACACATATTCGTACGCCAGCCCGGGCCCCGTGATCCGGAGGCCGTACTTTTCAGGCCATTTGAAATAGGGGCTGAATCGTTCGAGCCAGATCTTCCCCACGCTCTCCGGCGGTTGAAAATGGAGAACCGACGGGATGATGTTGATCTGCGTGCGGTAGTCTTCATTGGTCTCTCCCGGAAACCCAAGGAGAATATTCCAGGACAGGTGGATGTTGTAGTAGCTGCTCCATTTGAGACATTGCAGGTTCTGGAGCGGACTCACGCCCTTATCCATCTCCTTGAGTTGCACGGCGCTCAGGCTTTCCAGCCCCGGCTGCATGGACTTGACGCCACCCTGGGCGAGAGTCTGAATTTGCCGTTTGCCGAGGTTGCTTTTCGTTTCAATGAACACGTCCAGGTCCAAATGCTCAGCCGCAAATTTCCCGAACAGGTTCTCAATGTATTTCATGTCGATGATGTTATCGACAAACCGGAACCTGATGCAGTCGTAGCGGCGCGACAGGTAGCCCAGTTCCCGAGTCACTTGTTCGGGAGATTTAGCACGAAACTCCATCGCCTGCGCGTTCAATCCGCAAAAGGTGCAGTGATGCTTTTCACCCCACCAGCAGCCACGCGAGCCCTCGTACAGAAGTATCCGATCCAATCCTTTTGACGGTCCCACCTCCACGTCCTGCAACTGTCGGAAATAATCGTCATAATCGGGCGGGCCGGTCCGTTGAAACTCAGAAAAGAGACGGGGGTTAGGTTCAAAGCGAACCTTGCCCTCCTTTCGGTAGGCCACGCCCGGCGGAACAGGACCTTCCCTTCCGTCCAGGATCAGCCGCACCAGGGGCGGAAAGACTTCCTCGCCTTCGCCGACCGCCACGTAGTCAATCCACGGAAATGCACGCAGGTGCTCAAGGCCCATTTCCCCGTCGTAATTGGCGCCGCCGAACACAATCTTCACCTGGGGATAGAGGTCCTTGATCAGTTTGGCCATGGACAGGCTGGCCACGTTCTGGTCGAAGGTAGAGGTAAATCCGACAATCTTGTACTGCCCCCAGTCAATCGCCGTGAGCGCCCACGTCAGAAACTGGGGTGCGGTTCTGGTATTCATCTCAAGGAAATAGGAAATCGGGTGCCCGCTCTCCCTCGACAGATCCTCAAACACCGGTTTGAACGTTTGGACATACTCGGAATTTTTGGGGTTGTCCCTGAAGAGCAGATGAGAAAAGAGCCATTCACCGAACAAGGCGCGTTTCTCACAGATGAGTTCATAGACCGGCACCCCGATTCTCTGGGCAAAGAAAAGGTTCAGATAATGATTCCGAACCCCGATGTCTTGAGATTTCAGCAGCGCCGAGAGGGTACCCAGTTGGATCGAGGGGTATTGGGAGTAGCTGAAGGGCATATTGACGAGCGCCACGTCTGTGCTGTCAACACGCCGGCGATCGCCACTTGAACTCATACCCGTCCCCTTGGCTCGATTCGTCTTCGGGTGCTATGCGAACAAGTCTATCCCCACGCGCGTTCCTTCGGCAAGCGACGAGGAGCACACTGCGGCATCACCTGGGCACGCTGTGCACCCCAGCAGCCGAATCAAGCACCTCGTGAGATACCCCAGGCAACCGGCTTGCTGCGGCGCAACTTCTGGAGATCGATCACGACTTCATCTTTTTCCCGACCGAACAACCGGTCCAATATCCCGCTTAGCTGTGGCACGACCGCTTCCACCGGTTCAAAATAAAGATCAAACCCCTTGGCCGCTGTCGGTCGCATCGGATACCGGCGATCGTACACCATCCCATAGGCCGGGATGCCGTAGATGATGCGGTGATTGCCCAGAATGAAATGGAGGTGGTGTTCCCGAACGTATAAGCCACCTGAGGTGATCTCTCGTTTGATTGACGTCTGCGGCTGACTCAGATAGTAGGCGACCCGCTCGTCCGGCTTCGCTCGCGCCAGGGCCTCCGCCAGCCTGGGTGCCAGCAGCGCGACCTCGTCGTCGCGAAAGACCGGTTCACGCGGGGCTTCTCCGGCAAACATGAGATAGAGCGCGATCCGGTGGTCGCGCACGGTCAGCCCCTTCAGAATGCCGGCTATCTCCTCCGGGCTGATCGCCATAGGGTGACTGTGCCGGCTGTCGGGCCATTCCGGGAGAACAAACGGATCGGTCTCCAACCGCACAAAATTGGCGGGATCCTCGTATACCACGCGCAAGGGCACATGCGGCACTGCGCAGCCAGGGACGGCAAGTAAAAAGGCAAAAGTAAAAAGGTAAAATTGAAGATTTTTATGCTTTCTCCTTTGAACTTTTAACTTTTTACTTTTCACTTTTACCTTCCGTCACTCCGTGACGGTCACGGTCATCTCCACCCGCTCCAGCGGGTTATCCCGGCTATCCCGTTTCATGTTGACGATCTTGTCCGCCACCTCCATGCCGCTCACGACCTCTCCAAACGCCGTGTACTTCCAATCCAAGAAATGAGAGTCGGCCACGCAGATGAAAAACTGGGAGCCGGCGCTGTCCGGATCGTTGGCACGAGCCATGGACAGGATGCCCCGCTTGTGGGGCTTGCTGTTGAACTCCGCCTTGACGCGATGGCCCGGCCCGCCCATTCCATGAGTGGATCGGTCCGAGCTCTTGCTGTTTGGATCGCCGCCCTGGATCATGAACCCCGGAATCACCCGATGAAAAGTCGTCCCGTCGTAGAACTTCTCCTTCGCCAGTTTGATGAAATTCTTGACGTGATTGGGAGCCACGTCGGGATAGAATTTAAGCACGATCTCCCCCAACGGCTCGTTCTTCACGTTCACCTTGATCGTCGCGCACGCGTCGTTCATCTGTTCAGTCATGACCATCCTTTCTCACTGCTTCATTTAAACGTAAACGGCGATTCACTGGTCCCTTGAAGTCCGCCACTGGCTCCGATCCAGCTCTTGCCATCATCATCGCTCCGAAAGACCCCCGAACTGGTCCCGGCGTAAAAGGACCCGTCACCGGAGGCAATCAACACTTGGACCGAGAGTTCCGTCAACCCATTGTTGAGCGGGATCCACTGACGGCCCTGGTTCAGGCTCTTGAAGATCCCCCGCCCGGTCGCCACAAACAGCCCCCTTTCATTCGTCACGATGCCCCGGATTGAGTCATTGGGCAACGCTCTGCTGATCGGGCGCCAGGTCTGTCCCCCGTCACCGCTGCGAAACACTCCGCCGTCGAAGGTCCCGGCATAGAGGGCCTGCTCGCTGTCCACGGCCAACACGCGGATAAAATTCTCAACCAGGCCTTCGTGATCCTTCAGTCCATGAGACAGTCGCGTCCATTCCAGCGCGTTCGGTTTGTACCGGAGCACCCCCCTGCCCGAGGTGCCGGCAAACAGAGTTCGGTCAGCCGCCATCACCAGCGAGTGAACCAGCGTCTCGTCGAGACCTTTGGTCACCACCGTCCACCGGGTGTCGCTTTCAGCCAGTCGGTACACGCCGTCTCCGGTCCCGGCATAAATGACGCCACCCTCGATAAGCAGGGCCTTGATCTCAAGTCGTTTCAGGCCGTTATTGATGGCTTGCCACCTCTTGCCTCCATCCAGGCTGCGGAACACGCCGCCCCTGAATGTCCCCGCGTACACCGCTCCACTTTTTGCCGCAGCCAGTGCGAGGACGAAGGGGTCACTGAGTCCTTCATTGACGGCGATCCAGGATCCCCCTCGGTCGTCGCTCCGAAAGATCCCCATGCCAAAGGAGCCTGCGAAGACGGCCCGGTCCTTCGCCACCGCCGCCAAGGCCTGGATGCTGGGCACCGATTGGAGAGCCGGCTCCTGATGAGGCGTGCCGTGCTTCTGCTGAATACGTTCGACGGCGGGTGTTTGCGCAACGTCTTCTGTCCCACCCTGCGCCTGCGCCACATCACCGACAACACTCGCCCCGCACACTCCCACGAAGCCCACGCCAAAGACCAACCCTGCTACGAGATATCTCCTGAGAATACACATCAGCGCACCCGCTGACCGGCCGTCCCAGCCGGCATCTTCCCATTGAAAGGCAGGCCTTGCTCGTCAGTCGGCTTGCGCCGTCCGAAGAGCCGGGCACCCAAGATCCCGACTTCATAGAGCACGATAAGCGGCACCGCCATCAGCAGCATCGTAAAGAGCGTCGCGTCAGGGGTCACCACCGCCGACACGATCAACGCCGCCATCACGGCATGCTTGCGATACTGACTGAGGAGTTCAGGGGAAACGAACCCGACCCTGGACAACAAGGTCAGGACCATCGGCAGCTCAAACGCAAAGCCGAAGATGAGCAGGAACTTCACATTGAAATCAACATAGGTGCCGACCGAGAGTTGCGGCATCAATGCCCGATCCATTCCGAAGCTCACGAAAAACTGGATGACCAGCGGCAGGATCACCAGATTGCAGAACACCAATCCCAGCGCGAAAAATCCGGCGGCGAGACAGAACAGCGGGATCGCCCAACGTTGCTCGCGAGGAAGCAAGGCCGGCTCGATGAACTTCCAAAATTGATAGAGGATCACCGGAAGGCTCAACACGATCCCGGCCAGGACCGATACTTTGATTGACGCAAACAGAGCCTCGGTGGGTCCGTAAAAGATCAGTTCATCAGGGAACGGTCGCTTGAACCACTCAATGAGTTCAGCGGCGTATGCAAACGTCAGCACGAAGGCGGCCGCAACGGTGGTGGCGATCACCAACAAGCGCCGTTTGATGGAGGCCAGATGGACAGCGAGCGGAGGCAGGATTACCGACATAGGCAGTGTTTCCGTTGCGTCCAGCGCGCTGGACGCGTCTTCAGCATTATCGCGCAGCCGAGCGAGCTTCGTTCTCGCGGTACAGGCGGATCAATTCCGCCATCTTATCTTTCTTGGCCAGCTTCTCCTTTTGAATCTGTTTTTTCATGAGTTCTTCCTGGGGGGTCAGCACATGTCGTTTCCGCAGTTCAGACAACTCCGCGTCAAGCCGATGGTGTGATTCCTCCAGCTCCCGGAATTCCACGCTGGAGGTACGCAGCAGTTCCGCAACCCGATTGTCTGTCAGCATGCTCCACCTCCTGTCTTTTCAATCTATCGCCTCAACCTTCCGCTCTCAACAGGTCCCTCTCCATGAGGACGGCATCCTCAGTCGGATTCGCGTAGTACTTGGCCCGCACCGCAATCTGTCGAAATCCCAGCCGCTCATAGAGACGACGGGCGGCCGCGTTTGAAGCGCGGACTTCCAGATCCGCTCGCACAGCGCCACGGTCACGGCCGAAGGCCAGCGCATATCGCACCAACTGGGTCGCAATTCCCTGGCGCCGCACCGATGGGGCCACAGCCAGATTCATGAGGCGCAGCTCCTCGAACACGACCCAGAAACAGATGTACCCGACGATCTCCCCCGGCTCCTCCTGCCCGCCGCCATCATGAATCAGGCGCGCAGTGAAGAGGTGCCCGAACGGGTTCCCGCCCAGCTCGGCCTCGAACATCTTACGGGTCCACGGCGCCGAATAGGAGTCCTGCTCAATACGAAGAAGGCGCTCGAGATCTTGGTGGGTTCCCGGTCGGATGAGAAGGTTCCGAGCCTGTTGATCGGTCGTCACTGGTTGCATCAATGCACGGCTCCTCTCGATTCGTGCCGCTGTGCCCTCTTTCTCACCGCCTCCTCGATGGCACAGCGCACAAGTTCAGCTCCGCTTCCGCCCGCTGGACATAGCGGGGGGACAGTCCCTGACCTGCGGCGTCGCCACGAGCCAGGCGCGCAAGGCCGGCCAGGCCGACGCTGACCGCCGAGGCAGCCATGGCTTCGCGTGAAGCCTCGCGGGCATCACCCTCTCTCAGGTCGAGCAAGCGGCGCAGTTCATCGCGATAGATCTGCCACCCCTCGCCGAACACCAGTGTAGGGCCCTCGAGTGATCGGGCGACCAGCTCCAGAGGACCGACTCGTTCCTCCATGATCGTGGTCAGGTGCCCGGCGCTCGTCCAGCGATACTGCGCCCAGTACACCTCGCCGGTCCGAGCCTTGAGAATCGGACACAGAACCTGGTCGGGGTCCCGCAGATTCCAGGCCATCGCCTCCAGCGTCGGCACCGCCGCCAGGGGGATCCCTGTCACCATCCGGATCCCCGTCATGGTCGCCAGTCCGACGCGGAGTCCCGTGAACGAACCCGGGCCGATCGACACCGCGAGTCCTTCCAGGTCCGCGAGTGTGAACCCGCTTGATGTGAGGACACGGTCAATCGTAGGAATCAGCCGCTTGGCATGTGCGCCCTGCGTCTCCTCATCCGAACGCGCCAGCACTGCTGTGCCGTCAAGCACCGCCACGCTCTGACAACCCGTTGCTGTTTCAACCGCCAGAAGCTTCACCGTGCCTCCCCTGGTAACGATGAATGCTGAACGATGAGCGATGAACGTTGGAACGCCTCCCGTTCTGCATTCTGCATTCTGCATTCAGCATTCAGCATTCAGCATTCTGCGTTCATCGTTCTGTTGGGCAACTCCCAGCTCATCCGGCTTCAGCGTCGGGTTCGGGACCATTTCATGGAACGTCACCACCACGGTCCCATTTC
>JACQQM010000124.1 GCA_016207025.1 Nitrospirota bacterium | reverse complement strand
GGTCCCCAGTCGGCCGGCGCGAAGGCCCCGCGCCGGGATCTGGAGGTTCCCATCGCATGACGTCGGAATTTCTTGATTGCATGATTGTCGATTTGTTGATTTTTGGCTCGAAATGAATCAATCACCCAATCAGCAAATCAATCAGTCTCCTATCAAGGGCCTGGGCGCGATCGTGATGGCGGCCGGGCTGGGCAAACGGATGCGGTCCAAGCTAGCCAAAGTGCTCCACCCGGTTGCCGGCCGCCCCATGGTGCTCTACGCCGTTGAGTTGGCGGAGCGGCTGACGGGGGAGGGCGTGGCAGTGGTGGTGGGATATCAAGGGGAGCAGGTGCAAGCGGTCATTGAGTCGCATCGCGCAGCGATGACCCGCCGCACGGGATACGACAAGGGCCAGGCCCCACCCATCATGTTTGTTCAGCAGGAGCAGCAACTGGGGACGGGGCATGCGGTCATGCAGGCGCGGGCTGCCTTTGCCCGCGCGCACGGAGGGCCTGCCGATGCGTATGTGATCCTCAACGGGGATACCCCGCTGCTCACGGATGCGACCGTCCAAGACCTCTTGCGGCTGCATGAGGACGAACACGCGACCGTGACGATGTTGACGGCCATCTTGAAGGACCCCACGGGCTATGGACGTGTGGTGCGTCACAAGGAGGACGAGCGGGTGCTCCGGATCGTGGAGGATCGTGATGCCACCCCAGCCGAGTTGCGTCTTCGTGAGATCAATGCCGGAACCTATGTGGTGAACGGATCCTTTCTGTTTGAGGCATTGGACAAGCTCGAGCCCCAGAACGTGCAGAAGGAATATTATCTGACCGATATCGTGGGGCTGGCGGTGGAGCGCGGGCTGAAAGTCGCGGCGATGGTGGCGCGGGATGCCGAAGAATGCCTGGGCATCAATTCTCGCCAGCAGCTTGCGGTGGCGGAACAGGTGGTCCGGCGCCAGATCCGCACCCGCTGGATGCAGGCGGGAGTGACCTTGCATGATCCGGACACCACGTGGATCGACGCGGAGGTGGACATTGGGCGGGATACGGTTCTGTACCCCCATGTAACGCTTGAAGGACGGACGACCGTCGGCGAGGATTGCGTGATCCGGTCCCATACCAGGATTACCGACAGCGTGCTCGGTCATCGGGTAATGGTTCAGGACTGTTGCGTGATTCGGGAAGCCCGCCTCGAAGAGAACACCACGGTAGGACCGTTCGCTCACCTGCGGCCCGGCTCGGTGGTGCGCCGTGCGGCCAAGGTCGGCAATTTCGTCGAGATGAAAAAAGCCGATCTGGGCGAGGAGTCCAAAGCCAACCACTTGAGCTATCTGGGCGATGCCCGGATCGGGAAGGGCGTGAACATCGGCTCCGGGACGATCACCTGCAACTACGACGGGTTTCGCAAGCACGAGACGGTGATCGAGGATGAGGTGTTTGTCGGCAGCGACGCGCAGCTCATCGCGCCGGTGACGGTAGGGCGGGGAGCGGTGGTGGCGGCAGGTTCCACGCTCACGCAGGATGTCCCGCCGGACGCGCTGGCGATTGGCCGGGCGCCACAAGTGAATCGCCCGGGGTGGGCTGCTCGCAGGCGCGCCCTGCAGGCGGCTGGCACATCGCCTGACAACGGTCGGATGGCGAACCCCGTCGCCCCTCGCCCCAAGCCCTTGGCCGCAAGAGGCGCAAAGGCGAAGAAGCGGAGAAAGAAATAACGCTATGTGCGGGATCGTCGGATACGTGGGAAACCAGGACGCGGTTCCCATTCTCTTGGAGGGGCTTCGGCGTCTGGAGTACCGGGGATACGATTCGGCCGGCATTGCGGTGCTGCTGAACGGCAAGATCGAGGTGCGCCGCAGCGTGGGCAAACTCGTCAACCTCGAAAAGATGCTGGCCGGACAGAGGCTCAGCGGCACGATCGGGCTCGGGCATACCCGGTGGGCCACCCACGGCAAGCCCTCGGAGCAAAATGCGCATCCGCACCGTTCCGACGGCTGCGTGCTGGTGCACAACGGCATTATCGAAAATTACCTGCCGCTCAAGCAGCAACTCCAGCAGGAAGGCTATCGCTTTGAATCGGAGACCGATACGGAGGTGGTGGCGCATCTGATCGCTCGGCACGTGAGGGGTGGGGCGTCGCTGGCGGAGGCTGTGCGCGCCGCGACGCGAGAGATCCGGGGCAGCTACGCCATTGCGGCCGTGTGCGAAGATGAGCCGGACAAGCTCGTCGCAACACGTTCCGGGTGCCCGCTGGTGGTCGGCCGGAGTGGTGGATCGGCATGGGTCGCGTCCGACGTCATGGCGATCCTCTCGCACACGCGGGAAGTCATCTACCTGGAGGAAGGTGATCTGGCGGTGGTCACGACGTCCGACGTGCGGATCATGGATTCCGACGGGCGCCCGGTCGCGCGCAGCGCGACGCGGATTACGTGGGATGCGGCGGCGGCGGAAAAGGGCGGGTATCCGCATTTCATGCTCAAGGAGATCCATGAGCAGCCGCAGACGATTCTCGACACGATGCGCGGCCGGTATTCCTTCGAGACCGGCGAAGCGGACCTGCCGGACATCGGGATGACCCCGGAGCAGCTTGCAGCGGTCGGCCGCATCTGGATCGTGGCGTGCGGGACCTCGTGGCATGCCGGGCTGGCGGGGAAATACCTGCTGGAGGAAATGATCCGCACGCCGGTTCAGGTGGATATCGGGTCGGAGTTCCGGTATCGCGATCCGTTGGTGAAGAAGGACGACCTGTTCATCACGATCTCCCAGTCCGGCGAGACCGCCGATACGCTCGCGGCCGCCCGCGAGGCCAAGCGGAAAGGCGCGCGTGTGCTGTCCATCGTGAACGTCATCGGCAGCACCCTGGCACGTGAGTCCGAGGGCGTGCTCTACACGCACTGCGGCCCGGAAATCGGCGTCGCTTCCACCAAGGCCTTTACGGCCCAGCTCATGGCCTTGTACCTCTTGGCCTTGCACCTGGCGCGCGTGCGCGGCACCCTCAACGCCAACGATGGACGGGTCTGGCTGGAACGCTTCGTGGCGCTCCCCACGCTCGTGGAGCACATTCTGAAGCGCGAGGCGGAAATTGTGGCCATTGCCAAGCGGTTCTACGCGAAGCGCAATTTCCTGTACCTGGGCCGGGGGATCAATTATCCGATCGCGCTGGAGGGCGCCCTGAAGCTGAAAGAAATTTCATACATTCACGCGGAGGGGTACGCGGCCGGAGAGATGAAGCACGGGCCGATCGCGCTGATCGATAAGGATATGCCGGTCGTGGTGCTGGCGCCCCGCGACCGGCTGTACGAAAAAACGGTGAGCAACTTGATGGAGGTGAAGGCCCGTAAGGCACCGGTCATCGCCTTCGTCAGCGAGGGGGAACGGGACCTCGGGAAAGTGGCGGACGCGGTGTTCACGATCCCGGACGTGCCGGCGCTGCTGACCCCGATCCTCTTTACGGTAGCCTTGCAGTTGCTGGCTTATCACATCGCCGTGCTGCGCGGCACGGATGTGGATCGGCCGAGAAATCTCGCGAAAAGCGTTACGGT
>JACQQM010000128.1 GCA_016207025.1 Nitrospirota bacterium | reverse complement strand
CTTCAGTGAGGTAGATCTGAAGTTCCCGCTCACGGGTCTCCACGCAGTCAAGTGTAGCTTATAACCTACACCCTTGCAACAGTGAACGCTCAGAAAACATCCGGGGTCGTACAGGAAATGGCGGGGCCGCCTTGTAGAGCCCCGGGTGACGCCACGTCGGCTGCTGCGAGATCAGCGAGGGGTGACCTATCTTGCGCTGATGCTGACACTCGTCCTGGTAGGCGTGTCGCTAACCGTCGTCGGGAAGCAGTGGACGTTGATGGTGAAGCGTGACCAGGAAGCCGAATTGCTCTTCCGCGGGAACCGGATCAAGGCCGCCATCGAAGCCTATGCGGCCGATTACGAAGTGATGAAGGCGAGGCGTTCAAACCGCTACCCGCTGAGCCTGGAGCAACTCACGCAAAAGAACCCCAAGCGATACCTCCCGGTTGCGTATAAGGATCCGTTCACCGGAGGGGATTTCGAACTGATCAAGGTTGGAGCGGAGATTCGTGGGGTCAGGAGTCGGAGCAAGGAGCGTCCCTTGAACAAAATGCAGTTCAAGGGAGCCGCCTCCTATTACGAGGTGGCGTTCCAAGCAGTCGGGTCTAGCTCACAGCCGTGCACGCCGGCTCTAAACCCGTTGAACCCGTTGTCGTCCCCACCCTGTACGCCCGGTGGTTCCCAGAGAGCTTCCCCTCAATGAGGCTGTCTTTCTGGTGATGTTCCTGGACCGCGAACTTTAAAATAATACTGGGAGATGGCCAGGGGTCGTACTGAATTCCTTGAACATAAATTCCTGCTTATTCCTGCTCTTGGCTAAGGATTTTGGTAGAGATCGCCAATGAGAGCGGGGGATGCATCGAACACGTCGTCATTTGGACGGCTCTGAATTACTATCTTGTTGATCTTCTTCGGCTCCCACTTTGCTCAGCCAGACCCTTGACACGTCCCCACGAACGGCCTAGCCTTGCCGTCATCGTCGCGCAAAAATATCGAACCACCCAAGAACAAGAACAAACTATGACGTGTCGAGTTGCCTGCTGGTCTCATGACACGCACCGGGTGCGTCCGGTGACCTGTTCCGCCTGCGGCGCGTGCGACCTCACGGAGTTCTACACATCAAAGGACCGTGGGAGGCACCTGTGCCCGACCTGTTTTCAGTCCAAGGTCGAACGCGGGCTCGCCAAGGAGGCCGAGCAGTGAACGGACATTGCTCATGCCCGAGCAGGTGCTGAGTCACTCGCGGAATCGAGGCAAGCGAGCGACCGGCACAGTCTCCCATGATCCCGCCGCACTCACCAAAATGACGCGGACGATGCCCTTTCGGAATTGACGCGCGGAACACGGTTGTGTAAAGTAACCATCGCTCGATTTCGTATGTGGTTTTCACGGGAGAACCGGTGTTCGATGCAGCCACGCGAATTCCATGACGGCGCACAGGACGGGCTCGAAGCGCTTGAGCCGCTGGATACGGACAAGATTCGCTCCTTTGCGGATCTGTTGATCGCGATGCGGAAGACCGCGTTCGGCGGACGCCGGCTGGGCGAGGCGTTTGAGGTGCTCTCAACCATGATCGGCGATCCCGACTGTTTCGTCGTGCTCACGCTCTCAGGAGCGATGACCATCGCCAAGATGGGCAAGATCATCAGCGGCATGATTGACCACGGGATGGTGCAAGCGGTGGTGTCCACGGGAGCCCTGATTGCGCACGGGTTGAGCGAGTCGGTCGGCAAGATCCATTATCGGCACCAGCCCTCCATGCGCGATGAAGAGTTGTTCAGGAAAGGGTACAACCGCGTCTACGACACGCTGGAGATGGAGGCGAACCTGAACTATGTCGAGCATGTCGTGTCGCAGACGCTGAAGCGGATCCCCATTGAGTCGGTGCTGTCGTCCGAGATTTTGACTCGGGAGCTCGGGCGCACGCTGGTTGATGAGCACGAGGGGAGCGGCATTCTCAAGAGCGCCTATCTCAAAGGCGTGCCCGTCTATATCCCGGCCTTCACGGACTCGGAGATGGGACTGGACGTCGGGACGTGGGCGATGCGGCAAAACCTCGACCGGGCGCGAGGGCAGGCGCGGGACCGGGAGGGAGACCTCGGCGTGTTGCGTGTGTTGCATCAGTCCTGCCCGTCATTTAACCCCTATCAGGATCTGAACAGTTACGCGCAGCGGTTGCTGACGGCCAAGCGTCTGGGCATCTTCACGATCGGGGGCGGCGTCCCGCGGAACTGGGCGCAGCAAGTGGGGCCCTACGTGGAAATCGGCAACGCGCGCCTCGGGTTAAATGTGAAGCCTCCTCGGTTCCAGTACGGAGTCCGCATTTGCCCGGAGCCGGATCACTGGGGCGGACTCAGCGGCTGCACGTATCAAGAGGGAATTTCCTGGGGCAAGTTCGTTCCCACCGAGGAGGGCGGTCGGTATGCCGAGGTGCTGAGCGATGCCACGGTGGTGTGGCCGCTACTGATGATGGGGCTGCTGGAGCGGTTTCGACCGCCGAAAGACAAGAAGTCCTGACCTCCTTCGCGAAACGGTTCCCCCGGCCGAGGTTGGGCCCGGAGGATGACACCCACTCATCGGCCTCCGTACAGCACAGACCGCGCGGTTCTTGAACGCGAGGTTGTGGTTGAAACCTTCCGGAGCGGCGGGCCGGGCGGGCAGCATCGCAACGTGACCGACTCGGCGGTTCGGTTGCTCCATGTGCCCTCCGGAGTGCGGGTGCTCGCGGCTGATTCGCGATCGCAGCACCGGAACCGAGAAGCGGCGTTCCTGCGCTTGATCGAGCGACTCCGGGCGTTGAACCGCGTTCCCCGTCCCCGCGTGCCGACTCGGAGGTCGAAACAGGCGGTTGAACGTCGGCTCGCCGAGAAAAAACGCCGACAGGCGGCCAAGCGACTTCGCACCGGCGTCCGCAACCGGGACGAATAGCGTCCCGGCAAGGCAAAAGTTAAAAGTAAAAAGTGGAAAGGAGCTTCATGCAAAAGGCGAGGGGGGATCGATCGGAACTCGGCATCATCCTCACTATTACCTTTTGCCTTTTTACTTTTGCCTTTTGCCTTTCAGGTGCGGCGGCGCAGGTGACGGATCGGGTGGTGCACGATGACGGGCGCATGAGAGGCAATCCCAAGGCGCCGATCACGTTGATTGAATATTCCGATTTCACCTGCGGATTCTGTTACCGGTTCTTCCAGGAGACCTGGCCCCGTATTCGGGCACAATATATTGAGACGGGGAAGGTCCGGTTCCTCTATCGGGATTTCCCGCGTGCCTTCCAGGGACCCGGTCTGGAGACCGCCTTGGCGGCGAGATGTGCGGGCGACCAGGGCCGGTACTGGCAGATGCATGACCGACTGTTTGGAGGCGACAGACGATTGGGGCCGGCCGATATCGAGCGCCACGCGAAAGGGATCGGCCTGGATCTGGCGGCCTTTTCGAAGTGCCTGCAGCAGGCGTATCATACCGATGCGATCTTTCGCGATCGAGACGATGGCGTGAGGCTCGGGTTCCGCGGCACGCCCGGATTTGTCCTCGTGCGGACGGAGGGTCCGGGGAAAGAGCCGCCCATCGTGATTCCCGGCGCATTTCCGTTTGAAGTATTCGAAGAGCAGATTGATCGCCTGCTCGGGGCGGTCCCCAAGGGGAGAGGATAAGTTCTCGGAGAGAGGTCTCTCTTGAGAAGGAGGGTTCCCATCGGTTTTTGAAGGATTGAAGGGAGTTATGGCACACGAACAAGCATTTTGGCCGGTTGAGTGCGAGCAAGGTGAACCTGATCTGCTGGTGTGCATGTCCTGTCTGAGCGAGGTATTCCGACGGAAGGTGCCCATGCCGGACTGCCCGACGTGCCACGGCGTGTCAACCTATGAGGCGTTTACGCTGAAATCCATTCAGGAGTGGGGAAGCGAGGCATTGATCGCCAAAGCGGTCAAGGCAGAAGCGGAGGTTGAACCAGCGCCGCCTCAGCCAGGTGGATTCGTCGGGAGCGACACGGCTGAGTAGCATGAGCAAGGGACGAGATCACCGAAGGAGCGTGTTGTGGGATCCGCGCGCCCGTTCCTGATCGGCGACCGGTGGTGTCACACGTCCACCACGGCCCCAGTCATCAATCCGTTTGGCGGGGGGACCGTGGCGGAGGTATGCCAGGCCGGCAAGGTGGAGGCGGAAGAGGCGATCGGGGTGTCCGTCCGGGCATTTTCGGCCATGCGGCGCTTGCCGGCTCACGCGAGGGCCGCTGCGCTCGGGAAGATTGCCGGAGCCCTCATCACCCGACGCGAAGAGATTGCCCGGACGATTACCAGCGAGGCGGGCAAGCCGATTTCCGACGCGCGGCGTGAGGTGGGTCGGGCGATTCAAACGTTCACGGTTGCCGCGGAGGAGGCCAGGCGGATTCCGGGCGAGGTCGTTCCGTTGGATCTCTCGCCGGGGATGGAGAGCTACATGGGGCTGACGCGCCGGTTTCCGATCGGGCCGGTGCTGGGGATCACGCCGTTTAATTTTCCCCTGAACCTGGTCGCGCACAAGGTTGCTCCCTCCCTGGCGTCCGGGAATCCCATTGTGCTGAAGCCGGCTCCCCAGACGCCCCTGACCGCCTTGCTGCTCGGTGAAATCGTTTTGGAGTCGGGCCTGCCGGCGGGGGCCGTGAGCATCGTTCCGTGCGACAACACCGTGGCGGAGCAGATGGTCGCGGATCCGCGGTTCAAACTGCTGAGTTTTACCGGCAGCGCAGCGGTCGGCTGGATGCTCAAGGCGAGGTGCGGGAAAAAGCGGGTGGTGCTGGAATTGGGCGGCAACGCGGGCGTGATTGTCGAGCCGGATGCCGACCTGGAGGTGGCGGCTCAGCGATGCGCGACCGGTGGTTTTACCTATGCCGGCCAGAGCTGCATTTCCGTCCAGCGGATCTACGTCCATGAGACCGTGCACGATCGTTTCCTGAGCCAGTTACTCGCTCGAGTCAAGGCGCTCAAAACAGGTGACCCCTCTGAGGAGGACACCGTAATCGGGCCGCTGATCAACGAAGCGGCGGCGCGGCGGGTCGAGGACTGGATCGTCGAAGCGGTCGCGCAAGGGGCCCGGGTCCTGGCCGGCGGGAAACGATCCGGTTCTGTGGTGGAGGCAACGGTCTTAGGGGATGTCGCCCCGGCGATGAAAGTGTCGTGTCAAGAAGTGTTTGGCCCGGTCGTGACCGTGACTCGCTACAAGCGG
>JACQQM010000127.1 GCA_016207025.1 Nitrospirota bacterium | reverse complement strand
GTGTGGGTGACTATCGCGTCTTATACGAGATTGACGACACGACGCATCACGTGCGGATCTATCGAGTCGCCCACCGTCGAGAAGCGTACCGGTAGTCTACACACTCCCCAGGCGATTCAGGAATACCTGATCAAAACGAATGACGCGGGAGGGAGGATCAAGGAGCGGCAGCTGCGGGGGCTGACCGGGCTGGAGCCGGGGGAGCAGATGGAGGGGTTTCGGCGGCTGCTTACCCCAAGTTACGCAGTTGAAGCCATAGCCAAAAAATAATTTCCCTCGCACCGCGGGACATCGTCCCAGGCCGACTGAGGGCACGGGCGTGTAGTACAAACCTACCCCCTTGATCCTCACGGAGATCCGTGTACGTTGAGAGGCAACAGATGTTCCTCAAACGCGTGGTCATCGAGAAAGATGGCAAGTCCCACACGTACTGGGCGTTGACGCAATCGGTCCGCACCGCGCGCGGCCCACGGCACCGCACCGTGGCGTACCTGGGGGAACTCGTGCCCGCCGAGCGGCAGGGGTGGGTGGAGCTCCGACGCGTGCTCGACCGCACGCCGCCCACGAGCGGGTGGTTGTTCGGCGATCCGCATGCCGTGACCGAGCCGGTCCCTGTGCGCGTGGAGGTCGAGGTGCGCGGGGTGCACGTGGGAGAGATCCGCGACTTTGGCGATGTCTACATCGGGTGGCTGCTCTGGCGCACCCTCCAGCTCGACACGCTCTTGGCCGCCCAGATCCCCGCCGGGCGGGAGGCGGTCGCCTGGCCCGTGGTGGCGGCCATCCTCGCCTTGGCCCGGTTCTGCGAGCCCTCCAGCGAACTCCACATCGCCGACACGTGGTTCCGCCGGACCGCCTTGGGGGCCCTGCTGGGGGTCCCCCCGGACGCGGTGAACACCGACCGCCTCTACCGGGGGCTCGATGCCCTCTTGCCGCACAAGGCGGCGATCGAACGGCACTTGAAGGACCGGTTCGCCACGATGTTCGACGCCACCTATGACCTCATCTTGTATGATGTGACCTCGACCTATTTTGAGGGCGCCATGCCCAAGAACCCCCAGGCGCAGCGCGGGCACTCCCGCGACAAACGCTTTGACTGCAAACAGGTGTGCATCGCCCTCTTGGTGACGCGGGAGGGTCTCCCCTTCGGGTATGAGGTGTTCGCGGGCAATCGCAACGACGTCACCACCCTGGAGGAGATTGTGGAGACCGTCGAACGGAAGCACGGGGCCGCGAATCGCCTCTGGGTGGTGGACCGGGGGATCGCGTCCGAAGACAACCTCGCGTTCCTCCGGGCGCGGTCAGCGACCTACGTCGTCGGCACCCCCAAGGACCAGCTCAAGCCGTTCGAGCGGCACCTCGTGGACCAGGCAGACTGGACCACGGTGGAGCCCGGCGTCGAGGTCAAACTCCTCCCCGGCCCCGAGGGGACCGAGACCTTCGTGCTGTGTCGGAGTCGGGAGCGTCGGGAAAAAGAACGCGCCATTCATGAGCGGTTCGCCCGCCGCATCGAGGCCGGGTTGACGACGTTGGCGACGCGCCTCCGCCGGGCCCGGAAGGACCAGGAGCGGGCGAAGGTGGAACGGCAGATCGGGCGACTCCTCGAACGCAACAGCCGCGCGGCAGGGCTCTTTGCCATTCAGGTGGAGGACGCCCCGGTCGGCGAACGTCCGGGTCTCCGCGTCACCTGGACGAAACGGGCGGCCTGGGCCGCCTGGGCGGCGGCGAGCGAAGGGCACTATCTCTTGCGCACGAATCTGGTCGGCTGGACGCCCCACGATCTCTGGAAAACCTACATTCAGCTCACCCAAGCCGAAGCGGCATTTCGCACCTACAAGAGTGAGCTCGCGGTCCGGCCCATCTGGCATCAGTTGCAACATCGCGCCCAAGCGCATATCTTGTTTTCGTTCCTGGCGTATGCCCTCTGGAAAACGTTGGAGCAGTGGATGGCGCGCTCTGGCTTGGGGGACGCCCCTCGCCCGGTCCTGGAAGAACTCGCCCGGCTCAAACTCGTGGAGGTCCGCCTCCCGACTTCGACGGGGCGCGTGCTATCCCTCTGGTGCGTCAGCCAACCCGACCAGGGCCAGCGAATTCTCCTCGCGCGGTTGGGCATTGAGCTGCCTCAACGGCTGGGGGAGCCCCGGTGGGTCCAGACCGTAGAGAGAAATGTAGTCTAAACTTAAAAAGCTAAATCGTGAGATCCCAAGGGTTTGGTATTGGCAGAGGGCTTCAACTGCGTAACTTGGGCTAACAACCTTTGGGCAACTCTCCATTCCGTCTTTTTGGTATCTTGTCCGCACCTGGCTTCCAGAAAGAAGCCGAACCAGGTGAGTGTCCCCCATAATGCAACAAAGGTAAGGAGAAGCCCTCGCCAAGCACCATCTGATGCTCTAAGAGCCAACCACCCGGTCACAAGGGTCAAAAGAGCAGGGGAGAATTCTCGATAACGTTTATGGAGCTCGTGAATGTTCATTGGGTCGTTGTTCGCCATGGCCGAGAAGCTTATCATAGCCGCCGCCCATGTTGACTCTCAAGGATTTCGATTCTTGTGCACTTCTTGGAGGAGACCAAAGGCAAGTGAGGCCAGCATATATCAGGATCCAAATCCCCATCGCGTGGATTCGGGGGCCACATGGCCGCCGTCTGCTTGTTCGCCGGGATGCAATGAGCCATAAGGACTTGCTGAAGGTCATTCCCCCCAAAGGCACCAAGAGCCTCATTGAGCAAGCCAGAGAATGGAGCCAAGTGCTCCAGCGTGGAGAGGTGAAAACTCAGCATGAATTGGCTCAACGAATTGGGATCACCCAACCGCGGGTGACGCATCACTTGAACTTGCTGCGGCTGGCGCCGGCCATCCAACATTACCTGCTCAAAACCAAAGACCAGCATGGGTGGATTCGGGAGCGGCACTTGAGACCCTTGGCGGCGATACCTGACCATAACCAGCAGATTGCAGAGTTCAGACGGTTGCTGAGTGACCTGTCC
>JACQQM010000123.1 GCA_016207025.1 Nitrospirota bacterium | reverse complement strand
GACTACGAGTATGTGGAACCCGAAGTAGGGGTTCTCGAGTCGCTGCTCCGCGAACTGTTTGAGAAACACTGGATGGAGATCACATTTGTCCCTTGCGTTCAGGGTGCGGTATATGAAATCAGGCTCACCGAGGCACCCAAACGGATCACGTTGGCGGATGGGTACCTCACCGTAGATGTTGGCGCGTGGCATTTTCACCTCTGTATCGGGGAACAGCGGGGCTCACCAACTAATCCAGTCCCCGAAGCGCTTAAGCGCAAGCGCCGGGCGTCAAAGGCAGCCTTTTTCTATCGAACCGGCGATGGCCATGTTGGGGGAAGCTGGGGATTTCGGATGTGGAACGGAGCCGGTGAGCAGATGCTGACCGTCTTTTTCCCCAATCCGTATCTGGATAAGCAGTTGAAACCGCAACCGCAACCAGATTGGAGCCGCTTGGCCCTCTGGAATACCATGCGGCTGAAATATCTGCCTGGTGCGCTTGAGTGGATGCCAAAAGAAAAAGCAGAGGGGTTTGGTCGTAAATTCACGAGGTAGGCAATGAAGTTCCCGCGGCTGGTCATTGCCGGCACGCACAGCGGTGTGGGGAAGACCACGGTGACGCTGGCTCTTCTGGCGGCCCTGAAGGCTCGGGGTCACCGGGTGCAGGCGTTCAAGGTCGGCCCGGACTACATTGACCCCGGACACCATACGGCGGTGACGGGTCGTCCATCCCGCAACTTGGATGGTTGGATGCTGGGGCCTTCGGTGAACCGGGAGATTTTCTCTCGCACGTCGGCCGATGCAGATGTCTCGATCATTGAAGGCATGATGGGGCTGTTCGACGGGAGTTCACCGACCAGCGAGGTCGGCAGCACGGCCGAACTCGCCAAGCAACTGGAAGCCCCGGTGCTGCTCGTCATCGACGGGAGCGCGATGGCCAGGTCTGCTGCGGCAATGGCATCCGGCTATGTGCGGTTCGATCCGAACCTGCGAGTGGCGGGAGTCCTGTTCAACCGGGTCGGGGGAGAAGGCCATTACCGTCTCCTGAAGGAGGCGGTTGAGGCTGAGACCAACTTGGCCGTCGTGGGCTATCTCAAGCCAGATCCGGCCCTCACGATCGGCGACCGCCACTTGGGCTTGAGGACGGCCATCGAACAGGGAGCGGGCGATCTCTATGAGAAGCTGGGGAAAGCGGCGGCCGAAACGGTCGATCTGGACCTGGTCGAGGCTCTGGCCCGGATGGCCGGAGAGCTGGACCCCCTCCCGGCCCCTCCCCCTTCCAGTGGGAGGGCAGGGGTGGGGGTTCGGATCGCAGTGGCTTACGATCCGGCCTTCTGCTTTTACTATCCTGATAACCTGGATTTACTGGAAGCAGAGGGGGCTGAACTCGTGCGGTTTTCACCGCTCCGAGACCGGGTCCTGCCAGAGGTGGATCTGGTCTACTTAGGCGGCGGCTACCCTGAGTTGCATGGAGCGGTACTCGCTGAGAACGAAGCCATGCGGAGCGCGATCCGCGCGTTTGCCCTCGGGGGTGGGCCGATCTACGCCGAGTGCGGCGGCATGATGTATTTGACGCAGGCCATTCGAGACTTCGATGGCCGGGCTTACGAGATGGTCGGCCTTTTCCCGGCCGAAGCCGTGATGCGGAAACCGGGCCTGACCCTGGGGTATCGGGAAGTAAAGATCGTGCAGCCCTGTCTGCTCGGTTCGCCCGGCACCAAAGTCCGCGGCCATGAGTTCCATTATTCCTCATTGGTGCCCAGGGCGGCGCTTGAGTATGCCTGTGCGGTCTCGGATGCTCGGGGGCACACCCGGCCGCCGGACGGCCTCTTTCGAGGTAACACTGTTGCCCTCTATGCCCATCTGCATTTCGGAAGCCAGCCTGGTCTCGCGCGTGCGCTGGTGGCCTCGGCGCGAGAGCGGCGTGCGCAGGGCGCGTCAGGTCAAGGTGGCGCGCGATGACGGACCCGACTGAGCACAAGGCCCGCATGGAGCGGCTGAAGGTCTCGGTGGACCGGCGCATTGCAGCCGCCCAGGAGGAAAAGGGCTTGCTGATCGTCTTCACGGGCGCCGGCAAAGGCAAAACCACGGCGGCGTTCGGGATGGCGTTGCGCTGCATCGGACACGGGATGAAGGTGGCCGTGGTGCAGTTCATCAAGGGTGCTATTGACACGGCCGAGGAACGGGTGCTGAAGAGCTTCGGCGACCAGGTGGTTTTTCTCCGGATGGGAGAGGGCTATACCTGGGAGACTCAGGATCGCGAACGGGACACCCAGTTTGCGCAGCGGGCTTGGGCCGCCGCAGCCGGCTTTCTTCGCGATCCTTCGTATGCCATGGTGATTCTGGACGAGCTTAATATTGCCCTCCATCACGGCTATGTCCAACTCGAGGAGGTACTGGAAGCGACAGGGAACCGACCTCGAATGCAGCACGTGGTGATTACAGGGCGAGGCGCAAAGGATGAGCTCATCGAGGCGGCAGACCTCGTCACCGAGACGAAGATGGTGAAGCACCCGTTCCGAAAGGGGATCAAGGCGCAAAAGGGCGTCGAGTTCTGATGGAGAAACAATGCGGACACTGTGCCCGGCCCTTTTCCTGCGCTCAGGCTGCCGAGTGCTGGTGCGGCGCTGTCAAGCTGGATCAAGCGCAGCTTGCATGGGTCAAGCAGAAGTTTCACGACTGCCTCTGTCCTAGCTGCCTGGCGGCAGTGGCTGCGGGCACGCTCTACAACAAGGAGACCCCCTGATGATCCTGCCCAACTCAATGCCTGTCGAGAGCAACGGGAAATTCTCCGAACAGGAGCGGGCCGCCATCTATCGAGCGATATTTGAGCGCCGCGACGTCCGGCAGAACTTCCTGCCGACACCAATTCCGGAACACGTTCTTGCCAGGCTCTTGACCGCCGCTCATCACGCCGGCTCAGTCGGGTTCATGCAGCCCTGGGACTTCGTCGTGATCCGACAAGCGGAAACCAAGCACGCCGTCAAAGCCCTGTTTCAAGGGGCCAACGCCGAGGCGGCGACCCGTTACCGAGGAGCGCGCGCCACGCTCTACCGGCGCCTGAAGTTGGAAGCTATTGAAGAAGCCCCCATCGCCCTGTGCGTAACCTGCAGCCGGCAACGTGGAGGGCCGCACGTGCTGGGCCGTGCCACCGTGCCGGACACCGATGTGTATAGCACCTGTTGTGCCATTCAGAACCTGTGGCTGGCGGCGAGGGCTGAAGGGATCGGGGTAGGATGGGTCAGCATCTTGGACTACGCAGCGCTGAAACGGGTCCTGGGCATTCCTCGGTCGGTCAAGGTGGTGGCGTATCTCTGCCTCGGGTATGTCAGTGACTTTTCGCCGAGTCCGGACTTGGAGCGTGCCGGCTGGCGAGCGCGGCTGCCGGTCGAACACCTCGTGCACTACGAGCGGTGGGGACGACGACAAAATGGTGAATGATGAATGCTGAGCGCTGAACGGAAGGAGCTGAGGCCGGCTCTTCAATTCATCACTCATCATCCAGCATTCATCGTTTCCCGACGTAAGGAGGGTCGATGCGGATCACCAAGGTCTACACACGTACCGGGGACGCGGGGAAAACGCGACTGGCCGGCGGACAGCAGGTCTGGAAGGACAGTCTGCGGGTCGAGGCTTACGGGACTGTGGACGAGCTGAATGCCTCGGTCGGGCTGGTGCGTGTGTTCAACACCGAACCAGGTGACACGCAGGCCAGTGCTCGTTTGGAAGAGAGCCTCCGGTGGGTCCAGAATAAGCTGTTCGACGTCGGCGGAATCTTGGCGACGGCCCCAGGCCAGCAGTTCAAGAATATGCCGCAAGTGACTGGCAAGGATGTCATCCGCTTGGAGCAGTTGATAGACAGTTGCCAGAAAGACCTGGCGCCCCTCAAAGAGTTCATCCTTCCGGGCGGGGGGAAGGTGTCCGGTCTGCTCCATCAGGCTCGGACCGTGTGCCGCCGGGCTGAGCGGATCTGCGTGAGACTGGCACGGGAAGAACCAGTGGATCCGACCATTGTGAAATTTCTCAATCGTCTCAGCGACGCGCTCTTCGTGCTGGCGCGCTGGGCCGCCAAGACGCAGGGCGAGCCGGAGTTTCTGTGGGAACGGGATGTGAAGAAATAGTGTTGAGTTGTGAGTTTCGAGTGTTGAGTTCCCGAGAAACTGAAAACTCATAACTGAAAACTCAAAACTAGGATAAAGAATGGCTGCACGGACTTTGATGATCCAGGGGACCGCATCCCACGTGGGCAAGTCGGTATTGGTCACAGCTCTGTGCCGTCTCTTCGTTCGGCGTGGCCTCAAGGTGGCCCCCTTCAAGGCCCAGAACATGTCGAATAACTCGTTTGTCACGCCTGATGGAAAGGAAATTGGCAGGGCCCAGGCGGTCCAGGCGGCAGCTTGCGCGCTGGCCCCTCGCACGGACTTTAATCCGGTCCTGATCAAGCCGGAGAGTGAACGAAGCGCCCAGTTGGTCGTCAATGGGCTGGTCTCCGGCAAGTTGACGGCAAATGATTTCGGCCGAGTCAGGCGCGACTGCTTCGAATCGGTGCGAGAGGCCTTTGCTCGACTGGCGGCAGAATTTGACCTGGTGATCCTGGAGGGGGCCGGAAGTCCGGCCGAGATCAATTTGCGAGATCAGGACATTGTCAACATGAGGATGGCCCAGGAGGCCAGGGCCCCGGTGCTGCTGGTTGGAGACATTGATCGGGGTGGGGTCTTCGCTGCCCTGGTTGGGACGGTGACGCTTCTGACCTCAGAGGAGCGACAGCATGTGAAGGGCTTCCTGATCAACAAGCTCCGTGGCAATGCAGGCTTGTTGGCTTCTGGTATACGGGCCGTGGAAGCGCAGATGGAGATACGGTGCCTGGGCGTGATTCCGCACTGGGGGGACCTCCAAGTGCCGCAGGAGGATTCCGTAGGATGGGATAGCTGGACACGAGTTCAGCCCTGCCGACCTGATGTCCTGAGCATAGGGGTCGCTGATGTGCCCTGCATTTCAAACTTCACGGATTTCGAGGTGCTGCGTCGAGAGCCCGATGTCTGCATGGTTCGGTTGAGGGAGATGATCGACCGGCCGCTCGATGCGCTGATCTTTCCCGGGACGAAGAACACGGCCGAGGCTCTGCGTTTCATCAAAACCCGTGGCCTTGACCAAGTGGCCGGACGTGTCGTGGCTGGAGGAGGAACGGTGATTGGGCTCTGTGGAGGATTTCAGGTGCTGGGCAAGAAGATCTTGGACCCTGAAGGGGTCGAGTCAGACGAGCCGGAACTGGAAGGATTGGGGTTGCTGGATGTGGTGACGAGCTTTGCCTCGGGAAAGGTCACGGTCGGGGTGACCGGAATCCATCGGGAATCCGGCTGTCCGATCGAGGGCTACGAAGTGCACATGGGACGGACTAGTCTTGGGAAAGATGTGGCTCCCTTGCTTGAAGTCCAGACGGTCGGTGAATCCGTCCGACGGCCAGAAGGAGTGGTATCGGCTGATGGCAGGCTACTCGGCACCTATGTGCACGGGCTCTTTGATGCGGCGTCGTTTCGACGCCTGTTCCTCAATCGGCTGCGGGCGGCCCGAGGCTGGGCTCCGCTTGATCCAATGCCAGGCTCATCACTTGACCAGGAGTTGGATCGGCTGGCCGATTTCGTCGGCAAGCACGTAGATCTTTCGGCGATTGACGCCATCATCGAGCAGGGAGTGTAGGAGATGAAACCTGTAAGGCGTAAGAGGTTAGGAAGGGGTAAGGGGGAAAAAGTCAGCCTCTCTCGCCGCGGGTGGGTGATCCTTGTCATCGGGGGAGCCTCGTCCGGAAAGAGTGATGCGGCATTGGACCTGGCCGGAAAGGGCCTGGCGAAGAGGGCGGCGCGCGCCTTCATTGCGACCGGCCAACCGTTGGATGACGAAATGGCCGACCGGATTCTGCGTCACCAGACCTCACGGGGCTCGGCATGGAAGACCGAGGAAGTCCCGGTTGACCTGGAAGCGTGGTTCCAAAAGCACGGCCGAGACTACCGAACCATTGTTCTGGATTGCCTGACGCTCTGGTTGAGCAATCTCAGGGAGCGAGGGGTTCCGGACAGCCACGTCCACGATCTGGTCTCCGCGCTGCTCCGGGCAATCAGGGCTGCGTCTGCCACGGTCGTGGTGGTCACGAACGAATTGGGATTGGGGCTTGTGCCGCCAGATGCCTCAGCCCGTCGCTTCCGGGACCTGGCCGGTCAGGTGAACCAGCAGTTTGCTGATGAGGCGGATGAGGTGTACTTCATCATCAGTGGCCTGCCGGTTCGAATCAAATGAAGTAGAGCAAATGGCTAATGGCCGATGGCTTATGGGCAATGAAGAGCGAATTCAAAGCCTTGGTCTTGTTCGCACTGACCATCAGCCATTAGCCATCAGCCATCATCGATCGCTGTGATTCAGATGACACTCGACGAGACGATCCAGAACATTCAGCCGGTTGACCGTGAATGTTGGAAGCGGGCCCAAGCCCGCTTGGATCGGCTGACGAAGCCAGTCGGGAGCTTGGGACGGCTGGAAGAATTAGCCACCTGCTATGTGGCGATGACTGGCGAAGAGCGCCCCAAGCTGCCACGAGCGGCGATCTTCACGTTTGCGGCCGATCATGGCGTGGCGATCGAAGGGGTCAGCGCCTATCCCAGCGCCGTTACGGCGCAGATGGTGCTGAACTTTCTCAGAGGCGGGGCTGCCGTCAACGTGCTGGCCAGCCACGTGGGCGCTGAGGTCCGCGTGGTGGATATCGGGGTAGCCCATGAATTCGGCACAGTGCCGGGGCTGATCGCCAGGAAAGTCGCCCAGGGCACGAAAAACTTTCTTGCCGAGCCAGCGATGAGCCGCGACGAAGCTGAGCGTGCCTTGACGGTGGGTGTTGAGTTGGGCGCCCACGCTGCGCAAGAAGGGATTGGCCTCATCGGCACCGGCGACATGGGGATCGGCAATACGACCCCCAGTTCCGCTATCACGGCCGCAATGACGGGGGAGCCAGTGGCGTCTGTGACGGGCCGTGGGACTGGCATTGATGAGGCGGGCTATGCCCGTAAGGTGTCGGTGATCGAGCAGGCCTTGGCTTTCCATCGGCCTGATCCTCGTGATCCGCTCGATGTGCTGTCGAAGGTGGGCGGCTTTGAAATTGCCGGTCTTGCCGGGTTGATTCTCGGGTCGGCTGCCAACCGGATTCCAGTGGTGCTGGACGGGTTCATCTCCGGAGCCGCTGCGCTGGTCGCCGCCGGGCTCCAGCCCCTCTGCCGCGAATACATGCTGGCGTCGCATCGTTCTGTGGAGCGTGGGCACGGAGCCGTCCTCGATTGGCTTGGTCTCACGCCCTTGCTGGATCTGGATCTCCGGCTTGGCGAGGGGACCGGCGCCTGTCTGGGGATCGGCCTGGTCCAGGCGAGCCTCAAGATCCTGACCCAGATGGCGACCTTCGATGAAGCTGGTGTCTCGGAGCGATCAGTGTGAGAAACCTGATCGTGCGTCCGTTCCTCATCGCTTGGCACTTCCTGACCGCTATTCCACTCAACCGCGCCCATCACGATCCCATGCCCCAGGAGCTTGCGTCGTCCATGAGTTGGTATCCCGTCATCGGTCTCATCCTGGGTGGAGCTCTTGCCGCGAGCGACCTGGTGCTCTCGAAGCTCTTTTCTCAAGGAGTGGTCGCTGTGCTCCTGATCATCGTGCTGGTGATCTTGACCAGAGGGCTGCATCAGGACGGCTTGGCCGACACATTGGACGGGCTTGCAGGGGGGCGTTCTCCGGCCGCCAGGCTGGCGATCATGCGAGATGGCCGGATCGGCGCGATCGGTGCGACCGGATTGATCCTGGCCTTGGGCCTTCGCTATGCAGGGTTACTGGCCGTGCCTCAGGTAGAACGATTCCCGATCTTGATTTGTATGCCAGCCGTCGGACGCTGGGCCATGGTCGTTGGCGCCTATGCGGCTCCCTATGCGAGGGCTGAAGGAGGGCTGGCTGGGCCGTTTCTCACGCACCTCACATTGCGACATGTGCTGATGGCGACCCTGGTGTTGACCGGGGCGCTGATCTGGCTCGTGGACCCCCTCGGGGCTCTGGTCAGTCTGGGACTCGCAGCGCTCCTGGCCCGTGCCTGCACAGCCTTCTGTCGCCGGCTCTTGGGCGGAATCACCGGCGATACGCTGGGCGCCACCAACGAGATTGCCGAAATACTCTTCCTGGTCGCAGGCCCTCTCTTGCTCGGCATATGATGACCCCCGGCCAGTTGCTACTCGCGTGTCTGCTTGACCTCGTCATTGGCGACCCACGGTGGCTTCCTCACCCGGTTCGACTCATGGGTCGGGCCATTGCATGGTATGAGCGTATGGTAAGACCCGTGGTTCGCACTCCAGCGGGCCAGCGGGTAGCCGGGTTCGTGTTGGCGATCGGGTTGCCGCTGACGGCCTATATGGCCGGGTGGGTGGCGGTCAAACTGGCCGGCATGGTGCATGGAGCGGTAGGGTATGTGATGGTGGTGTTCCTCGCGGTTACCACCCTGGCCGCGAGAGACCTGGCCGATCATGCTCTTGCGGTACAGCGCGCGCTTGAGGCCGGCTTTCTTGAACAGGCTCGGGAGGCGGTCTCCCGGATCGTAGGTCGTGACACGACGGGGCTTGCTGAAGCCGAAGTCGTCAGGGCGACAGTCGAGACCGTCGCCGAGAGCGCCTCCGATGGCGTGATCGCACCTCTCTTCTATTTGACGCTGGGCGGGCCGCCGCTGGCACTGGCCTACAAGGCGATCAATACGCTGGATTCCGTGGTGGGTCATCGCGCGCCGACGTATCGGCACCTTGGCTGGGCTTCGGCCCGGCTTGATGATGGAGCGAACTGGATTCCGGCCCGCGTCACCGCCCTGTTGTTGGTCCTTGCCGCCGGCGTGGTGTGCAGAAGTGCCCGGATCGCCCGGCACGCGTGGCGCATCCTCCGGCGAGATGGAAGGAAACATCCGAGTCCCAACAGCGGGCAGGCGGAAGCGGCCATGGCCGGAGCCTTGCAGGTCCAGCTCGGAGGGAGAAATTTCTATCATGGCGTCCCGGAAGACCGCCCTCTGCTGGGTGATCCTCAAGAACTGTTAGTCCCCAATCACATTAGACAAGCTGTGGTTCTCATGATGACCGCCTTTGCGCTTGCGGCCGGACTGGCGGCAGCTCTACGCCTGCTGTGAAGCCCATCCCTGAACATGGCGGCAATGTCCACGCGGCCGCTCGTGCGACCGGGCTTCGGCTGGATCGCCTTGTGGATTTCAGCGCCAGTATTAATCCCCTCGGTCCCTCACCGCGAGCTCTTCGGGCCATCATGGCCACGCTCCCCCAGACGATCCATTATCCGGACCCTGACTGCGTTGTTCTTCGAGAGGCTCTGGCGGCACGGCACCGTCTCACACCTGACCACTTTCTCATCGCCAATGGCTCGAGTGAGTTGATTCATCTGCTGCCTCGTGCTCTTGCGATTCGCCATGCGCTGATCGTGGGTCCGACTTTCTCGGAGTACGCAAGAGCGGTGGCGGTCGAGGGTGGACGGGTGATTCAGATGAATGCGAAACGGGCTGAAGCGTACCAGCCCCCTGTCCAGCGGTCGCTGGTCGCGATTCGGACCAGTCGTCCCAAGGTGGACACGGTGTTTCTCTGCAATCCGAACAGTCCGACCGGCCGGGCCGTTTCTGCGGACGAAGTACTTCGGTTGTTAGAGGTGGCCTGTGATCATGGGGCGTGGGTTGTGGTGGATGAGACCTTTGTCGAATACTGCGAGGAGCGGTCAGTGCTGCCGAAAGTCATACACTCCGCACGTCTCCTGGTCCTTCGGAGTTTCACCAAGTTCTACGCGCTTCCCGGGATTCGGATTGGCTATCTGGCAGGTCCGACACAGATTCTCCAGGGTATTCGGGAACGACAGCCTCCCTGGTCGGTTAATACGCTGGCCCAGGCGGCTGCTCTTGCCGCCCTTGAAGACCAGTCCCATGCTCGCAGGAGTCTCATGTTCATGCAACGTGAACGGTTGCGCCTGACCAGCATGTTGGAATTGCTCCCGGGTGTCACCGTGTATCCCTCAACAGCAAACTTCCTTTTGGTGGAGCTTCCATCCTTCATGACCGCGTCGCGGCTTGCCAAAGCGCTACGCCAGCAGGGGCTCTTGATCCGAGACTGTTCCACAGTGCCCGGGCTAAATGCCCGCACTGTGCGGGTTGCAGTGCGTACGCCCGGGCAGAATCGCCGGCTGATGACCGCGCTACGGCATCTGCTCAAGAGGTAATCGCATGGGACGACGATCTTCAGCCTCTTTCCTGACTCGGTTCCGCATCGCGTGCGACACACTTGTGATTGACTTGGAGACGCGTCGCAGGGTGCTGTCCTCAGCTCCTTGCGGCGGCGGACTTGTGCATGCCCGGTACATTGTGACCCATCAAGTGGCGGCCAACCCGGTTGCCACTCCGGTTTCGACTCCCCGGCACACATGGGGGGATCCGGCCCGGTATCTCAGCCGAGTGGCTGCCAATCTTGGAGCTGATCGTGACTGTGTCGCCTTGATGACCGCCGTTGCGCTCAAACAACTTGTGACCCTGCGGGAGGAGATGGCGGGGATATGGGTCGAAGGGTTTTTTACGGTGGGAGTCTCCAATGCGGTACAGGCGGGCGAACCGCCGGTTCCTTCCGCCGATGGGAAAAATCGGTTTGTTCCCGGGACCATCAACATCATTCTGGTGACAAATGCCCGTCTGGCGACACCGGCGATGGTTGGGGCTGTGCAGGTCGCTACGGAAAGCAAAACGGCTGTGCTTCTGTCGAAGAGAGTTCCGAGCTGGACCGGACTTCCGGGCGCCACTGGGACCGGGACCGACGCGGTCGTTGTGGCGTGCGGAGAGGGGCCGGCGTTCCAATACAGCGGCACCCACACCGAGATCGGTGCAATGATCGGGCGACTTGTCAACCGCGGTGTTGCAGAGGGTCTTATCCGATCAAATCATAGGACTCGCCGCACCTCGAAAACCCCTCGTTAAGAGACCAGCCTTCCTATTTCTCCTAGTTTTTCAAGCAAGTACAAATAATGTTAGAAGTGATCAAAAATGAACATTTCTAGGGTGTTCCCCTAGGATCCGTTCAAGGACAGACTTCGTAACTTACTGATATTCAATAAAATTTATAACCAGCACTTGATCCTCGATAAAAAACAGAGAGGCATAGAACCTGCTCGCTCTTGGTAGCAGGTCTTCCTACAACGGGGGATAGCTGTCTCAAAAATTTGACCACTATACGGTTCGGCTCTATCCTCTTGAGGGGCACAAACCAGGCAGCCATGCTGAACGACATGAAACGTGAAAATTCATGAAAATTGAGGGCATAAGGAGGAAGTCATGAGATTCAAAGTCTTTGCTGCGGGTCTCGGGGCTGGCCTGTTCGCCAGCGCGCTGTTTCTGGCTGGTCCGGCGAGTGCGGCTGAGGAGATCGAAACCGCCGAGCTGCTGATCAAGCTGTTGCAGGCCGGCCGCAGCGTGGTCGCCGGCCATCAGGATCTTATTAACGACGCCAGCAAAGGAGACAAGGGGTTCACCCCGAACTATCTGGCCGACCGGATCGTCCAGAAGTTTAAAGAGCAGACGAAGATCGATCTGAGCAAGCCGGCCGACACGCCGCAATACACGTTGCTGCTGACCTTGCTGGAATCGGGCAAGGAGGTGGTGGCGGAAGCGCAGCCGGTCATCAACAAGCAGGGGGTGGCGTTTAAAGGGTTCCTGCCCGCCGTCTGGGGTCGTCGGACCGGAGAAAAGTTCGGCCAGAAGACCGGAATACGATTAAAGCTGACCGCTCAGGAATACCGATTTCCGGGAAACAAACCTGACGAGTTTGAGCTGGAGGTGTTGAAGATGTTTGCGGACCCCAACTACCCCAAAGGCAAGGGGTACGGCAAGACCACCACGATGGCCGGGAGACCGGTGTTTCGGTTGATGGCGCCGGAATATGCGGGATCCGCGTGTCTGAAGTGTCACGGTGAGCCGAAGGGCGAGCGGGACATCACCGGCATGAAAAAGGAAGGAATTAAGGAAGGCGGGCTCGCCGGGGCCATCAGCCTGGTCATTCCGGTACGGTAAGACCTTTGATCGCGTGAGAAAGGGGGACGCTCGATGAGCAAGATTGTGGTGGTGGATGACTCGAACGCGGAGTTGCAGTTGATCGAGGGCTTTTTGAGGTCGGCGAATCATACGGTGGTGTCGTACACCAATGCCGACAAGTTGGAAGAGAAGCTGGTCATTGACCGGCCTGACCTCATCATTTTGGATGTGATCATGCCGGGGCGCAATGGATATCAGGCCTGCCGGGACCTCAAAAACGACGATCGGTTTAAAAGCATCCCGGTGGTGCTGTGTACGTCCAAAGGTCAGGCGAGCGACAAGTTTTGGGGCGAGCAGCAAGGCGCAAACGGCTATGTCGTGAAGCCGTTTAAAGCCGAAGAGCTCTTAAGCGCCGTCAAGAAGTTGCTCAATTAGCGCCGTATTTATTCCATCGGTTCAATCCGTTCTCGTTGAGCGAACAATGGATCAGGCCGACATTTCCACCCCCTCCGTCGAGAACGCCGGCACCGGCGCCCGTCTCGACATTCCATCACGAGTTTGTCTCGTCAGCCTCTCGGACGAGCTCTTCGCCATTGATCTTCGCAACGTGCGGGAAGTGTTCGAAGTGGAATCTATCACCCCGGTGCCCGGCATGCCGGCCGCCCTGGCGGGAGTGGCCAATCTCAGGGGCACCGTGATCCCGCTGGTGGACCTGCGTCTTCTGCTGGGGCTGCCCACTTCCGGCTCGTTGCCGCGGTTTGCAGTGGTCACACGACACGGAGGGCAACAGGTGGGCGTGTTGGTTGATCGAGTGCCGGAAATCCGAACGGTGCAGACAGACGAATTTCTTCCGGCCCCGACGAACACGGCGACCGGCCCGAAACCCTTTGTCACCGCTGTCCTGCGAATCGAGGATCGCATTGGCGGGGTCGTTGAAGTTCCAACATTGCTGGCCTATGTAGAAACGGGGGAACGTCATAACTAATCCGCGAGAACGGAAACCGCGGCCTGCAGGGCTCACAGCGGTTCGCTAAGGAGGAGAGGCATGCAGCAGCGCGAACTTCAAACCGGTTTTAAGAACTGGTTTAAGAATTTGAGGACATTGACGAAGCTGATGCTTGGGTTCACCGCCGTCGGCGTCATCATCATTGCGGTGGGCCTGGTGGGGATGCTCGGGCTCCAACAGGTGCGCGAGCAACTCCGGATTGTGTACGAAGACTCGACGATCGCTCTGGCCAACCTCGGCACCATGAGCAGCAACCTGGGGCTCTACCACGATGCGATCCTGCAAGCTGGCCGGGCGGTCAACAAGTCCGACTTCGATGACGTGATTAGGCCCCTGGCCGACCTCAAAGGTCGGACCCTGCAGCCACTCCAGGCCTATGCCGGCGGTCAGTTGCGCGTCTCCCAAAGCGGACGTGACGAGACAAAAGATTTGCAGGCCCTCAGACAGGCTCTGGATGTGTATTTTGCGGCTTCAGAAGGCGCGATCAGCGCGTTCACGGACAGTTACTCGCCGACCATGCCGGAAATGCAGCGCGGGATGATGAGAGACCTCGGTGCGCTGGCGCTCTCAGTTGATGTCGCGAACAAGTATAGCGCTGCCACCGTGCGAGTCCGTGAGTTGCTGAGCACTGTACAGGATGTGGCCAAAGACTTGAACAACACCGGCCAGGCCGTGGCCGACGCCAGGACGCGCGTGATGATTTTCGGGGTGCTGGTCGCGATCGCCTTGGGGTTGGGCATCGGGTATCTGCTGGCCAGATTTTTTGCACAAGGGGTGTCCCATATCGCGCAGGTTGCAGACCAGGCAGCGTCCGGCCGTCTGCAAGCCCGCGCCAAGATCGACAGCAAGGATGAGTTGGGGCAGATGGCCGCCGCGTTCAATGCGATGCTTGACCGGATCACCAAGCTGGTTCAGACCGAGGAAGAACGGAACGTCTTGCAGAAGCGCCTCATGGAGTTCCTGGTGCTGGTGTCGGAGGTGAGCAAGGGCGACCTGACCAAACGAGGGGAAGTCACGGCCGACATGTTCGGTAACCTGGCGGACGCGTTCAATCTGATGTTGGAGCGATTCGGGAAGCTGATGCGTCAGGTCAGGGAAACAGCCGGCCACGTCAACGAGTCGGCGGGCGCGTTGCGCAAGACGGCGGGACAAATGGCCGAGACCGCCCAACACCAGGCCGAGGAAACCGTACGGACGTTGAACGCGGTCGAAGGGTTGATCGTGTCGATGCGCCAGGTGGCCGACACGGCCGGGGCTTCTTCGGAAAGCGCCAAACAGGCCCTGACGGCGACGGAGCGAGGCCGGATGGCCGTGCAGGAAACCGTGCAGGATATGCAAAGTATCCGCGGGGCGGTGCAGCGCATGTCCAAGCAGGTGAAGAGCCTGGGAGACCGGTCCTTGGAAATCTCTCAGATCGTGTCCACCATCAGGGAAATTGCGTCGCAGACGAACCTCTTGGCGCTGAACGCCGCGATCGAGGCGGCCGGAGCCGGCGAGGCCGGAGCTCGGTTCGCGGTCGTGGCGGATCAGGTTCGAAAGCTCGCCGAAAGCTCCACGCAGGCCACCCGAGAAATTGCGGATCTGGTCAAGCTGATTCAAACAGAAACCCAAGATGCGGTGGTCGCAATGGAGCATGAGACTCAGATCGTGGAAGCCGGCTCGGCGTCTGCTCTGAAGACGGGCGACGTATTCAAAGAGATTTCCGGAATCGCCCAACGGTCTGCAGAGCTAGCCCAGGCGATCGCGCAATCCGCTGGTCGGCAGGCGGTCTCGACGGAAGAGGTGGGCCGGTCGATCAAAGACTTCACCGGCGGCGCTATCTCGACTGGAAAGGCGGCCGATTCCACTCGCCTCACGGTCGAGGAACTGGCAAAATTGGCCGAAGGCGTAACAGTGTCGGTGAGCCAATTCAAAGTGGCCTAAGTCTTTATCGGATAGAATTGTCGAGGTCGGTCACGCGGCGAAGAGGGCAGGATGAGCTCCGAGTTTGAGCAAGATTCGCTGGTCCATATCTTTGTCGCGGAAGCGGCGGAGGGGTTGACCAAGCTTGAGGCCGCGCTGCAGCCATCTCACGGAAACGTCCCCACTCCCGAAGCCTTGCATGCAGAGTACATTGTTGCGCACCGTTTGAGAGGCGCGGCGTCGCTTTATGGTTTTGCCGGCGTCGCTCGCCTTGCCGAAGTTCTCGAGACCCTTCTCGATCAGGGTCTTGCGACGTCACGGGACACATGGCCCGGCACGGTGGAGATGGTGCGCAGTCTCGTGGACGCGCTTCGCACGCAGATCGACTCGATCAGCCGGCTCGGTCTCGAAGAAGACACCTGTTTCGAAAAATGGAAAGCCCGCTATCCGGACGTGACGGTGGAGTCGCAAGCGTCCCATGCGGCGGCATCGTCCGACGACACGCTGTCTGACCGCTATCTCCTGCCGGACCTCGACCCCGAGGTCTTCTCGTATTTTTCGCCCGAAGCTCACGAGTACCTGGACGCCATCGAAGCCGCATTGCTTCGTTTGGACAAGGTGCCCGAGGATGCTGAAACGATCCAACACCTCTTCCGGACGGCTCATACGCTGAAGGGCGCAGCGTATACGGTGGGGTTTCAAGCCATCGGCGACCTCACTCATCATGTCGAAGATCTGATGGATGCGATCCGTGAAGGCCGGATACGGATGACGCCGACGTTGACGGATCTCATTTTCCGCGCCGTCGATGTCATCCGGCTGTTGATGAAGCGGGACGCTCGCGATCTGGAGCGTGCGCGACAAGGATTTACGGCTCTCAGGCAACAATTGAGGCAGGCCGGTGAGGCCGCGGCCGCGATGGGCAGTTCTGTAACCCCTGCTGCTTCAGTGCCTCCAGTTCCAGCGGGAGCGGCCAGGCCGCCGAGGGCCGAGACTGATCGGCAAGAGGGCGGGCAAAGCCAGAAAGGTGCCGCGCCTGGCGAGGAAGGAGCGGTGATTCGCGTCAGCCGGGAACGGCTCGAGCGGCTGCTCAATCTGGTGGGGGAATTGGTGACCGGCCGTGGTCGGTTGGAACAACGGCTGAGTGTGCTCGAGCAACTGTCTCATCAGGTGCAGGCGTGTAAGGTACGCATGATAGAGACCGTTCGCACGTTTGAAGAGAAGCACACCTTTACGCTGCCCGCCCCTTCGCAGGGCGACACTCAAGCCGCTCTCTCCGGGTTCCCGCTCCTGCACGAGTTCGGTGGGCTTGAGTTCGACAAGTACGATGACTTTAATATTCTTGCCCGCCGCATCGCCGAGGTCGCGGCCGATGTCGGCGAGTCGATGGCGCAGTTGAGTGGTTCGATCCGCAAGGCCCGGGAGGACATGGGCCAGCTCCAACGGCTGACCCTCGGCATGCGGGATGAGATCGCCAGCGCCCGGATGGTGCCGATCGGCACCCCGTTCACCAGGTTCCGGAGAGCGGCCCGTGAAATGGCCAGAGCAACCGGCAAAGAGGTGTCACTCGTCACCTCCGGCGAGCACACCGAGGTGGACACGGTGGTCGTCGAGCGATTGGTCAGCCCCCTCATTCATCTGGTCCGCAACGCCGTCTATCACGGCATTGAAGCGCCGGCGGACCGCTTGGCTCGGGGCAAGCCCGCCGCAGGAACCGTCCACTTGCACGCCGCCCACCGCGGCAACGCTGTCGTGATCGAGGTAGAGGATGACGGGCAGGGACTCGATGTGGAGAAGATCAAAGCCAAAGCGGTCACGCTCGGGGTGCTCCGTCCGGAGTTGGCCCCTCAACTGTCCGATGCCGAGGCGATCAAGCTGATTTTTCTGCCAGGCTTTACGACGGCCGAAGGGGTGGGCGATCAGGCCGGACGCGGTGTGGGCTTGGATGTCGTGAAGCGGGGCATCGAAGCAATGAACGGGCATATCGATGTTGAGACCGAGCGGGGGGTGGGCACGAAATTCACGCTCAGTCTCCCGTTGACGCTGCTCATCTCTACGGCGCTCCTGGTACGCGCCGGGAACGAGCGATTCGCCATTCCGCTTCCCAGTATCCGTGAAGTGTTCATGCCGACGCCGGGCTCCGTTCAGGATATCGGCGGTCGGTCGGTGCTCCAGGTGGGGGAGGAGGCAATCGAGGTTCGGTCGCTTGCGAACGTGCTGTTCGGGGAGTCCTCGAGCACACCTGGTCTTACGCCGGTCGTGATCGTCCGGACCGCGGCGGCCACCTTGGGCATCGCCGTGGATGAGCTGCTGGGTCGACAAGAAATCGTGATCAAGACCCTCGGGACGCTGAAGCCGTTGCAGCAGTCCTGCTTCGGAGGGGCGACTATCGATGCGGAAGGCCGCGTGATCCTCGTGATCGATGTCGCTCGCTTGATGGGCGGGCGGCAGATCGAGGGCCCGGTGTCGCTGCCGATCCCGCTGCCGCGGTCGTCGGATCAGAATGAACCGGCCGGCAGTGCCGTTGTTGAGGATCGAGAGGGAGGCACGCGCATCCTCTTGATCGATGATTCGCTGAGCGTGCGGAAGTTCGTCGGGCGCATGCTGGAAGGAGCGGGGTACAACGTCGACACGGCGATCGACGGAGAGGAAGGGCTGCGAAAGGCCTCGGGCGAATCCTACCGGTTGATTATTACCGATCTGGAAATGCCGAAATTGAACGGTTACGAAGTCATCCAGGCGCTTCGGGATCGACCGCTCACGAAATCAACGCCGATTCTGGTGATGACCACTCGTGCGGGCGAGAAGCACCGGCAGATGGCCTTGAGCATGGGAGCCACGGGCTACCTTGCCAAGCCGGTTGAAGAGCGCGCGCTGATCCGAGAGGTGGGGCACTGGATCGGTCAAGTGACAGAGGCGAGGATCTGACGTGAGTCTCCGTGGCCGGGCGCAGATTGCACCGCATGCCGTGAGCCTGAGGCAATTCTTGGTCGTGGCCTGCGGGAAGACGCGATTTGCGCTTGCAGCGGATATCGTTCGTGGTCTTGCCCACCCGGAGGAGACGGTGACCGCCGTCGGCAAGGGTCCTGCCATGACGGATCTTGCGGCCCGGTTTGGGCTCTCGCGGTCTCCTCGCGCCCCTCAGGCGAGGATCGTCTTCTGCGGGAGACGAGAGGTTCATCATGCCTTTCTGGTCGACGAAGTGGTGGGCCTGACCGAAGTCGAGGTGGACCGGATCCGGCCGCTCCCTTCCCACTTTGCCGGTCCTGAACGCGCATGGTTCACGGGATTGTATGTGACTCAAGAGGCCGTGGTGTTGGTGGTCGATCCGGGCTGGCTGCTGGATTTCTACCCCACACCGCCGCCGCCTGCGGTTGTGAATCAATCCGAGTCTGGAAATCGTGCACCGGGTCTACCCGGTCCGACGGATGTGACGGCAGTGCCCATCGAGTTGCTCAATGTAGAGGGGATCGAGCAAGCTACTGATGCTGAAGACACCCCATGGGCCGAACTCTAAGGCCGCCAAGACAACACGGTCACTTGTGATGTTCTCCGTGGGCGGACGGCGGCTAGCGGCCAAGGTCGAGGAGGTCGGCGGTGTCTGGCCTTGGACCGAAGCCATCCCGGTTCCCAGCGGGACGGCGTTCGTCAGCGCGGTCGTGCGTCGAGGCGAGGATGTGCTGCCGGTGTTCGACTTGGCCGGCAAGTTGGATCTTCAGGTGGTAGGCCCCGCTCCCTTGTGCCTGATCGCGAAGCGAGTGGATGGCCCGATGGCGGTGCGGATCGATGCCGACATTCCGACGCTGCACACGATCGAGGAGACCGCTATCCGGACGCCCGCCAGCGCCGACCCGGATCTGGTGGGGGTCTGTGTGATCGGGACGGGCGAAGTGCCGATCTATTCCTTGGCGACCTTGGGGCGGCCGTTCGATCAACGGGGTCAGAGCCAAGGGACCGCGTCCGGCTCAGCGGGTGGATAGGACCGACTACCTTCATGCCGAAGATTCTTGTTGCGGATGACAGTGTCACCGTTCGGAAGGTTGCCGAGCGGTTGCTCACCGAAGCGGGATTCGACGTCGCCTTGGCGGCGAACGGGGGGGAGGCACTGGCCTGGCTGGCGAATGAACGGCCTGATCTCATCATTTCTGACGTCATCATGCCGGACAAGAGCGGCTACGACCTGTGCGCCTATGTCCGATCTCATGCGACGTTGTCCTCGACGCCGGTTCTCTTGATTTCAGGACTTGTTGATGAGGAAGTCACACGCCAGGCGGAATCCTGCCGTGCCGACGGGGTGCTGAAGAAACCGTTTCAAGGGTCGTCCCTCCAGGACCACGTCTCCGCGCTTCTCACCAAGCGACAAGAAGCGTCGGCTCCGACGACCGTTCAAACGCCGTCTCCAGCGCCATCCCCGGCGCCTGCGAGCCCCAAGGTGTACCGAATCACGGAAGAGCAGCTCCTGGCGTTTCGTCAGGCAGCTTTGCGCATTCGAGAATTAGAAGCCCGGCTGGATGCGGAGCGCGTGCGATCGCTCCAGACCGCCGAGCGGTTGGCGGAGACTCAACGCGCAGCGGTCCGTGCGAACGCAATGTTGGCAGAGATGGCTCGCGTGCTGGCCGAGATCGCTCGTGTCGCCAATCAGCCGGGCAACTCCGCTTCGAAGTCCGATTGAGTTCATCTCGATAGGGGGATGTCTTCGTTGCCGGGTTGTGGTGAAACGTTCTTGCGCCCATGTCGGTGAACCCTCACGAAGACCAATTTCTGGAGGAAGTGCTCGGGCTGTTCTCGCTCGAAGCCCAGGAATGGATTCGTCAAATTCATGCGGCTGTTCTGGAGCTGGAGAGCGGGCCTGCGGCGGATCGGCGTCCCAAACTGTTCGATATCATCCTCCGCGGAATCACGAACCTGGGCGGATCCGCCGCGACCGTGGAATTGCCGGCCATCGAGCGGCTCGCGTTCGCGCTGGTGCCGCTCGTGCACGGGATGCGGAACCACGGCGGGACCGTCTCGGTAGAGCAAGTCGAGCTCCTGCGTGAAAGCTTGGCGGTGATTGCCTCGGCGATCCAGAACCTGGCCGAAACCAGGGCCAGCGGCATCTTCGATCTGGAACGGATCATGCAGCGGATAGCCGCAGCCTCCGCTCAAATCGCTCCACCTGCCGCCGCCCCCGTTCAAGAGATCGGCCAACAGAAGCCGGCATCGTCAGAGAGAAAAGATGCGCCTGCTCCTTCCCCATCGATCGCGCTCATGGAGGCCTTGTTGAATCTGCAGCAAAGTCGCGCGCAATCGTTAGCGCCAACCAGAAACATGGTGGAGGTGGTGGTCCGCAAGGCCCAGGGCGACTCCGAACAGGGGGCGTCCAAGATCGATGGGCCGACTATCATGGGGATCCTACGCGAACTGGAACTGCAGGATACGCGGTTTCTGGAAGAGGTGCAGCAACGGTTGCCGCGGGTTCGCCAAGCCTTGTCTGTCTTGGAGCCTGGGAATTCCGACGCCGGGGCGCCGAACGGGGACCTGAAACCCATTCTTCAGGAAGTCCACCGGCTGCAGGAAGCCGCCCACACCATGGATGCCACAGCGGTCATGGCGTTCTTTCGTGGGCTGCAAACCTTCCTCGCCATTGCGTCTCAACGGCGTGTTGTAATATTGCCGCAGCGATTCAAAGCCATAGAGTCCCGCCTAGGGGGCGTCGTCCCGCAAGTGCGGGAATGGATCGAGATCGGCCGGGTTGAGAGGGCTGCAATCGAACAAGTCCTGCCTCATGCGTGAGCTGCACCACGTCCTTTCTCTTTGCACAATTCTCTTCCGTACCCTACGTGCAATCTCATGCGGCTAATCCGACGCCGACACGCAGGATGTGGGGGAGGTCTGACGACAGAACACAAGACAGAACAAGTTGATGAAATTTCAGCGTTTTCATAGCCCAAAATTTGTGCAGTCTGCTACAACATGGCTGATTGCCTATCCGGCAACAATTGATTCACAAGATTATCCCCAGTCCATCCACAATTTTTGTGGACAGAGAATTTTAGTTCGCAGCAGGACGGTGGAGCCGTGCAGGCATGGGATGCGGGGATGGGCGCACGCGTGGATGAGAAAGCTTGATGTGAGCCGATTTGCTGTCCCGCGAGTGGCGGCCTGCGCGTCAGACCTAGTGAAAGCTGTTGCGCCGGACTCAAACGCCTCTCGGCACGGGGCTCTGTGGGGGACGGTCATTAAAACCACGCGCCAGACTGCTCATACAGCATGCCACCGAGATGAGCGCCGTCTTCCATTTTGAAAGTTCACATTGCGGGAGCGTGTTGCTATAATTTAAACCATGAAGGTCCGAATCCCGAGCTGTCATCGCGAATCGGAGTGGGAGAACAAGCGTTGGCGTCCGTTTTGCAGTGAGCGGTGCCAGGTCATTGACCTCGGCGCGTGGGCTGCCGAACAGTATCGAATCGCGGGGAAAGAACCCTCCACTGCGCAGGAGTTATCCCCAGAATCCGAACCGACTGCCTGAACAACTCAGTACCCCAACCTCAGCCGTCAACCGACACGACATGCCGAAAATCATTACCGCAAAACGACTTGCGGGCGATACCGAGAAGGCGCGGGAGTATGTGAAGACGCACATCTTGTTTCCGTCCGGCTTGCTTGGGCTGATTTTCATGGTTGCGGGAGCGGCATCATTGGTCTACCAGTTTATGATCAAAACATATAGCTGGCAGACTTTTCTTGAGACATCGGGATTGTTGTTGGTCGGGGGACTGCTCGGGTGGGCGCAAACCCGCTATCATCAGTATCTGCTTCGGGAACATCCTGGACATTTTGCGAGCCGTATGAAAATCTTCTCTCGGACCGGGATCAAGCGATCTAAGCGAGAGGTGCTTATCCCGCCGCTTGAACACCGAGGCCGAAGTCTCGTGCCCTTGTGGTACATCTTGGGGATCGGCGCGCTGTTTGGTGCCTCCGCTGTGAGTTCGTCCCTCGGCCAGGTAGATTACACCGCCGCCTTCTTGCTCCCCTGGGCCGGTTTTTTCTGGGCCAAACTGTTCTTTTGGCGGGGAGTCCTGGGAGAAAGTAAAAAGTAAAAAGGCAAAAGTGTCGGAGTGCTACTTTTTACTTTTACCTTTTGCCTTTTTCCTTGCGGGCCGGTTCGCTTCCAAGGACCGGACCCGTTGCTCCAGCTCGCGCAATTGCTGGCGCAGCGCCGGTAAGCGAGGGATGACGGCCTGGGCTTTGACCCACGTCTCATGCGGCATCACCGGAGCTCCCGACACGATCTGATCCCCTGCCAGACTGCGGTTCACTCCTGAGCGCGCCGCGATCATCACGCGGTCACCGATTTCAAGGTGATCCGCCAAGCCGGCCTGTCCACCGACCACCACGTGATGCCCCAGCGTGGTACTGCCGGCGATCCCGACCTGCGCCACCAGAATGCTGTCCTCACCGATCGAGACGTTATGCGCGATCTGGACCAGGTTGTCCACTTTGGTCCCGCGCTTGATGAGCGTCCGACCGAAGGTCGCCCGGTCCACCGTCACGTTTGCCCCCAGCTCCACATCGTCTTCAATGGTCACCGTTCCGAGTTGAGGGATTTTGTGGTGGCGGCCTTCATGCTGGACATACCCAAAGCCATCACTCCCAACGACGGTGCCGCTGTGGATGATGACTCGGCTTCCGATGAAGCACCCTTCCCGTATGGTGACGTTGGGATAGAGGATTGACTCATCCCCCACGGTCGAGTCGTCTCCGATGAATACGCCGGGGTAGAGCGTCACTCGGGCCCCGATCCGTACCCGGTCCCCCAGGGTGACGAACGGCCAAATGGACGCCTCAGGGCCGATCTGCACGTTGGTCCCCCTGATGACTTGATCCGCGATTCCGCGTGGCCTGTACGGAACAGTAAAGAACTGTTGCGCCACACGCGCAAAGCCGTAGACCGGGTTGGAGACGACGATCTGGGGGCGTTTGAGGTCCGTAATCGGCCGCCCAACCACGAAGGCGGCCGCCTTGGATTCGAACGCAGTCTTGGCAAAGCGGTCAGCCGCCACGAATGTCAGATCGCGGGGACCAGCCTCCGCCAGGCTGGATACGCCGGTCACGACCGTATCGGCGGCGCCGTGGATCTGCCCGCCGATGAGCGTGCTGATCTCGTCCAGTCGGATGCGACGCCGGTCGTTCTGGTGGGGCATTCCGAGGCTATCCTTTTTTCTTTACGGGGAGGCGTTTGGTGGTCCGCTTGGCGGCTCGTGTCGGAGGGGACGGCTTGAGCCTGCCTTCCACATAGGCGATGACGTCGGCGACGGTGGCGAGCTTCTGGAGGTCTTCGTCCGGAATTTGAAAATCGAACGCTTCTTCGATTCGGAAGAGCAGCTCGATCGTCGCCATGGAATCCAGGCCGAGATCCTCCCGCAAAGCATGATGGGGCTGGATCGTGCTGGCGTCCCGCTTCAGGTAGTGCGCGAGCGCGGTGCGAATCCGGTCGGCGATTGCGGCATCAGGAGCCATGCAGAATCCTTTCTCGAAGCCTCACAGGCCTGTTCTCACCGGGAAGCGGCTATCGGTACTTCTTAAACACGACTGCCGCATTGTTGCTGCCGAAGCCAAACGCGTTCAGCAAGGCGACTTTCAGGGGCCGTTCCTGCACCTCGCGTGAAATGCCTGCGAGCGCACAGGCCGGATCGGGATCGTCGTAATTGACGGTCGGATGAACCTGCCCGGTTTCAAGCGCCAGGGAGCAGGCGATGGCGCCCATCGCTCCGGCTGCCCCCAGCGTGTGGCCGATCATGGATTTCGTGGCGTTCACCAGGATCCGCTCCGCTCGAGCTTTGAACACGTGCCGGATCGCCTTGACCTCGACGGTGTCGCCGATCTGGGTCGAGGTGGCGTGGGCGTTGATGTAATCCACCTGCGCGGGAGCAACCTCCGCGTCCGCAAGTGCCAGCGACATCGTTGCCGCCACTTCAATGCCGTCTTCGCGGGGGATCACCATGTGGTGCGCTTCGCTCGTCCCGGCATAGCCGGCGACTTCGGCGTAGATCCGGGCTTTTCGTTTCCGGGCATGGGGCAGGGACTCCAGGATCAGCGCGGCCGCCCCTTCTCCCATCACGAACCCGTCGCGTGCGCGGTCGAAGGGCCGCGAGGCGCGAGCCGGCGCGTCATGAAACCCGGTGGACAGCACCCGTAACGAGCAGAATCCCGCAAACACCAATGGCGTGATGCTGGCATCCGCCCCGACTACGATGACCGAGTCCGCCTGCCCGGATCGAATGCAGGTGAGCGCCTGGCCGATGGCATGGGCGCTTGACGAGCAGGCGGTGGAGATGGTCAGGTTGGGCCCCTTGGCTCCGTGCGCCATGGCCACAATGCCGGACGCGGAATTCAGCGTGATCATGGGAATGAAGTTCGGATGGACGCGATTCGGCTTCTGATTCCGGTAGAGCTGCGTGATTTCTCGCTCGCCCATGACCATCCCGCCCATGCCGGCGCCCACGATCACGCCGATTCGATGCGGGGACTCTCGCTCGATGCGCAGGCCCGAGTCCGCCACCGCCTCTTTCGCCGCCACCAGGGCAAACTGTGCGTACCGGTCGACACGCTCAGCCTGCGTTGATTCCAAATGGTGGGCGGGATCGAAATCCAGCACTTGACCGGCTACTCGAGACCGATACGCCTCCAGCGGAAAGCCAGCGAATGGCCGGATGGCGGTAATGCCGGAGCGCCCCTGCAACGCCGCTTTCCAAAACTGCCCCACCCCGATGCCGATCGGGGAGACGACGCCGAGACCCGTCACGACCACCCGTGTCTTCATTCTTTCACTCGCCCTTCGCCGTGCCCCACTGATGACCTTTTGTACCCGAAGCCCTCCACACAGTCAACTTCGCTCGACGTGAATCGAGTCAATAGGTGAGAGGGCCGCTTCTAGTGCCTGACCGACAGCAGTAAATAGAAGCCGAAGGAGAGAAACAAGAGGTTGGCAATCCATCCCGCCAACAGCGGCGTCAAGACGCCGCTGTGCCCCAGCGCGATCCCCACCGAGTGGACCGTCCAGTAAAGAAATCCGATCACGAGGGCCTGGCCGATTCCGATGGCCATGCCTCTGCCCCGGACTCCGCTCCGTCTGAGGCTGATCGCAATGCCGACGATGACCATCACCACGCTCACGAACGGGAACGCCATGCGCCCGTGATAGTCGGTCAAATACCGGATGAAGTTGTATCCATCCCTGCGTAGACGCTCGACATACGCGCGAATGTCCATCAGCGTCATCTCCTCTGATTCCACCGACAGCCAGGTATGGAAATCCTCAGGAGTCTGGGACATCTGGATCGGCCTGCTGTCAAACGTGTCCGTGAGCAGGCTGCCGTCTGGCAGCAAGCTCCGGCGAACGCCTGTGTGCAGCACCCACCCTCGGTCGGTGTAACGCACCTCCCTGGCTTCCGTGACCTGAGCCAGTCTGAAATCAGCATCGAGCTGATAGAGACTGACACCCTGCAGCGTCGTGCCATCGGGGTCCGCGGCCTCAAAATTCATGAGGGTCTGATTCCCGATTTGGATCCAAGCGCGATCGTCCTTGAACGTGGGGGGACTGCTCTTTTTTTCGATGATCGCGGTCTTCACGTACTCGGCCTGGGTTGTGGACAGCGGGATAATGACCGCGCTGAAGACGAACAGCACCAGGGCGACCGCCAGCGAGAAACACAGGAAGGGTGAAGTAATCCGGTACAGACTGATCCCGCAGCTCCGCATCGCCGTGATCTCATGATTTTTCGAGAACATGCCGAGCGTCAGGAGGGTGGCCATTAATAGTGCCAGCGGAGCAATCTGGAACGAGATGACGGGGGTTCTCAGAAGAAAATACCCCGCAATGGTCGCGAAGTCGGCGTCGTATCGAATGAACTTGCGCACCTTTTCAAAAAAATCCACGACGAGGTAGACCGTCATCAGGCCGGCGAAGCACATGGCAAAGACCTTCATGTATTCGCGCAGGATATAGCGGAACAGGATCGTCATTCGTTTATTGCCGGCTGACGCGATAGAACAGGCCGACTGCGATCGCGAGAAAGGAAGCGTTGGGCAGCCAGGCGCCCGCGAAGGGGGGAATCACCAGAGTCGTCACAAAAAATTCACAGAGGACGTTCATCACGTAGTAGGTGATCACGATCATGACCCCCACGGCGAATCCACCCACGCGCCCCGACCGTTTGGACACGATGCCCACAGGCACCCCCAACAGGCCGAAAATCAGTGAGGCGGTCGGGAACGCCAGGTCTTTGTAGTATTCCATGAGCCGACGCAGCGCCCCTGCGTCTTGCCACTGGGTTCGATCGAGTTGTTCGAGCACTGACTCTCGGGAGTGGCGCTCCTCGGTCGACGCATAGAGGCTCTGGTCAAGGCTCAGCTTCAGGTCGTAGGAGGAAAAGGAGACTTGATGGTATTGGTCAGTCTCATGCGGCCGGCTGTGAATCGTCCCATTGAGCAGGCGAAGGCCGACTTGGTTACTGCCAGGGTCGCTCAAGACCGCGTAGTTGCTGGCCACGATAATGCGCGCTTCGGCGGGATTGCGCTCATCAGAGATGAAGATGCCCCTGGCATGTTCTTCGCCCTGGCTGTCCGAGACGTACATCACCATCTTCGGCACCGGCTGGTTGAACACGCCTTTATCCAGGGCGAGCGTCAGTTGGTCACGCAGAAGGTTCAGCGCCAGCTTTTTCAGGGAGACGCTGGTCCAGGGCTGGCCCCACTGGGAAAGGACCAAGGTCAGGCCGAAGACCAGACAGGAAAACACGAACACCGGTCGGGAAAGACGAAGGAGGCTGAGGCCGGCCGCCCGCATCGCGACCAGTTCCTTGTCATAGGACAGTCGGCTGAACGCGGTGATGGAGGCGATGATGCCGGCGATCGGGAGGGTCAAGACCAAAAAAGAGGGCAGGAGATGGAGAAACACCTTGAGCACGGCGAGGAACCCGACCCCCTTGGAGACGAGGAGTTCTACAAGGCGGAGCAACTCTTTTGTCAGCATCACGAAACAGAGCGCCACGAGGCTGATATAGAACGGGGGGAGAAGTTCAGCGAAAATGTAGCGGTCAAGAATTTTACGCAAGCTCACCTCTCCCGGGCACCGCCGGAATACATAACATACTTGATTTTCAATGACTTGTAAACCTTGCGCGTGCACGCGTCAAAAAAAGTTTGAAGAGAAGCTGGCCTGCCGGATCGCCGAACCGACGAAAGAATTTCTTGACAAGCCTGACCCCCTGTGTTAAATGCTTGCCCCGATTTCTCGGGATCAACATGCGCGATCTTACCCGTTTCTGAGTGCCGCAGGAGGTCTTTCCTTCTGCGGTATTTTTTTGCGGGACCGGCGGTTGACAGGGTTTACCGATGGTCTGGCTGCTTGGACGGTACTAGGTCGAGCGGCTGTTCAGGAAAGGAGGGCCGTGTGAGAAGCAAGGGCACAGTGAAGTGGTTCAACGACAGGAAGGGATTCGGGTTCATCCGGCTTGAGAGCGGGGAGGATGTCTTCGTCCATTACTCTGCTCTCCAGGGTGAAGGCTTCAAAACTCTTAAAGAGGGTGAGAACGTCGAGTTCGACATCGTGCAAGGGGCCAAGGGACCACAGGCAGCCAACGTGATGAAGATGGCGTAAAATCCGTTTGTGCAACCTGAGAGGGGTCCGCCGAGATGACTCGGCGGACCCCTTCTTTTTCCACTCATTTTCTTATGCCCGCCGTACGGTCAGGCCGGCTCTAACGTGAGTTGTTTCTCGGGCCCGATTTCTTGACAGCACTCCGTTAAACTGATAGTTTTTGGCCATCTTGGAGGTTGCATCATTGAGCGCCGACAAGAACGCTGTTTTGGCCAAAGCCCAGCTCTTTGCGTCGCGCGGCCAATACGAGAAGGCCATCGCCGAATGGACGAAGCTGGTGACCGGAACGCCCGCCGACAGCACCATCTTCAATACCATCGGCGATCTCCACCTCAAACGTAACGCGACGGCCGACGCGATTGAAGCCTATCTCCAGGCCGGTGCCGCATTCCGGGCCAGTGGGGCGGCGGTCAAGGCGATCGCGATCTACAAGAAAATCCTCAAGCTCAATCCGTCCAGCTATAAAGTCTATCTGCTGATTGGAGACCTCAACGCGGAACGCGGCCTGATCACGAACGCCGTCGCCGAGTATCTTACCCTGGCCAAACTCCTTCTAAAAGAAAGTCGAAGACGGGAAGCCATCGAAGTGTATCGCAAGATGGTGAAGCTGGACCCGTCCAATCAGGAACTCAAACAACAGTTCACAGAGTTGTGCCATCAAGAGAGTGTGCCGGTTGACATCGTGGACGCGTCACCCCAGCCCGTCGAGCATTCCTCAGCGCAGAAGCGTCCCCAACAAGCTGCCGCGCAACCGCATGCCGGGGTTTCCCCAGAAGCCAAGCAGCCCCCGCCGCCGGCGTCGTCACCGGCAGCCGAGACGCGAAAAGAACAGCCGGAACCACGACGCCAAGGCTATCTGGAGAAGGCTGGCAAGCAGATCAACGACGGGCTGTATGCCGAGGCGGAATCGCTCTTGCTGGAACTGCTCGATCGAGAACCGGGAGATCCCGAGGTGTGCCGCCTTCTGGCCATGCTGCACCTCAGGCGGGGTGACATGGCGGTGGCCAGGACCGAATACCGGTTTCTGGCCGAGGCGGCCATGCGCGCCCACGATTCCATGCTCGCGGAGTCCATGATTCGCGAGTATCTGGCCGTTGACCCCGACTGTGTGGGATTGATCGAGTTGCTCGGCCGTGTGTTCGAAGATAAGGGGGACGTACAGGCCGCCGCCGTCCACTACGGGAAGGCGATTAAACTGCTGGTCGAGCACCCTGATCCGGAACAGCAGACGCTGCCAGCCGAGCTGTTTGACCGGATTAAAGAGGTGGCGCCCACCAGCCCCGTCATCGATCAGTTGGCGTCAGTATTCGAACCGGTTCCGGTGCACCAGGACTCCGCGACCCCTGCGGCGCCAGTCGCTGAGCCTCTTCCTGTTCACCAGGATGTTGCGGCTCCGGCAAAGCCTGAACCACCGCCGCGCGAGCCTGAATCTCAGCCTTCGGAAGCCCCAGCCATTGCGGTTGGTCAAGCCGCTCCCGCATTGGAGGCCGCTGCACCTTCCCGTGAAGCCCCGCGCGCCGAGGTTCCAGAGAGACAGGGGCCCCCGTCCGACACGGAGTATGGGGCGCATTACGAACTTGGCCTTGCCTACAAGAACATGGGCCTGCCGGAGGAAGCGATCGAGGAGTTTCAACTGGCGGTCAACGGAGCGGAATGGTTCATGGATTCCTGCCGCATGCTCGCCGCCTGTTTGAAAGAACGGGGCATGAATGGGCCGGCGATCGCGTACTTGGAAAAATCGCTGGCTGATCCCCGCTGTGTAGGAGATACGGCTGCTTCGGTGCGATACGAGCTGGGCGTGCTGTATGAAGCCGAAGGCCAGTTTGACCGCGCGTTGGAGATGTTCTCGTCAATTCCGACCTTCCTGGATGTGCCCAGACGGCTCCAGCGGATCAATCGTACCAAGGATCTCAAGCTGGTGTCCTAGCCACTGATCTGCAACTCCTCCGGTCACGTTTTCCACCACAAACGGTCATCCCACCCGATTCGGAGCCGGGCGCCCTTCCAGGACGGCCACGATATTCTCGATACACATCAGGCCCATTCGGGTCCGGGTGTTCCGCGTCGCCGAACCCAGGTGGGGCAGGGTGACCACGTGCGGGAGTGATCGGAGGCCGGGATGCATATGGGGCTCCTGCTCGTACACATCCAGCCCGGCTCCGGCAAGCCGGCCTTCCCGGAGGGCGTCCACGAGCGCCGCTTCATCCACCACCGGCCCCCGGGAAGTATTGATCAGGAACGCAGTGGGGCGCATGCGCCGGAGTTCCTTTGCCCCAATCAGATGGTGCGTGTCAGGAGTCAACGGTACGTGCAGGCTGAGGAAATCCGATTGAGCGAGAATCTCCTCAAAGGACACCCGCCGCCACCGCTCGTTTGGAGCGGAGGGGGCCGGAGCTCTGGAATAATACAGGACTCGCATGTTGAACCCCGCCGCCCGCCGCGCGACGGCTCTGCCGATCCGGCCCATCCCGATGATGCCGAGTACCTGCCCGGCTACATCCGCGCCGAGCATCTGGGTCGGCTCCCATCCTTTCCAGGCCCCCTGCTGCATCAGTTCGTGGCCATCCGGAATACGGCGGGCCGCGGCCAGCAACAGAGCCCATGTGAGGTCCGCCGTCGCCTCGGTGAGCACATCGGGCGTATTGGTGACAACCATCCCTCTGGCCTGGGCGGCGGCCACGTCAATGTTGTTGTACCCGACGGCGTAATTGGCAATCACCCGGAGGCGGGGCGCTGCGATCAGCACGTCCTGGTCGATTTGTTCCGTAAGGGTGCAGATGGCCGCCTCCGCTTCCCGGAAGCCTTCAAGCAGAGTCTTCCGGCTGGGAGGATCGGCTGCGGGCGGAAGGGTCAGGCGGAACCGTTCCCGGATCACGGCCATGACCGGATCAGGAAGCAACCGGGCGACGTAGAGAGCCGGCGGCATCGTGAATCTCGCGCGACGATGAGCCCGTTGTACGGAGTTCATCTTAGCGAATCGCAGGACCCGCCACAACCCGCCTCATCCTCAGTGCAAGGGGCCGTTAAGTGCCAAACGGTGAGGCCTCGTCGGGGCGCGGCTACCTTGACTTGGTCGTTTGGCGTTTGCTAGACTGCGTTTCTAAGTGCTTGAAAGAAGCCAGAATCTTTCCTCGACAATTTCTGAAACGATGATTCCTGAAGCAATGAGGGCATGATGAAGAAGTGGCTGTTACACGAACCTATATGGGCAGTCCGTTCGAGGCTCCGGGCTGAGGGCAATCCGGACGACTGGGGCGCGGGAGATTCGACTGCCGAGGAGGAACTGCCTCCGGCCCCGACGGGGGTGGTCGCCAAGCCGGGGAACGGCCGGATCATGATTTCATGGGACCCCGTGCCGGACGCGATGTATTACAACCTGTACTTTCTCACCTCAAAGGGTGTGCAGATTACGTTCTCCGTGTTAACCCGTCCGATTGCCAGCCCTGCGGACTTTAATCCGATCATCGGCGTTACCAAGGAGAAGGGGAATTTAATCGAGGGAGCCACCTCGCCGTATCTCCATGACGACCTGGCCAATGGGACCTGCTACCACTACGTCGTGACCGTGGTCACCCCCAACGGGGAAAGCCCGGAATCGGCGGAGGTCATGGCCATCCCGGCACCCTACCTCTTGGTCATGAAAATCGGGCAGGAAGGGGTGGACGACGGCGAATTCAGCTCTCCGACCGGCATCGCTCTGGATAAGGACGGGAACATCTACGTCGCCGATACAGACAACCATTCTATCCAAAAATTCGACAGAGAAGGGGAGTTCCTCGCGCGGTGGGGCGGCGAGGCAAGCTCCCAAGAGGGACTGTTTTACTATCCTCGCGGCCTGGCCACATCGCCTGAGGGGGATGTGTACGTGGCCGACAGCGGCAACAACCGGGTCCAGAAGTTCGATGCCGAAGGCAACTGTATGACCACCTGGGGCAAGTTCGGATTTGCCTGGCGCGGCGCCGACATGGGGATGTTCGACGTCCCCTGGGGGGTGGCGACGGATAAAGAAGGCAATATGTACATTTCGGATACGAGCAACGCGCGGATCCAGAAGTTCAAGTCGGATGGGACGCCCCTCATGAAATGGGGCCGGGACGGGAGTTTCGATGGGGCCTTTTTCTTCCCGCGCGGCGTGGCGGTCGATTTCGTGGGCAACGTGTTCGTCGCGGATGAGGGCAACAATCGCGTTCAGAAATTCGATACCCGCGGGAGTTTCCTGGCGAAATGGGGGAAGGAGGGGAGCGGCCCCGGTCAATTCAAGGCCCCTTGGGGCGTCGCCTGCGACGCGCTCGGCAACGTGTACGTGGTGGACAGCGGAAATCACCGGATCCAGAAATTCGACGGAAACGGGACGTTCATCTGTGCCTGGGGAAACCGCGGCATCACCGAAGGTCAGCTGAACTTCCCGTCCGGTATCGCGGTCGACAAAGAGGGGAACGTGTACGTCGTGGACAGCGGGAACAATCGCTTCCTGAAGTACGCGCCGACCGAGGAAGAACTCAATCGCACCAAACAGGTGGCCCAGGCGCAAACAACCGATTTGCCGGCTCCACGGAGCTTGGTCGCGAAAGCAGGTGATACCGAAATAGCCCTGAGCTGGCTCGAGGTGCCGGGCGCCGTCTCTTATAATCTTTACTTCCATACCAACCCCAGCGTGACCGTACAAAGCGGGACGCGGATCGAGAGCGTCACGAGCCCGTACACACACACCGGTCTGACCAACGACATCCCGTACTACTATGCGCTCACGGCGGTGTACGAGGAGGGGCGAGAAAGCGGGCTTTCCGAAGAGGTGACGGCCACGCCGGTGCTCATTGATATAACCGCTCCGCAGAGCCCATACGCGGTGCTCAACCACGGCGCGTTCATGACAAACTCCCCCGACGTGGTGGTCACGATTTCGGCCAACGATATGGACACGGGCGTCGGGGCCTATTACATTTCTGAAAGCCCGATGGCGCCGACGGCTGCCATGCCGGGATGGGTAGAGGTTGAGCCCGCCCACAAATTTGGGGCCACAGTTCCGTTCACGCTTTCGCCGAGCGACGGCAACAAGACCATCTACGTCTGGTTCAAAGACGTCGGCAACAACATCTCGGTGCCGGCCAGCGCGTCAATCCTGGTCAATACGTCGGGGTACCTGTGCGTGTCGAAGTGGGGCAAGCCCGGCCGCGGGGCCTCCCTGCTGCACGGGGGAGAATTCATGGCGCCGATGTACGGGCTGGCCGTCGACCAGCAAGGCAGCCTGCTTGTCGTGGACAATGGCAACAACCGTGTCCAGAAGTTCGATAACAACGGAAACTTCATCATCCTGTGGGGGAGCTTCGGGACGGCAAACGGCAGCTTCCACAATCCGACCGGGATCGCGTGCGATGCGCGCGGTGACGTGTACGTGGTGGACACGAATAACCATCGGGTCCAGAAATTCGACGGGAAGCTGGGCGGGTATCTCATGAAGTTCGGCTCGCGCGGCAACGGGGAAGGCCAGTTCAGCTCACCGTGGGGCATCGCGGTGGATCGCGTGCGGGGATACATTTACGTCGTGGACAGCGCGAACTTCAGAGTGCAGAAATTCGACCCCAGCGGCGAGTTTGTGATGCAGTGGGGCAGCTTCGGCAGCAACGATGGGCAGTTTTATTTTGCGCGCGGGATCGCGGTGGACCCGGCCGACGGGGCCGTCTACGTCGTCGACATGGGGAATCACCGCGTCCAGAAGTTCGACACGAGCACCAACGTGCTGCCGCAGCTGATCGCGAAATGGGGCGGCGGGCTCGGCCCCGGGCACGCCAGCAGCCAGCAGTCCCAAGAGGCCGGGCAGTTCCGGTCCCCGTGGGGCATCGCGGTGGATGGAAACGGCGATGTCTACGTCACGGATACCGGCAACCAGCGCGTGCAGAAATTCGACCGCGAGGGGAACTTCATCACGCAGTGGGGCGGATTCGGCCCAGGCAATGGGCAGTTCAATTTCCCTTACGGCATCGCCGTGGATGCGCGCGGCGGCGTCTTCGTTGTGGACAGCGGGAATACGCGCGTGCAGCAATTCATGCCGGCCGAAGAGGGCAGCGAACGCCTGAAGGAAGAGGCCGAGGCCGCGGCGGCGTTGACAGACAGGACCCAGGAGGCGCAGAACCAATAGCCCCCGGGAACGGCCGCTTCGCGGTCTATGGAACCCCGTTGAGGCCCTGTCGGGTTCATGGCTCGCTTACCTTGACCCTCTTAGATGCGTGTGCTAAATTTTCAGTTTCCTTCAAGTGCCCGTCGGCGTCATTGGGCTTCCGAATGTGTGCAGGAGGACCATGCTGGATAAAGACGTGCGGGTGGGGCTGACCTACGACGATGTCGTGTTGGTGCCGGCCAAGTCCGAGGTCTTGCCCAGCGAGGTGGATACCCAGACGCGCGTGTCGCGCAACATTACGATCAACATTCCGATCGTGAGCGCGGCGATGGATACGGTGACCGAGGCGCGGCTGGCCATCGCGCTGGCGCGGGAAGGCGGTCTCGGCGTGATCCATCGTGTGCTGTCGCCCGTCGATCAGGCGGCCGAAGTGGATAAGGTGAAGAAGTCGGAAAGCGGGATGATCATTGATCCCATCACCATCTCGCCGGACCAGACGATTCGGGATGCCCACCAGATCATGGCCAAGTACCGCATCTCCGGCATTCCCGTGACCAAGCAGGGCAAGCTCGTCGGCATTCTGACGAACCGCGATCTGCGATTCGAGAACCGGATGGATCTCAAAGTGTCCCAGGTCATGACGCGGGAAAAGCTGGTGACAGCTCCCGAAGGCACCAGCCTCGAAAAGGCGCGGGAAATCCTGCATGAGTGTCGAATCGAGAAACTGCCGGTCGTCAACAAGCGCTTCGAGCTGAAGGGCCTGATCACCATCAAAGATATCGAAAAGCGGATCAAATATCCCCATGCCTGCAAGGATGCGCATGGACGCCTGCGTGTGGGGGCGGCCGTCGGCGTCGGAGCGGATGCCGACCAACGCGTGGCGCTGCTGGCGAAGGCCGGCGCGGATATGGTAGTGGTGGACACGGCCCACGGCCATGCGCGCGGTGTCCTGGACACTGTGAAGGTCATCAAGCAGAAGTACCCGGACTTGGTGGTGGTGGCCGGCAATATTGCGACCGCCACGGCGGCCAAGGATCTCGCGAAAGCCGGGGCTGATGCGGTCAAGGTCGGGGTCGGTCCGGGCTCCATCTGCACGACGCGCATTGTGTCGGGGGCGGGCATGCCGCAGTTGACCGCGGTCGCGGATTGTGCGGCCGCGCTCGCCGGGAGCGGGGTGTCGGTGATCGCCGACGGCGGCATCAAGTACTCCGGGGACATTACCAAGGCTTTGGCGGCGGGTGCCTCCGCCGTGATGATCGGAAGCATTCTTGCCGGAACGGAAGAGTCTCCGGGCGAAACAGTGCTCTTCCAAGGTCGGACCTACAAAGTCTATCGGGGGATGGGCTCGCTGGGGGCGATGGAGAAGGGCGGGAGGGACCGCTATTTTCAAGCCGGTCGTCCGGCCGCCAAGCTGGTTCCCGAAGGGATTGAAGGCCGGGTTCCTTACAAGGGGACTCTTGCCGGTGTCGTCTATCAGCTCGTGGGCGGGGTCAAATCCGGCATGGGCTACTGCGGTTGCCGAACGATTCCTGAGTTGCAGCAAAAAGCCACGTTCATCCGACAGACGCTGGCAGGCCTCCGGGAGGGTCACGTCCATGATGTGATCATCACCAAGGAGGCGCCGAACTATCGGACCGACTGGGAGTAAGGCTCACCCCATTTGGCGGGAGCGCCATTGTAGCGACGTGAGAGGGTCACTCCCGTCATGGAATTGTGGCACGACCGCATCCTGATTCTGGACTTCGGGTCTCAGTACACCCAGCTCATCGCTCGCCGTATTCGCGAAGCTCAGGTTTATTCGCAGATTCTTCCCTATTCCGCCCCGCTCGCCACCATTGAGGCCTACCGTCCTAAGGGCATCATCCTGTCTGGCGGTCCAGCCAGCGTCTACGATCGGAACGCCCCGGTGGTACCGAAAGCGCTTCTGGATCAAGGGCTGCCCATTCTGGGCATCTGCTACGGGATGCAACTGGTCACCCATCTGTTGGACGGGGACGTGGCCAAGGCCGCACAGCGAGAATACGGCCGTTCCGAATTGATGATCGATGACGCGTCCGACCTGTTCAAGGGAGTGGCGACGGGGCCATCCTGCGCCGTGTGGATGTCGCACGGTGACCGGATCGAGCGGATGCCCAAAGGATTTCGCTCGATCGCCCATACGTCGAACTCGCCGATCGCCGCCATGAAGGCGGTGGAGCCCCACCGCCGGATCTATTGCCTGCAGTTCCATCCCGAGGTGGCGCACACGAGGGGGGGATTCAAGATTCTGCAAAATTTCGTGTACGACATCTGCGGCTGCCGGCCCACCTGGACGATGAGCTCCTACGTGGAGGCCGCCGTCCGCCGAATCCGCGAGGAGGTCGGAAACGGCAAGGTCATCTGCGCGTTGAGCGGCGGCGTCGATTCCTCCGTGGCGGCCGTCCTGGCGCACCACGCGGTGGGCACTCAGTTGACCTGCGTCTTCGTGGACAACGGCTTGCTACGGCGAGGGGAGGGGGAGCAGGTTCGAGAGACTTTTGCCACGCACCTCAAGCTCAACCTGCGATTCCTTGACCGCTCGTCCGAGTTTCTTCACGCCTTGAGGGCGGTGGTCGATCCGGAACGGAAACGCAAGATCATCGGGCGCCTCTTCATCAAGAACTTTGAAGCAGAGTCGCGTCGCCTGAAGAAAGTGGACTATCTGGTGCAGGGGACGTTGTACCCCGACGTCATCGAAAGCGTCAGCTTCAAGGGACCGTCCGCCACCATCAAGACGCACCACAACGTAGGCGGGCTTCCGACCAGGATGAAGCTGCGCCTCATTGAACCTCTGCGCGAGCTCTTCAAAGACGAAGTCCGCCTCCTGGGGAAGGAACTGGGCCTGCCGGATGACATCATCTGGCGGCAGCCGTTTCCCGGGCCCGGCCTTGCCATTCGGATCCTCGGCGCCGTGACGCGGGAACGACTGGACATGTTGCGCGCGGCGGAGGCCATCGTGGAACAGGAAATCAGGAATTCCGGCCTCTACCGGGAACTCTGGCAAGCGTTTGCGGTGTTGCTGCCGGTGCGCACGGTGGGCGTGATGGGAGATCAACGGACGTATGAGCATGTGGTAGCGGTCAGAGCGGTCACCAGCCTGGACGGCATGACCGCTGACTGGGCCCGGTTGCCGCACGAGTTGCTCAGCACCCTCTCGAGCCGCATCGTCAACGAAGTCAAGGGCGTGAACCGGGTGGTCTATGACGTGAGCTCCAAACCACCCAGCACGATCGAGTGGGAGTAGGGGAGGGCTAGGCTGCCCCGTGCTCGCGCACCGCGCACGCAAGAGTTGATCGGATATTAAATAGCAGGCGGTGCTCGGTGAACGCGCGCAGTTAGGCCAGCCTAGCCCTCCCTGGACGAGAGCGGAGTGGGAAGGAAATGGAAGTCCGGTTGCAGAAGGTGATTGCGGACGCGGGGCTCGCGTCCCGCCGGAAGGCGGAGGCGATGATCGCGCAGGGACGGGTCTGCGTCAACGGTCGGATCGTGCGCGAGCTTGGCACCCGGGTCGATCCGCTCAAGGACCATGTGAAGGTTGACGGGCGCCATCTCAAGCCGGTGCCGCCCCAGGTCTTTCTGCTCCTCAACAAGCCGAAGGGGTACCTGTCTTCGCTCAGCGATCCCGCGGGCAGGCCGACCATCAGCGATCTGCTGGGCGGGGTGGGGTTGCGAGTGTTCCCGGTGGGGCGGCTCGACTTCGACAGCGAGGGCTTGATGCTGTTGACCAACCAGGGTGAGCTGGCGCAGGCGCTGCTGCACCCGCGCTATCATGTGCCGAAAACCTATTTGATCAAGGTCAAAGGGATCCTGAGCGACGAGGAGATCACGTCCCTTGAGCGGGGCGTCGTCCTGCGGGATGGGCGGACCGGACCGGCCATGGTCAAGAAGGTCAGGAAAGCGACGGAAAACTCGTGGCTGGAAATCACGATCTATGAGGGACGCAAGCATCAGGTGAAGCGCATGCTGGAGGCCGTGGGCCATCCGGTCCTGAAGCTGACGCGCGTGCGGTTTGGCCCGCTCGCGCTGGGCGATCTTGCGCCGGGGGAGTACCGCTATCTCACCAATAGGGAGGCCAATGCTCTGCGTGCCGTCCTCAAGAGGGTGGAGAGCCAAGCCGGGCTGGCCTCGCCCCCCTCACGCCTCACGCCTCACGCCTCACGGGCTGCGTTGCGGAGGGGCGCATGACGATCAGGACGCATCTGTGCGGGGAGTTAACCCGCGCGCAGGTCGGCCAGACGGTCTCGCTCAACGGCTGGGTCCAGCGGAGGCGGGATCACGGCAGCGTGATCTTTATCGATCTTCGGGACCGGAGCGGGATCGCCCAGATCGTCTTTAACGCGGACACCAACCCAAAAGCGCACGAGCAGGCTCATGCCCTTCGGAATGAATACGTGATGGCGGTGACCGGCACGGTGAGTTTGAGACCGGACGGCTCGGCCAATCCCAATTTGGCAACCGGCGAGGTCGAGGTGCTGGCACAAGCGTTTGAGATTCTGAACGATGCGCGAACGCCGCCGTTTATGATCGAGGATGACGCCGATGTGACCGAAGCCTTGCGGCTGAAGTACCGGTACCTGGACCTTCGCCGGCCGACGATGCAGCGGCTGCTGCGCCTGCGCCATGAGGTTACGCAACGGGTCCGGTCCTTTCTGAATAGTCAGGGGTTCCTTGAAATTGAAACCCCTATGCTGACCAAGAGTACCCCGGAAGGCGCCCGTGATTACCTCGTCCCCAGCCGGGTGAATCCCGGCAATTTTTACGCGCTTCCCCAATCGCCCCAACTGTTCAAGCAGATTCTCATGGTGGCGGGGGTGGACCGCTATTATCAAATCGCGCGGTGCTTCCGGGACGAGGACCTGCGGTTTGACCGCCAGCCGGAGTTCACGCAAATCGATCTGGAGCTCTCCTTCGTTGACCGGGAGCAGGTCATGTCACTGGTCGAGCGGATGATCAGCCTCATCTTCCAGGAAACCGCCGGGGTTCAGCTCGCCACGCCGTTTCCGAGGATGACGTATCAGGAGGCCATAGGCCGCTATGGGTCGGATAAACCGGATCTCCGCTTTGAGATGCCCCTCCACGATCTGAGTGGGTTCGCCGCTCAGACCGAGTTCAAGGTCTTTCGTGAGACGGTTGCCAAGGGCGGGATCGTGAAAACCCTCGTGGTGAAGGACGGCGCCGCGATCCCCCGCAGCCGGATCGACGCCTTGGGGGAGCTGGCCAAGAGCTGGGGCGCCAAGGGCCTGGCCTGGGTGAAGATCACCCCAGACCGGCAGCTCGACTCGGTCATCGCCAAGTTCCTGGTTGCGGGCAGGTTGCTGGGCGCCCTGCCGCAGGTGGGCCCCGGCGACCTGCTCCTCTGCGTCGCGGACAAGCCGACGGTGGTGCACGATGTCCTGGGCCGGCTGCGGCTGCACCTCGGCGAGGAGCTGAACCTGATCGCTCATAGCCGCTGGTGCCCGCTGTGGGTGGTCGATTTCCCGCTCCTGGAGTATGACCAAGATAGCGGCCGCTATGTGACGATTCATCATCCCTTCACCGCGCCATTTGATGAGGATGTGGGACTGCTCGACGCGGAACCACTTCGGGTGAGAGCGAAAGCATACGATCTGGTCCTGAATGGGAATGAGCTGGGCGGGGGAAGCGTTCGTATCCATCGGCGAGAGGTGCAGACGAAGGTCTTCGACTTGCTTGGAATCGGCAAGGATGAAGCCGCGGCGAAGTTCGGCTTTCTTTTAGAGGCCCTCGAGTACGGAGCACCGCCGCACGGCGGGATCGCCTTCGGCCTGGACCGCCTGGTCATGCTGCTGGGAGGGGCCGACTCCATCCGCGACGTGATCGCCTTCCCGAAGACGCAAAAGGCCCAGTGCCCCATGACCGACGCCCCCTCACCGGTGGACCCTGCCCAACTGAACGAACTACGGATCAAGCTGGATAAGATCGAATAGCTTCTCTTCGTTGGGGTCTGTGAAGACGCACACCTGGCCCTGAATTCTTCCTCGAACACGGTGTAGAATGAAAGAGCCGACAGGCCTCTGCAATGGGAGGTGCATGATGAAGGCTCTCGCTCTAGGCACGCTCGTGAGTCTGGCAGTGATTGGCACGGGATGCGCGCTCTTTATCCCGAAAGAAACGCTCTACCTGCGCTCGGCAACCGATCGGGCGACGCAAGAGGAGGTGAAGCAGGAGCTTGGTCCACCGCGTCTGATGTCCTCTACCCAGACGGGGGAATCGGTGTGGGTCTACGAGGTGCGTGAAATAGAGCCAGGCAGTCAGAATACGTGGGCCACGGCAGGGTCTTGGTGCGACGAATATGTGCTCACCTTCGACGGGCAAGGCATCTTGCGACGCTGGGCGCACAGGACGCAATTCCACGGCGGTGAGATGATGCCGACGTATTGCGTGCGCGATGGATTCAAGCCTGCGTCCTGAAAAAGGATGGTCCCACCCTCGCCGGTGAGCCCTGAGTGCTCTCAATCCTATTGCGCAGGTGCGCTGTAGAAGTGGTAGCTGTTGCCACCCTGTTC
>JACQQM010000122.1 GCA_016207025.1 Nitrospirota bacterium | reverse complement strand
TTCCCGTCGATGTCATTCAGAGTGAAGTCGTATACGGTTCCGGTTTGTGCAGCCATCAGTCGAGGCACCCCCTCTGAAGCCGGCGCTGGTCCGCCGTGTTCCCCTGCCAGCGTATAACCCGGGTTGCATCCGGCCATGACGCCAAGCGCAAGCGCAATCGCGGTGATCCTCTCTTTTCGGGCCATGGTTGGCTCCCGGTTTACTGGCGCTGGAGAGCTGCCACCCGTTCCTCGATGGGCGGGTGCGTGGCGAACAAGCGAAGGAACCCTCTGGATTTGCCGGAGATTTTCATCGTGGCCAGGGCGTCCTGGGTGCTGTACTCCATCTGGGCCCGGTTGATCCACCGATCAATGGCCTGCAAGGCCGAGATCATCGCGTCCCGTCCGTACACCCGGGCCGAGAAGGCGTCGGCCGCAAACTCCCGGCGGCGCGAGAACCAGCTAATCGGGATCATGGCCAGGAAGGACAGCACCATTTGGAGAAAGATGTAGATGCCGAACGCCAACGCCTCGTTGCGCTCTGCCAGATGCCGGTACACCCACCGGCTGATGAAATACACGAACGTGTTCATGAGGCCGGCTAGGACCGTGGTGGTGAACATGTCGCCGTTGTAGACGTGCCCCATCTCGTGCGCCAGGACCGCCCGCACTTCCTGCTCGTTGAGGTTGTTCAGCAGGCCGGTGGACACGGCCACCATCGAGTTATTTTTGCTCGGGCCGGTCGCAAAGGCGTTGGGGTCCGCCGCCTCGTACACCCACACTTCCGGCATCTGGATGCGCAGCCGCTGCGCGATCTCCTGGCCCGCCCCATAGATGACCTGTTCGGCGTGAGACCGAGGCTGGGTGATCTGATAACAGTCCAGCATGGATCTGGCCATCTGTTTGGAAAACGCCAAGCTCAGGAAGGCGCCGCCGAACCCGATCACCAGCGCCCAGACCAGGTCTTCCTGGTTCACGGCCCCCCGGACGTCAATGCCGAACGCGGGCAGGATGATATTCACCAGTACATGGAACGTGATCGATAGGGTCACAAAGATCAGCACGTTGGCAATGAGCAGCAACCCTATACCCTTGAGCCACTTCATGCTTGCACTCCTCCTTCGGTGGTCATGCGGTCATCACAAGATTGGTTCGATGTTTTCGCCTGAGTGATTGAGGCTCATTATACAACCGCCGTCGCGAAAAATCACATGTCGGTTGGATGGACCCCTCCTGACGGGGGGAAGATAATACCATTTTGGCGTTCGTCAAGGTCGTAAGCGGATGGGAAGAAAGGCTGTGGTTGACGGGTCGGAATGCTTCTGGTAGAAGCAGGGCCATGCGGAGAGTTCATTTCATTGATCTGCGCATCGCGTTCTCGGTTGTTGTGCTCTTGGTTGGGACGGTTACCATGGCCGCTGGAGCAGAAGTGGAGCCCTTTGTGGTATCCGCCGATGCAGATGGCGTGCAGCGGGCGACGATCACGATGGACAGCTATTCCTATACCCCCAATCACCTCGTGGTCCAGGCTGGCAAGCCCGTCGAGTTGACCTTGACCAGCGTCACGACTCTGACGCCGCATAATTTCCTCCTCAACGACCCTGCCGCCGGCTTCAAGCTGGAGCAGGATGTGAGGGCCGGCAAGAGCGTCACGGTCCGTTTCACACCTCCTCAAGCCGGCACCTTCACCTTCTATTGCGATAAGAAGCTGCTCTTTTTCGCGAGCCACCGGGAAAAGGGCATGGAAGGTCGTCTGGAAGTGCGGTAACGAGTGCTTCTGAACAAGCTCCTCAGGCAGGTTTCCCGCTCGTTTTATCTCACGCTTCTCGTCGTGCCCCGCTCGGTGAGAGATCAGGTCGGGCTCTCCTATTTATTTGCGCGGGCGGCCGATACCGTTGCGGATACGGATCTGATCGACCGGGGCAGCCGGCTTCTGTTTCTCAAGCAGTTCAAGGCTCAGTTTGCCGGCGATCAGGTCGGCTGGGGTGATGTCCGAGCCATTCAGGCCGCGCTGATTCCGCACCAGACCGAGTCGGCTGAGCGCGTGCTGCTGGAACGCTTGGAGGACTGCTTCCGGTTATACCTGGAGTTTGCGCCGGAGGACCGTGGGCGAATACGGGAGCTCATGAGCACGCTCACCAACGGGATGGAGATGGATCTGACGGTGTTCCCCGGCGATTCGACTCGCGACCTGACCGCGCTCCGCACCCTGGACGACCTGGATCGGTATACCTACTATGTGGCGGGGTGTGTGGGAGAATTCTGGACCGCCATGATGTGCGCCCATCTGCCGTCGTTGACCCGCTGGAACGCGACCGAGATGGCCGCGATCGGCGTGCGGTTTGGAAAGGGGTTGCAGCTCACGAACATTCTGAAAGATCTTGCCCGTGATCTGCAGCGCGGGCGCTGTTATATTCCGGAGATGCTTCTGCGGGAAGCTGGGCTTGAGCCGAAGGATCTGCTCAGAAAAGACAGTCTGCCTGCGTTCAGACCGATCGTCCTCAAACTGGTCCGGATGGCGTTGGACCATCTCGATCAGGGCTGGCTCTATACCATGGCAATCCCCCGGCGCGAGGTCCGTCTGCGCCTCGCGTGCATGTGGCCGATTCTGTTCGCCGGCGGCACTCTTCAACTCGTCTTCACCTCGCCAGATTTGCTGGACCCCGCGGTCACACTAAAGATTTCGAGAGGGCGGGTGTATCGCATCATGGCCCTGACGACTCTCACCGGCGCATGCGGCTACGTGGGGACGGCCTACTGGGGGCGGCTGCGAAAACAAGCAGGCCGCTGAGAAGAGCGCCTCCCACCCTACTATTCCAACCTTTCTGTCCGTCGGGGCGGTGGAAAGGTGATAGGACTTTGCTTTTGAGGGGGGCGGCTCGAATACCCTCAAGAAGCCCCAACAGGGGCCTGTTATCAGCTCTTTCCCCGGTTCTTGGTGATAGGTGATGCAAGATTGCGTGATTGCAAGACCTGACCCTCAATCCAACTCCTGTGAGCTATGTCAAATACAATAATAACTATCTTCTTGAGGCGTTTGAATCCGAGGTGAAC
>JACQQM010000121.1 GCA_016207025.1 Nitrospirota bacterium | reverse complement strand
GTCGGTCAACGTACTGTTTCAAGTACGTCTCCCTCCCTCGCGCCTCCGCGCGCCCGTCTCGCTTGGCGTCTCAGCGGTTTCGTCACGAACCCCCATGAATAATGCGGGTTAAAAGAACGCCATGCTGCAGTAGGTCACGGTCGAGTTAAACTGATCCGTGATGCTCCGGTCGTCACGCAGCACTTCCCCTTTTTCAGCCTGGATGAACCTTAACAGCGTGTAGATCGCCGCGAAGCCGGAAATTCGGCGACGGTCCTCTTCCTTCTGGATGAACTGCGCAAAGGCGTCGGCGTTCAGCTCCTCCACCGGTTTCAGCATCTCCAAATCCGTTTGCATGCACCGGTGGAAAGAAAAATCGGTGGGCGGCGTCGGGTCCCCGTACCGCATGCCGATGTGAGCCAGTTCGGCGCTGGCCACCACACACGCCTCATGTCCCGACTCCGCAATCGCCTCTTTCAGCGCGCGGATAAATGTTTCGACCGCGTCCTTCATAGGCCGGAGTTCCGGATCGACCAGGCATGACGGCGGGAACGCGCACAGGACCGGCACGATCGTGATCGGTTTATGGTGCCCGACGGTGTGCTGCAGAAACGGGAGCTGGAACTCGATCGAATGCTCATTCCGGTGGCTGATTTCCTCTTCAAAGAAGGGCCCGCCCCCCTTCTGCCTGAAGCGATCCAGCACCGCCCGGTTGACCGGCACAACTCCCAGGGGTGTTTCAAAATCTTTCTCCGTGACCGCAAAAAGGTTCTGGAGGCCGACATGACAGGTGCCCAGGATCACAAAGAGGTCCGGCGTCTCGGCCTCCTGCAGTTCCTTGTAGGCCCAGGCATAGATCGGCCCGGCCTGCCGCATCTCATAATGCGGCGCCACAATGCCTTTGATCTTCTGCCCCTTATGGGCGGATGGCTTGATGCCCGGCCCTTCTTTGGAGGCGAAGAATCCATCAAGTTGTAATGTAAGTTTCTCTCCGTTCTCCTCATAACTTTTACCTGTAAAGGCAGCTTTTCTGACCGGAGCCTGGCGGAAGGCCGCCAACGTCGCGCGCTTGGCCGCTTCAACCCGTTCCCCCTCCAAAAACAGCTTTTCATCCAGATCGGCCACCAGCTTTTCCAGACGACCCGGCATGAAGAACTCCCCGTACTTTTTCAGGTACTGTGCCCCGATCTGCTCCAGAGAATGTTCGCCGTCGAAGTGCTGAAACAGGTAGAAATAATGGAGAGGGACAATGAGTCTTTCCGTGGACAGGCCGGTAGGGTCCCAGAGCACGACATACTGTTCGTCATGATCCTTGACTGGGGAAAACTGCAGGTTCCGCAGGAGCGGAAATTGCTTAGGGTCCTTCGCCGACAGGGTCATCTGACTACCCTACTCCGTTGGTGACCCATGTTACCTGAGCTGCACGATCGCCGCAACCGAGCGCTCTCCACCGATCACCCTTCCGGCGGGTGTTCATCCCGACGCCGAAGACTCCAGACGACTAAGGTCGTGATCGTGGCCAACAGCAGCCAGAGTGACGGACGACCATACCCGGGATCGGCATACTCGATCAGGTCCGTAAGCCGCCCGATCAGGAGTGACATACGCGCCATCACGGTGTACCCGAACGCGGCCCCGAACGCGATCATGAGAAACACTATGCCGGTGCGCGCCGCGACCCTGACCGGGCCGGTATGCTCGATCGAGAAAAAGAAATAAAAAAGCACCGACACCACTCCGACCAGCAGCACCACCGCATTCAGATTGCTGGCAGGGTCCAAGATATTGGTGCTGAACGCCAGGGCCCCTCCCTGCGCCATCGAGACGAGCGGCCGGATCGTATCCTCCACCTGTTTCAGGATATACGAGGAGATGACCCGCGGGATGGCTAGACCGGACCCCACGCCGACAATAAACGCAAACGCGATCCGCGACATCCAGGCTGCCTTCGGCGCATACCGCGCCAACATGAGCGTCCCGATTCCGAGCGGGATCAGCAGCGACCAGTCCCCCTGCACGACCATCGGCTCATAGATCAGGCGAATGACCACCGTGTCATAGGCCTTCACGATCGTGTAGCCGACCGAGACCCCCACGTACAGGTGCTCCGCCAGCTTGAATAAGGGGTTGTCTTTGTACAGGAACGTGAAGATGAACAGGGTCAATCCTGTTGCCACCCACGCTCCCAACAGCGCCTCAAACGGCATCGCTTCCCCGCCTCGTCGGCTTGCTCATGACCGTTGACCGGTCTGCCCGCGAGAGGTCCGGATGAACAAATAGAACACGTTGCAGAGAATGACCAAGGCAATGATCGCGAAGTGCGTCGCCGATTGCGCGTCCATCCCTGCCACCGCCCGCCCCTTCTGACCGATGAGCACCTCGTACTCAGCGGCTCCTCGCAGCCCACCGATCAACCCGTTGATCTGCCCGCTGCGCAGCAGGGGGTAGAGACCCGGCGCGATCACCCCGGTGCACCCGCCGCCCAGCTCGAATTTGTATTTGTCTTTCCCGAACACATACCACGTTTCGATCCCGGTGGTGCCTGCGGCCAGACTCACGACATAATTGACATCCCTCAGGCTCCGCACTCCGTTCAGGGCCGCAAGCTCCTTCGTGGGTTGATTGTAATAGTCGCTCGGGAACGCCTTGTAGAGGTCTTGCCCCATGTTAATGATCACCGAACTGCCTCCCGGACTCCAGCCCAGGAACACGTAGTCCTTGCCATTCACTTTTCCCCTCTCACGAGCCACCTGCGTGATGACTTGATCGGCCATGCCGGTGCCGGGGAGCCAGAGCGTCATCCCGATCACGCGGAGATTCTTTTCGAACGCGTGCCGCAGCAAGGCAACAGCTTGCGGGTACAGCTCCGGTTTGGATGCCGGATCGAAGTCCAGCGACAGCAAAAACACGGACCCTTCGGGAAGCGACTCGATGTAGCCGTGCACGCCGCGGACCTCCGGGGAGATTTTGATCGCGAGCCCGACCGGATAGAGCAGCGGCAGCAGGGTGCTCAGGCCGATCAGCAAGAAAATGATTCGGCGGTCAATGCGTAGCATGCGCTCAGCAAACGTCATAGCCCGTTATGCGTGATACGTGATGCGTAATGAGTTATGAACTTCAGCTTTTCCCCACCCATCACGCCTGACGCATCACCCATCACTCCTTTCCTCCTCCTAAATAAGCGCGCTCGATCCCGAAGATGATTTTCAGCGACAGTGCCACCGCGCCCAGACTGACGCCGATGTAAATGGCCCGCCGGACCGACGCGTTGAGGACGTTCAGGATCCACTGCGTGATGTCCCCGCTCAACGGCACCAGATATTCTCCCAGCGGGACCCGGCCCATCATGACGACCACGGCCGCGAGCAACAGCACGGCCGCCTCGCGGCTGCGAGCCCGGAACGAGCGGTATGCCGCCGACGCAATGAAAAACGCCAGGATCGCGAACATGGTGCCCTGCAGCGGCACCATGACGTTGGAGTAAATCCATCCGAAGGCGGTCGCAGTCCCGTTGACCGTCTCCTTGCCGTTCACCCACAGCCCCACCGCGATCGTGCCGAGCATTACGGCGTACAGGACAAAGCTGTATCCCCATCCCGGCTCCTTGCGCCGGATCTTGACGGCGTGGAGATGGAACAAACTGGTGACCCCGAGGACCAGCGCAAATCCGCCGATGATCTGGAGCCACTTGGTCACCTCGGTGAGCATACGCTCGGAGGCCGGATGCGGCACGTAGTACTGCGTCGCAAAGAGTAACCCGGTGACGAACGTGATCAGCAGCGGCAACTGTCGCCTAAGGAAGATCATTTCAAATCCTTGAACAGGTCCAGCGCGATCGCCGGCAGATCCGTGTTGAACAGGACGCCTGCCGTGGCCAACACCGCCCCCAGCACCAGGACGACAAGAATAAAGGCCTTGCCCATATCCTGTCCCCGCAGCGTGCCCACCTGGATCGGCTCGCGCGACAGGTAGGCGCTCGCGGCGTACAGCTCCTCGCCGATCAGCGTGTAGTCGCAGGTGGTCACGAAGAAGGGCAATTGATGGTCGGAGTCGGTGCCCGCAATCTGGATGGCGCCGGTGCTCGCGCCGGTCTCGGTCAGCAGCAACGATTCGGCGAAGTACGAGCCCATGAAGAAGTTGGCGGCCGGTTTCCGCCTCAGCATGATGCCGTCCACTGCGGCGGTATAGCTGAATTGATCGGTGGTGATGAAGAAGTTCGAATCTTCCTTGAACACGTCCGGCTTGCCGGCCTCCAGATACGATTGCTTGGTGATTTCCTGGCAGACCGCCATCACGATCGGATCGCGGTGGGGCACCATCAGGTCGGTCTCGTAGGCCGCCACGCGCTTGGCCACCCGACCCAGAATCACCGCCGCCGCAATCGTCGAGGGCTCGCTCATGTCTCCGGCGCCGGTCAAGTACAGAATCGGCTTCCCGAGCTCGGTGGCGCGACCGATTGCCTCATCCACTGCGTCCAGGCCCGGGATGCGCCGCAGAAAGATCTCCCGCCGTTTCGCCGTCCGGATGGAGCCCAGCACCACCGCTCCGAACAGCAGCGCCAGCAATAAGTTGTTCATCTGGTTCCAGTTGACCCAGTTCGGCTGCGGAACGACCCGGATCGCACCGGCTTCGACACGCTCGGCTCCTCGCAACACTGCCACGGTCACGACATAAGGGGTGCCGTCCTTCAGGTCCACGCCTTTGCCCGATTTGATGTCGTACTGGTGAAACTCCGGTGGCGCCGGGCGCGACCACCATGGCCATTTCGCGTTGCGGACATAGCGGGTATTGGCAGGAAACTCGGCTAAGACCTTTTTCGCAGCCGCGTCCGCTTCCTCGGCGAGCAGGATCTGGTATCGTGTGTCCGGCCCGTCGTAGTCGGCTCTCCCCCAGATGAGCGTGAGCCCTCCCCCGGCATCGCTCGGCGCATCGAAGACTCGTAGATTTTCAGGGGGATTCAACGGCGACTGGGCGGAAGCGGTCCCGGCGGCGAGCGGGAGCATGCAGAGGCAGGCCAGGATGACAAGGAATCTCTGGAGAAACGTTGAATGCGGAACGATCGCTCCCACATTCCTCGTTCTGCATTCAACGTTCAACATCGCTTCCTACCCCTCGATGATCTCTACGTTGGCCCTTGGAATGACTGCTCGCGTCCCTTTGGCTAATTCCACTTCAAGAACCCGAACCCGGCTCTCGGTCTCGATTTGTTTCAAGTCCGGCGGAAGCGCCACCACTTGGCCGATGCGGCCGAATAACGGATCGCGGATGATGCGCACCTGATCCCCGATCTTGATACCGGACCGTTCGGCACCCGGAGCTGCAGCGCCGGTCTCCGTCGTCTGGTCCGCAGCGTGTCGTCGCGGAATGATAATCTCGGGACGAATAACCCCCGCCCGAATCTGGGTGGCTCCCGACAGAGACGCCTTTTGACCGGCATGGGCCGCCAGCAGCGCGAAGGTCTTGGCCGCCATCGGGATCGCACCGAACCCTTCGGTCAGCACCAACGTGAAGCCTACCCGCTCGGTTCCGGTGATCGCCACCCCCAGGTCATACCCGAGCAATTCGCGAAGGTCCTTGTCGTGGATGCCGCCCACCACCAACCCCGCGACCCCGATCTGGCGGGCTCGGTGCATCGCCTCGGCCCCCAGGAAGGCACCGCCGATGACGATCCGGCCCTTCATGGAGGAAGCCAACTGTCCGGCCGTCAGGGTCTCATCCGATGACTTCACGCCCATGACCAGGTTCCCCCACGTTTCGCCGCCGATTCCGAAAATGCCCTGGACCAGGCTACAGTCCGTCTCAACCGTGACCCCCTGCTTGGGATGGACCTCTACTACCGTGCCGTCCACGTACGCCAGCAGGTCGAGCGAGCGCGGAGGCTCGCGCAGCAGCACCTGCCCGGTCACCGTGGACACCGACTCCAGCTTGCCCTCAATCGGCGAGCGCACCTCCGTCTTAAACCACTTGATGAACGGTTTGTCCTCGGCGATGACCTCATCGAGGCGGACCGGGTCTCCTTCCTTCTTGACTAGGTAGTCACGAATCTCATCCGGCGCGATCCCGAGCAAGTTCGCCACGTTGACCACATGGACTTTGCCGGCCAGCTCGGCCCGTGCCACCACCGTATCAGCCTGGACGCGGCTGTCGGGTTGGGCCTCGACCGTGCCGGGAATCGGCAAGAGGCGACGCCTCCTGACGATCGTCCGCTCGGTGACTGTCAACCCTGGCGTGTACGCGTGTCCCATCTTTCAACCACAACTATGAACTATGAACGCTGAACGATGAACGTACGCGTCTGTTCTACGGACCAAGAGCCTGAGTACCAACCTCCTCCATTCAGCGTTCATCATTCATCATTCAGCGTTAGCCATTCCTATTTCGGATACAGACTCACCGCTTCGTGCCAGCGGGTCAGGGCCGCCAGCCGCGCCTGCGAATCAGACGGCAACTGGAGGGGCCTCCCCCGGCCATCCAGCAGCAGGCCCACCACGCCTCCTCGGACCTCACGCGTCACCGGCGCGCCCTTGCCTTCGCCGACATCCACGTGCTTGGCCGGCCGCAGCTCGACCTGCGCGCGCTCGTCAACCGCCAACGGGAAGAGTCGCAACTCGCCGAAGGGCAACATGCCTTGTTCCGGCTTGCGGCCTCCCTGAAAGGTCACCGTATAGTCCGCGCAGCGCTCCCCGTCTTTGCCTTGCCCGATCGGTGTCACGCACGTGCCCAGATAGACCATGCAGTCCCGCACAAAGACGTCGGTGGCCGCCTTCTCGTTGACAGTGGAGAGGACCCCCAAATGCGGCATCATAAAGATACTGTCCACGGACAGCACGGTGAACCCGAGCGGTTCGTACGCATCTACCATCATGAGCATCGCCTGGACCCGCCGGGGCGCGTGCGACAGGATGCCGCCGCTCCCGACGATCAGGTCCAGTTTCAGCATGTCGATGAGCGTCGCTCCAGAGGTCCGCTGTTCGAAAATATCCGAGATCGTCCGCTCCTGCTGCACGCCCTTCAGGCCGGTGGCCAGCGACTTGTGATGTTCCAGCGCGAGCCGTAGGGCCTCCCGTGCGATCGCCTGCTCGATCTGCAGCTCGTCCAGCGTCTGCGGGATCGTGGTCGGCCGGATCATCTTGTTCTTGATCCGATTGCGCAAGGACTGCTCTTCGAGCGTAAACGGCACCCAGCGCATGATGTTGTCCAGGCCGGCCTCCGCCAGCACATTCGACACGCTGTAGGACAGCCCCAGGTTCGCGCTTACGGTCCGGTTGAACACGCCGCCGAAGACCGAGAAGACGTCGGTCGTGGCCCCGCCGATGTCCACGCCGATCAGGTTCAGGTTGTCCCGTTTTGCGATGGTCTGCATAATGAGCCCGACCGCGGCGGGGGTCGGCATGATCGGCGCGCCGGCCCAGTCGATCAGCTTCCTGTAGCCGGGCGCCTGGGCCATGACGTGCTCCAGGAACAGGTCATGAATCTTGTTGCGGGCCGGCCCCAGATTCTCCCGCTCCAGCACCGGCCGGATGTTCTCGGTCATCACCAGCGCGGTCTTCTCACCCAGAATCTCCTTCACCTGTTCGCGCGCATCCTTGTTGCCGGCATAGATCAAGGGGAGCGCATAGCTCATGCCGAGGCGAGGGCGCGGCTCGGCCGCCGCGATATACTCGGCCATCTCCAGGACATGGGTCACAGTCCCGCCATCCGTTCCCCCGGAAAGCAGGATCATGTCGGGACGCAGCGAGCGGATGCGTTCGATCTTCTCGTGCGGGAGCCGCCCGTCGTTGGACGCCAGCACATCCATCACGATCGCGCCCGCGCCCAGCGCGCACCGCTGCGCGCTCGCACCGGTCATGCTCTGGACCGCGCCCGCCACCATCATTTGAAGACCGCCGCCCGCGCTGCTGGTTGATATGTAGATATCCACGCCGACTTTGTGGTCTCCGCCTGCCCCGTTGGGAGTGATGATCTTCTCTCCATCGAGGATCTTCCGCCCGGAGAGTTCCTCCACTTCCGCAATCGCGTTCAGGACCCCGCGCGTGACATCCTCAAAGGGTGCCTCCACGGTGGTCGGCGCTTCGCCTCGGTAGGTCTGCCGGTAATCGTCTCCGATTTGTTCGATCAGGATGGCCTTGGTGGTGGTGCTGCCGCAATCAGTGGCGACAATTATGTGGAGCGGCCGTTCTGCCGGAAGGGTCATGGACGTCCCGCTACCCGCTGCGCTTCGGACCGGCTTTCGATCATCGCCACAAGCCGTGTCAGGGTGTCGCGTCGCTCCAGCAGATGCGCAACACGTTCAATGTCAGGCTGCGGGAACACGACTTCTAAAACGGGGGTGAGGAAATGGAGGGCTTGACTGCCGAGAAAGTTCATGGGGCCCATAGATTCCAGAAAGACGACAGCCGGAGCAGCCATCCCGCGCGCGACGACCGCTTCCGCAACACGTTCGAGCAGCGCAACATCTTCGACAGATAACGGCTGTCCTTCCGGTTCCATCGCAAAGGCATGACGCAATCTGGCTCTGAACCTATTCATCGTGTTGGCCACAATGTTTTTGGAGAACAACGGCATCGTGCAACGAAGCTCGAAACTGCAAACGAGAGGTCAATTATATGGAGGGGTTGTGGGAGAGTCAATTTTCAACGAGCGGAGATGGAGGCACTGAAATCACTGATGAGGAGAAACCTGTTGCTCGGCGTGATAGGAACTGCGGACGAGCGGACCGGATTCGACGTGGTGAAAGCCGAGCGCCAATCCTTCCGCCTTGAACGCAGCGAATTCGTCGGGATGGTAGAAACGGGTCACGGGCAGGTGCTGTTTGGTGGGCTGGAGGTACTGACCGAGCGTCAGGATCTCGCACCCGACCCCGCGAAGGTCATGCAAGACTTCCCGTACCTCCTCGACGGTTTCCCCCATGCCGACAATGAGACCAGATTTCGTCCTTGCCCCCATCCTCTTCGCCCTGTCTAGCAGCGTGATAGACCGATCATACTTCCCCTGAGGTCTGATGGACGGAAAGAGCCGCCGCACCGTTTCAATATTATGATTCAGAATATCCGGCTTCTCGGCCACAACCGAAGCCAGAGCCGCCTCGTTGCCTTCGAAATCCGGTATCAGCACTTCCACCGCGCAGGTCGGGCTCAGGCGCCTGATCTGCCGAATCGTCTCGACGAACATCGAAGCACCTCCATCGTCGAGTTCATCCCGATTCACGGACGTGATCACGGCATGCCTGAGACCCAGCGCCTGCACCGCCTGAGCCACACGGACCGGTTCCTCCCGATCAAGTTCGCTCGGCCTTCCGGTGGTCACCGCGCAATAGTGGCACCGGCGGGTGCAGATCTCGCCCAGGATCAGAAAGGTGGCGGTGCGGTTGTTCCAGCATTCCCAGACATTGGGGCAGCGGGCCTCTTCGCAGATCGTGTGCAGCTTCATCGTATCCATGATCCGCCGAATATCCTGATAGTCGGGCCCCTGCCTGATCTTGACCTTAAACCATGATGGCAGCCGGCCCGATCCCACGGTCTGGCCTGTACGGTCACGATCACCGGGAGGGCGAATATCCCTCGAAGAGCGAATAGCATTTACGGGCACGAACGTCATTGGTCTCCTCGGCAAGATCAGCTCGACATCAGCTCTTGGGGATGCTCCAGAATGCGCTTGAATTCGCGCAAAAACTTCGCGCCCTGCACGCCATCCAACGCACGGTGGTCGCACGAGAGCGTGACTTTCATGCGCCGTCCGATCTTGACGCCGCCGGCTTCGGCGATCGGCACGTCACGCACCGCCCCGACCGCCAGTGCCGCGGCCTCCGGCGGCATCAGGACAGCGATGAAGTTCTCCACGTCGAACATGCCCAGGTTGGAGATGGAAAAGGTAGCGCCGGTGTACTCGTGCGGCTGCAGCCGCCTGGTCCGCGCGCGTTCAATCAACTCACGCGATTCGTCCGAGATCTCATCCAAGGTCTTGGCTCCGCAATCACGCAGCACAGGCGCAATCAGGCCGTCCTCCAGTCCCACCGCAATTCCGATATCGATGGTGGCGTGCTGACGGAGCACGTCGCCACCATACGAGACGTTGATCTCGGGATGATGCGTAAGCGCGAGGGCCGCGGCCTTCACAATCATGTCGGTCAAGCTCGGGCGGGTCCGGCGGCCCTGCTTGAGCTGGTTGCGCACCCGCTCCGCCTCGTCCATCGCAATTTCGGTAGTCAGGTAGAAATGCGGGACCGGCGCCTTGCTCTGCGTGGTCGTCCGCGCGATCGCCTTCCGCATCTGGCTGAGCGGGCGATCCACCGCACCGGCGCCGCGCGTCGTGCCGGCCTGGACCGCCTTCATCACGTCTTCTTCGACGATGCGTCCGCCCGGCCCTGAGCCCTTGAGCGTCGAGAGATCAATCCCCCGTTCTGCGGCCAGCGCTTTGGCACGGGGCGAGACCTTCACGCGGCTATCGACCTCAGCCACACCGGCAGGCTGCTCTTCCTGCGCGACCGGAACAGGCTGCTGACCCTGCGCGGCGCTCTGGGCAGGCGCGATCGAGTCGGCCAGAGCCGAGGCGATGTCTTCGTCGGGTTCAGCGATGACCGCGATAAGGGCGCCCGCTTTCACGGTTTCCCCTTCCCTCACCAGCACGCGCCTCAAGGTGCCGGATGCGAAGGCTTCAAGATCCATCACCGCCTTGTCGGTCTCGATTTCTGCCAACACGTCGCCTGCCCCTACCGAATCGCCTTCCCGCTTTTTCCACTTCAACACGACCCCTTCTTCCATCGTATCGGTCAACTTCGGCATGACCACTCGGCTGGCCATCGACTTATCCTCCAGCAGTCACTTCGAACTAGCGCTGATTCACTGTAACGACATTTTTCCAACGGGCGCAAGCGTGACCATCAACATCAGGACCGGCTAGCTCAAAAATCCTGATGGGCGGCATGTTTTGCGGGCGCAGATCGGTTCAGACCCCGAACATCCGCCGTAATCGGCCCCGCCATTCACCCAACCCCCCAGACGGCTCAGGCGGTCGCTCAGGATCGGGATATTCGATCCAGGCCTCCTGGCTCCCGAGATAGACGTTGCCACGGAAGCTGAGCTGACTCCGGAGTTGCGTATAGCCCTGCGCCTGCAGCAGACGGATCAGCTCGCTGAGTGCGTCCGCCGCCGTCTCGCAGCCCTCTGTTCTGACAACGGCGGCTTCATACCGAAGTGCGGCTCTGTACCCTCCTTCACACCGATCCAGTTCTACCAATCGATTAAACCCCCGCTCGCGTTCATCCAGGCCGGCCAACTGGTGCTTCTCAATCACTTCATTCGGCATACAGCGAGCCTACATGGCTCGAAACACGGCTAAGAGATCGCTCAGCGCGATCATCTTGTTTTGCAGGATGCCCCGCTCCGCTTTCAATTCTTTCTGCACGGCCGTTTTGGCGCTCCTACCCTTCAAACAGGCGGCCCCCAGTGACAGCACGCGGTCGCATTCTTTTTCAACTTTGTCTCTCACCACCCGGTTCACCGACAGGATGTCCATCATCCTGGCCCTGGTTGTGGTGAGATGCGCCTGGAGCTCTTTTTCCGGGAAGGACTGGCGCGCGGCCTCGTCATGACAGCGATCGAGATACTGAGCCAGGAAGACATAGAGCCGGACGAGGGTTTCGGTGACCTCGATATGGCTTGGGACTGCCGATTGGGATGACATGCGGATACCTCCAGATGCGTCCAACTCCTAGGTTCGTTTGAAGACCGCCCTCACGGCCGACAACACGCGGGGCCGGTCCGGAATGGCGGCGTCTTCAAGAGGCCGCGTATACGGCATGGGGACGTCTTCGCCCGTGACTCGCACGATCGGACCATCCAAATAGTCAAAGACCAGTGTGTACAGGCTCTCGGCGATCTGAGCGCCAAGCCCGGCAACCCGCCAGCCTTCTTCCACGATCACGAGCCGGCCGGTCTTTTTCACTGAGGCGGCGATGGTCTCCAGATCCAACGGCTTCAACGTCCGGGGGTCCACCACTTCGGCTTGGATACCCTCGCGGGCAAGCTCGTCCGCCGCCTCAAGCGCGAGCAATAACATCTTGGAATAGGCCACGATCGTCACATCATGACCGATTCGCTTGACCTCCGCCCGACCGATTGGGATCGTGTACTCCCCTTCCGCCACCTCCCCCTTCGTGCCATAGAGCAGTTGCGCTTCGATGAATATGACGGGGTTGGGATCCCGGATGGCGCTTTTCAAGAGTCCCTTGGCGTCATGCGGGGTGGCCGGCGCGATGACTTTGAGACCCGGCACATGGCAGAACCAGGCCTCCAAGCTCTGAGAATGCTGCGCGGCCAGCTGGTGCGCGGCACTCCCAGGCCCTCGGATCACCAACGGCACTGACAATTGTCCTCCGGACATGTACCGGATCTTGGCTGCGTTGTTCACGATTTGATCCAACGCGAGGATCCCGAAATTAAACGTCATCAGCTCGACGATCGGGTGGAGTCCCGCCATAGCGGCACCGATCGCCAGCCCCGTGAAGCCGGCTTCGGTAATTGGGGTATCCAGCACCCGCTGTGGGCCAAATTCCTCCACAAACCCCTTGCTGACCTTGAAGGCGCCCTGGTAATAGCCCACCTCCTCGCCGATCAAAAAGACCCGGTCATCGCGTCGCATCTCCTCGCGCATGGCCTGGTTCAGCGCTTCGCGATACGAAATCAGCATGGGCTGCTTACTCGACGTACACGTCTTCGTACAGCGCGCTGGGAGCCGGGAAGGGGCTCTCATCGGCAAACTTGACGGCCGCTGCCACGATCTCTCCCACTTCCTTTTCCAGCTGTTTGAAATCGGCCTCCGTCCCAAGACCCGCATTCAGTATGGTCTGTCTCAGGAGAAGCACCGGGTCTCGCTTGCGTTCTTCGTCGACTTCTTCTTTGGTCCGATAATGCCCATGGGCCGGATCGGCCATGGAATGCCCCATGAACCGGTAGGTCATCGCCTCGACGAAATAGGGCCCCTGCGTGGCACGAACCTTCTCCACCACCCCCCGCATGAGTGCGCGCACCGCCAGGACATCCATGCCATCAACCCGCTCCGCCTGAATCCCGTACGAGCGCGCGGTCTCTGCTACATTGGAATAGAGCGCGATCCCGAGCTTGATCGGCGTCCCCATCGCGTACCGGTTGTTCTCGCACACAAAAATCACCGGCAATTTCCACAGGGCCGCAAGATTGAATGCCTCGTGCGCCTGCCCGCTGGGCACGGCCCCCTCTCCAAAAAAGCACAGGACCACCTGACCGCGTTTCCGGTACTGAGCGGCAAAGGCCAGCCCAGTGGCGAGCGGAAGGTGGCCTCCCACGATTGCGTACCCGCCCATGAAATTCCGCCGGGCGTCGATCAGGTGCATGGAGCCTCCCTTCCCTTTGCACAGGCCGGTCGCTTTGCCGAACAGCTCGGCCATGACCCTGCCCGGGTCCGAGCCGCGCGCGAGGCAATGGCCGTGATCCCGGTAGGCGCTGATCACGTAATCGTCCGGCCTGATCGCCGCAATGGCCCCGACAGCGATCGCCTCCTCACCGATATACAGGTGGAGAAATCCGGCAATTTTGGCTAGAGCGTACATCTCCGCCGACTTTTCCTCGAATCGGCGGATGAGCAGCATTTGGCGGTAGAGGGACAGGAGGTCCTGACGGTCCATCAAGACCTATTATGCAGAATGCCGGAAGGGGACTCAAGTAAGGAGGCTCGGGTCAAAGCAGGATCTTGACGTCCGGTCCTTCGACCTTCACCTGGTAAGATTTCACAGAGGCCGACGGATTGTTAATCGATTTTCCAGTCTTCACATTGTATTGCCACCCGTGCCAGGGGCAGGTCACGGTATCGCCCTCAAGCTCACCCTCACCCAGAGGCCCGCCGCGATGGACACAGGTATTGTCAATAGCATAAAAAGTTCCGTCCACATTGAACACGGCGATGGACTGGCCATTGACCTCTGTGACAATGCCGCTTCCAGGAGCCACATCCTCTGTCCCGGTCACTTTCACGAATTCAGCCATGCTCCCCCCTTGGGTTCAGTCCGATGAATTGTTTGCGCCTGTCATTCCCCAATCGGCCGCCGGGTCTACCCGGTTCCGAGAGGCCGTTTAATCTTCTTCAACAAGCTCTCAATGGGTGCGCCGGATTGGCCTCCACTGCCCGCCGTCATCGCGCGGATGCGATCGGCAAGCGCGGAAGCGATCTGCCTGAACGCCGCAGCCTGCGGCGACTTGGGGTCGGCAACCACGATCGGCATCCCGGTGTCCCCCCCCGCCCTGATCGCGGGGTCTATCGGAATCCGGCCTAAAAACGGAACCCCCAACTTTTCCGCTGCCCGTTCGCCCCCACCGTAGGAAAAGATCTCGCTTCGCTCGCCGCAGTGCCCGCAGACAAAGTAGCTCATGTTCTCGACAATGCCCAGAATCGGGACGTTGACTTTCTGGAACATCATCATGCCTTTCCGCACGTCGTGAAGAGCCACTTCCTGAGGCGTGGTGACCGTGACCGCCCCGCACATCGGCACCATCTGAGAGAGGGTTATCTGAGCATCCCCCGTTCCTGGAGGGAGATCAATGAGCAGGTAGTCCAGCTCTCCCCAGAGGACATCTCGAAAAAACTGCTCGATGGCCTTGTGGATCATGGGCCCCCGCCACACCACGGCGGTCTCTTCCGGCACGAAAAATCCCATTGAAATCAGCTTGACCCCATGGCTTTCGGCCGGTTTGATCTTGCCGTCTTGTTGCTCGGGAGGTTTGGATACCCCCATCATCATGGGAATATCCGGCCCGGTCACGTCAGTATCCATCAGGCCGACTTTCGCCCCCGACAGACCGAGTGCCACCGCCAGGTTGACGGCTACGGTGGATTTCCCCACCCCGCCTTTGCCGCTGCTCACCGCAATGACATGCTTGACGCCCGGAATGAGGTCATCTTTCCCCTGACCCCGCCCCTGGGCCGCATTCTCGGCATTCACTTCGCCCATGGAATTCTCCTCTTCATCACACTCAACTCCTTCTGGAGCGCAGACTCCATGACAACCTCAGAGCAGTTCTCACGAATTTGCGCGTTTCAATCTACGAGGCGCCAACGCTCGTCTTGAGCGTGGATCAGCTGAGCTGTGTGGCAAACTTCTTTCGCGCGCGGCCCAAAAGGGGTTCTGGGCGAGACTCGCGATTGGTCACGATGACCGGGTCCAGAATCTCGCCGCAGATGATACAGCGCCATCCGGTGAAGTTCAAGGAACCCGTGTCGTCTCTCAGGTCCTCAAACACATCTTCGACCATGGCGCCTTTGCAACGGGGGCATTCCATATATCACGCTCCTCCAGATATTCAAATGAAATAAAAGCGGTGATGGTTCAGCTCCTGCGAAGGGAAACCTCGCGCCACCGGTTAAGTTTCAGATGTTCTCCAACTTGGGCGATCATGAGCATCTCGCGACAGCCAGGGCAGTAAATGACGTCACCCTGCTTGGCTGCCGGCTCCAAGAACACCATTCGATGACAGCCTGGGCAGACCAGCTTTTGCAACCTTCCTGGACTGGCCTCTCGTTTCATACAAATTGTCCAGGCCGACAAAGATAGCTTTGCGCCATCATATATATGAACTGAGCAATGCACGTACCAACTTGAAAATTAATTAACCATTAAAAATCAAAGAGTTATAAGGAGCGATAAAAACTGGAGTTATCATTATG
>JACQQM010000120.1 GCA_016207025.1 Nitrospirota bacterium | reverse complement strand
GCGGAGCGATGATGAGGTCTGGAAAGCTGCACAGGCGGCTGGAAGCTTTCTTATCACGCAGGATCTGGACTTCTCCGATCTCCGCCGCTTCACCCCAGGCACCCACCACGGTCTCCTGCTCGTGCGCCTCCGAGTTCCCGGCCGTGAAGCACTGGTGAGACGCATCCAGGCTCTGTTTGAGACTGAACCTGTGGAGACCTGGAAGCGCGCGTTTGTGTTGGTGACCGACCACAAGCTTCGGGTTCGCCGTCCTCAACAATCTTGAGACTGTCAGTCCAAAGCCACAACCGTTTCAACGGATTTCCTTAACCACGATTCAGGGGTGCAGATCATGAACCCGCCGAAATACTTCCTGTACGCCCGGAAATCCACCGACGAGGACGACCGGCAGACTCGCAATGAAGCTCGGCAATGGGGCCTCCGGATCACAGACTTCGTGGAGTCCACACAGAAGATCCTGGTCATGACCTTCGTTTGGTGAGTTGCTTCAAGCGTTCGACGTCGCCTTCAATCAGAGCCTGCTTCTTTGCGTGGCTCCATTTCTTGAGCTGTTGCTCGCGGCGCCGCGCGGATTCGCTCGTCGGATGAGTTTCGAACCACAGGAGCCTGACAACATTGATCCGTTTCGTGAATTGCCCTCCCAACCCATTGCGGTGCCGTACAGCCCGCACATCAGGCAGTAGCCGGGTCATGCCAACGTAATACCGGCCGTCCGCCAGGAGAGCAATATAGACGTGCCAAGGCTTTGTCACCTCGACTGCGTGAGGACCGAGCGATCATCCGTCAGTTGATGCTTGCACCGAGCGACCCTGAGCATGCGACGCGAGTCGAAGGAGAGTCGAGAAGGTTTCGGCATTGTGGTTCGACGCGGGCCGACGCCCGTATCCGGGTCGGCCCTGGCTCACCACACCTCGACCCCGTGAAGGCCGCAGCCTCCTCCCTGCGTTGATGCTTGCACCGAGCGGCGTGAACCGGACTCGCGTAGCGAGACGCGTTCACGGAGTCGAGGTGGTGGTCCCAACGGGATTCGAACCCGTGTTTGGGCCTTGAGAGGGCCCCGTCCTAGGCCAGGCTAGACGATGGGACCAGCCGGTCTTTAAGAAATGAGCAGAGGTTGGGAATGGGGCCGAACTCTACCATAGGGTCAGGGTGATTGCAACGACGAGAACCGGCGCCCGACCATCTTCCATCCCTCCATCGCCAGCAGCGGCAAGATGCCGAGGCCCAGGACGAGCGCCCAGTGCTCGGGGTTGAACGGGGCGACTTTGAACACCTCACCGGTCCATGGATTCAGGATGATCGCTGCTTGCAACAGGGCGGAACCGATCGCCCCCCAGAGCAACGGTCTGTTCGTCCAGAGTCCGAGTCTGAACAGAGAATACCGATCGCTCCGGCAGTTGAAGGCATGTGCAAGCTGCGCAAAGACCAGGACGGTGAAGGTGACGGTGCGGGCCCGCGCCAGGTCGTTGTCCATGCTGTACAGGCAGTACACAAACGACACGATCGTGATCAGGGCCATGAACAGTCCCTGCCCGAACATCAGGAAGAGCCGGTCCCGCTCCAGGAACCTGGCTTCGGGGCGGCGCGGGGGCCGCCGCATGATATCCGGGTCGGCGGGGTCCATCGCCAGGGCCAGGGCCGGGAGGCCATCCGTGACCAGATTGATCCAGAGAATCTGCACCGGCAGCAGTGGCAGGGGAAGCCCCAACAACGCGGCCAGGAACATCACGAGCACCTCGCTGATATTGCAGGAGAGGAGATAGTGAACGGATTTTCGGATGTTCTCGTAGATGCCTCGCCCTGTTTCAACGGCCGCAGCAATGGAGGCGAAGTTATCGTCCGTCACAACCATGTCCGAGGCCTCTTTGGTGACGTCCGTCCCGGTGAGCCCCATGGCCACACCGATATCCGCTTCCTTCACCGCCGGAGCATCATTGACGCCGTCGCCGGTCATGGCCACGACCGCGCCGCGCGCCTTCCAGGCATGCACGATGCGGAGCTTGTGCTCGGCCGACACCCGTGCGTACACGGCTATCCGGTCAACCTGCTCGGTCAGAGCCGCGTCGGTCATCCTGTCTAACTCAACCCCCGAGAGCCCCTGCGCGCCTCCATCCATGAGGCCTAGCTCACGGGCAATCGCCATCGCGGTGTCTTTGTGGTCTCCGGTGATCATGACGGTCCGAATTCCGGCCTCACGGCAGGCCTTCACTGCGACCCTGGCCTCCGGACGCAAGGGGTCCTTCATGGCGACCGAGCCCAAAAAGACGAGCTCGCGCTCGAGGTCACTGGCACGATAGTCGACCGGTTCCTTTTCGAGCGGTCGCCGAGCGATGCCCAGCACCCGGAGAGCCTCCTTCGCAAACGCGCCGTTCGCCGCCAGGATCTGCCGACGGGTCGATTCGATCAGAGGTTCAACGTGTCCGTCCAGCCTCAGGTAAGCCGTGCATCGTTGGAGCAGCACGTCAGGCGCGCCTTTCACGTAGGCGACGGGCCCCCCGGCCGTCCTGCGGACCATGGTCATCATCTTCCGTTCCGGATCGAAGGGGAGTTCTGCCAGCACCGGCTGCTGGGCGTCGAGCGATTCCTTGAGTAGACGCCGCTTGGCCGCCACCACCAGGAGCGCCCCCTCGGTCGGATCGCCGATGATCCGCCAGAGATCGCCCTCTTGTCGGAGCGTCGCCCCATTGCACAACACAGCCGTCATCAGCAGATCACGCACCCCTCTTTCCGTCCCCTCACCCTCCCCTCTCCCCTCACCCCAGCCCTCTCCCCTCAGGGGAGAGGGGAGGGTGAGGGGCGATGACGGATCAGGGCGTAGTTCCCGGATCTCTCCCACCGGCGCGTAGCCCTCTCCGGTCACCCCGAACGTGTGTCCGTCAAGATAGAGGTGAGTGACGGTCATCTCGTTCTTGGTCAGCGTGCCGGTTTTGTCGGTACAGATCACGGTGGTGGACCCCAGCGTTTCGACGGCCGGCAGCCGGCGGATCAAGGCATGGCGCTTGACCATCCTGGTCACACCCAGGGCCAAGGTCACTGTGACGATCGCCGGCAGGCCTTCCGGAATCGCGGCGACGGCCAGGCTGACCGCGGTCAGAAACATCTCCACCAGCGCCTCGCCTCGCAGGAGCCCAAGCAGGAACACCACCGTGACGATCCCCAGGGACAGATACAGCAGGACATGCCCGAGCTGTTCGAGCCGTCGCTGCAAGGGCGTGGCTTCTATCCCGGCTTCCTGCATGAGCGTCGCGATGCGGCCCAATTCGGTCTTGGTTCCGGTCGCCACCACCAGGGCACGCCCTTTCCCGGCCACCACGTCGGTCCCGAGAAAGAGCATGTTGCGCCGTTCGGCCAGCTCCACGGTGTTGCTGGCTAAGGGCTCGGGGGTTTTGTCCACGGGCGTGGATTCCCCGGTGAGCGCCGCTTCCTGCGTGCGCAGCGCCGTCGCATAAACCAGGCGGCCGTCGGCCGGAGCATGATCGCCCGCCTCCACCTGAATCAGATCGCCCGGGACCAGCTCGCGAGCAGGGATGGCACGGACGGCCCCATCCCTGATGACGCGCGCGGTCGTGATCGAGAGCTTTTTCAGCGCGGCCAGCGAGCGCTCCGCCCGATACTCCTGGACGAAGCCGAGGATCGCGTTGAGAATCACGATCGCGAGGATCGCCGCCGCGTCCACCCATTCATGGAGCAAGCCTGAGATCACCGCCGCGCCGATGAGGACCCAGATGATCAGGCTAGCGAATTGCGCCAGGAAGATCGTGAGCGGCGAGGCAGGCGGGGATTCAGGCAGTTCGTTCGGGCCGTGGTCCGCAAGGCGCTGCCGAGCCTCACGCTCGGTTAACCCGGCGTCCAGGTTCGCGCGCAGCTCCCCGGTCAAGGCCTCGGGCGTCAGGGCATGCCACGGCACGGTCTTGTCCACGGAGTGTTGCATTTGTCGATTTGTTGATTTGTCGATTTGTTGATTTGCTGATTCGGTCATAGTGCCATTATGGCAGTAAAGAAGTCCTAGAGATGTCACTCAACAAATCAATAAATCAGGAAATCAACAAATCTCCAAATCATCCAATCACCCGATCGCTCAATTCTTTCACGCCGCGGGCTCTCCCCGCTCCTCGAACCAGTAGTACAGCGCCGGCAGCACCACGAGGGTGAGCAGCGTCGAAGTGAAGAGCCCGCCGATCACGACCGTGGCGAGCGGCCGCTGGACTTCTGCGCCGATGCCCTGGGCCACCGCCAGCGGGAGCAGGCCAAGGAGCGTCGTCAGCATGGTCATGAGGACCGGTCGCAGCCGAAGCGCGCATCCCCTCACCACCGCTTCGTCAACGTCAAGTCCTTCCTCGCGGAGCTGAGCGATATAGGACACCAACACGATCCCGTTCCCGACCGCGAGCCCGAACAGCTCGATGAACCCAACCGAGGCCGGCACGCTCAAGTACTGCCCTGTCAGCCACAAGGACACGACGCCGCCGATCAGCGCGAAGGGCAGGTTGAGAATGATCAGCGTCGCATAGCGGAAGGAGTGGAACGCCAAGAACAGCAGAAAGAACACCAGGCCAATCGTGATCGGGACGACGATCATCAGACGGGCCATGGCGCGCTGCATGTTCTCGAACGCGCCGCCCCATTCGATCGTGTACCCATGGGGAAGCTCCAGGTGTTCCGCGAGCTTCCGCTGCCCTTCATCGACCACGCTGCCGATGTCGCGCCCCACGACGTTGAAGCCGATGTAGATGCGGCGGCGCACCTGCTCGCGGCTGATGCGCGCCGGCCCTTCGCGGACCTCGATGGTCGCCAACTCGCTCAGCGGAATCGGCGCGCCAGAGGCCGCCTTCACCCGAATCTCGCCGATGGCCCGTATGCTGTTGCGATATTCCGGAGGAAAGCGCAGGATCAACTGGAATCGGCGCACGCCTTCATACACATGTGTGGCCGGCTTTCCGCCGACCGCCGTCTCGATGATCTCCTGGATGTCCGCCACATTGATCCCATAGCGGGCGATCCTCTGCCGATCAATGTCCACCGTCAGATAGGGCTGCCCGGCGATCTGCTCGACCTTCAGGTCCTTGACGCCCTTCACCGTCTTCATCATGGCCGCAATCTCCTCGGCCTTGCTCTTGAGGATCTCCAGATCGTCTCCGAACAGCTTGATCGCGGCTTCGGTTTTTATGCCGGAGATCAGCTCATCCACGCGCTCCTGGATCGGCTGGCTCATGAGGACCGAGATGCCGGGGGTGTCGGCCAGTCGCTGGCGAATGGCGTCCACCAGCTCGACCTTCGTGCGGGCGGTGGTCCAGGTGTCGCGCGGGTGCAGGAGGACGACCGGATCGCTTTCATTGGGTTCTTCGGGGGCGTTGGCAATCTCGGACCGACCGATCTTCCCGAGCGCGAGTCGCACCTCTGGGAATTCCAGCATGGCTCGTTGCGCACGCTTCTCCAACTCAACGGACTCCGGCAGCGACACGGATGGCAGCCGGACAATCTGCGGCGTGAGCGCCCCCTCGTCCAGGATCGGGATAAATTCCCTTCCGACAAAGGGCACCATGAGCAGGCTGAGGACCACGAGGGACACCGCTCCGCCCACGATCAGCGCACGTCGGCCCAGCGCCCAGCGCAGCACCGGCACGTACCGCTGCTTGGCCCAGCGGGTGATGAACGTGTCCTCCGCCCATTCCTCGCGAAGCAGCAGCGAGGAGAGCGCCGGGGTCAGCATGAGCGTCAGCACGACCGACACTAACAGCGCGATCACGAGCGTATAGGCCAGCGGGGCGAACACTTTCCCTTCCATACCATGGAGCGTCATCAGCGGCAGGAAGACCACGCTGATGATCAGAATCCCGAACAGGACTGGCCGGCCCACCTCCTTCGAGGCTTGCAAGACGACCTCCCATCGGCTTCGTTGGGGATCGCGCTGTGACAGATGCCGACAAATGTTCTCGACCACGACGACCGATCCGTCCGCGATCTCTCCGATCGCGATAGCCACGCCGCCCAGCGTCATCAGATTAGCCGAGAGCCCTACGCGGCCCATCACGATGAACGTGATCAGCGGAGTGATGACCAGCGTAGCGATCACCACGAGCGCGGATCGGATAGTGCCCATGAACAGGAACAGCACGAGCATGACCAACGTGATGCCCTCGATCAAGGCGTCACGGACCGTGTTGACCGCTGCGGTCACCAGCTCAATGCGATCATAGAACGGGACGATCCTCGTCCCGTCGGACAGCACATGATCGCGATGGATCTCCTCCACCTTGTTCTTCACGGCCTGCACCACTTCCCGGGCATTGCCGCCACGGAGCATCAGCACGATCCCGGCCACCACCTCCCGCTCTCCGTCTAAGACCGCCGCGCCGTGGCGCACCGCGTGGCCGATGCGCACTTCAGCTACGTCGCGCACGAAGACCGGTGTGCCGCCCGCTTCTTTCACGACGATGTTGTCAATATCGTCCGCCGATTTGATGAGGCCCAGGCCGCGCACGATAGACCGTTCCGCATGCCGCTCCAGCACATTCCCCCCCGAGTTGGCGTTGTTCTTCGCCACGGCGTCGAACACCTCATGCAGGGTCAAGTTGTACTTGCGGAGTTTCGCCGGCTCCACGAGCACCTGGTACTGCCTGACGAACCCGCCCAGCGCGTTGACCTCGATCACGCCGGGCACGCGCTTGAGCAGCGGGCGCAGGACCCAGTCCTGGACAATCCGCTGATCCGTCAGTAGTGCCTCGACCGCGCCGGGATCATCCGAGCCCGCTCGCGGGGCCTCCAGGTAGTACTGGTACACCTCCCCGAGGCCGGTGGTGACCGGTGCCATCACCGGTTCAATGCCTCTCGGCAAGCGCTCTTTCACCGCAATGAGCCTTTCCAGAACGAGTTGGCGCGCAAAGTAGATGTCCACGTCATCCTGAAAGACGACAGTGATCTGCGAGAGAGCGAATTTGGAGAGCGAGCGGATTTCGGCGAGACCCGGCAGGCCGGTCATCTGGAGCTCGATCGGAAAGGTGAGGAACCGTTCGACCTCAACCGGGGACAAGCCGGGCGTCTCGGTCAGAATCTGAACCTGGATATTCGTGACATCGGGGAACGCGTCGATCGGGAGCGACTGGAAGGCGCGGATCCCGGCCGCAGCGAGGAGGCACATGAGCCCGATGACCACGGCCCGGTGGCGGAGCGCAAATTCGAGGAGGGAGGCGATCATCGCGCCGGCTCAACCTTGTGTTTTTCGGCCTCCGATTTCAGCACAAAGGCCCCTTTGGTGACGATTTGCTCGCCTTCGCGCAGGCCGTCCAGCACCGCGACGACGTCCCCTCTCTCTTCGCCGAGCTTCACCGGCCTGGCTTCGAATTGCTGGGGATCAAGCTGGATGAACACCATCGTGCCGCGCCCGTCACGCTGGACCGCCGCCAGCGGGATGGTGAGCACCTCGGAAGGCGAAGACGAGTACATGCGCACCGTGGCGAACATCTCGGGTTTCAGCCGCCGATCGGGATTGGCCACTGTGACCCGCACCCGCATCGTGCGCGTCGCGGGATCCAGCACATCCCCGACATAGGTGACCTTGCCCTGGAAGACCTCCTCAGGGTAGGCCGAGACCAGGACTTCCATGGGCTGATCGCGGTGGACGAATCGCACATCCTTCTCCGGGACATTGCCCACCACCCACACATCCGAGAGATCAGCCACCGTGAACAGCTTCTGCGTGGTCTCCACCACCTCTCCTCTGGTGATGTTCCGCATGATCACACGGCCGGAAAACGGCGAGCGCATCGGGACGTCGGGGCGGATCGTGTGTTCACGCTCCAAGCGCTGAATCTCCTGCGCCGGGACGCCCAGCAGCTCGAGACGGTTGCGCGCTTCCCGCGCTTCCGCACGCGCAGTCTTGACCTCCGCATCGCGCTTCTGGAATTCGGCGAGACTGATTGCCTTGTACTGGAGCAGGTCCCGAGCCCGCTCGAACGCCAGTTCAGCCTCGTGGAGCCGCGCGTCAGCTTTGAGATACGATGCCTCCGCCAGGCCCAACTCAGTGCTGTGCAGCAGAGCCAGCAGCGTGCCTTTTTTGACATCGGCTCCGAAATCGACATAGACCTCCACCACCCGGCCACGGATCAACGTCGTCACCTCGGCGAGTTCGTTTTCATTCGGCTGAACGGTCGCGGGAAACTCCCGGTGCAGTTGGAACTTGCCCCGGACCACCGGACGGACTTCGATCCCTACTGCCGCCACAGCTTCGGGCTTCAGGCGGAGTACGGTTGTCTGAGGCGGCGAAGTAGAACGGTTCGCCCCGGTGGCTTCTTCCGGAGCCTTCTGGCAGGCTGTCATGAGACCGATTGCGACCCCGATCAGGGCCAGTCCGAGCACGGATCCTGGAAAGTTCATAGATGATCTTTGCTATGACCGCAGGGATTCTGCTCCCATTCCTAGTCCCGAACGCGTCCCCTCTGTGCCAACGTCAGGCTGGAGCCTCAGCGGTCTTCAGTCGGCCTTTTCTCTTGGGGGCAGGCACTCATCCTCATGAAATTGTGAGCATTTTGCATGCCCTGATAAGTCCATGAATAATTGGGGTCTGATAGGGCTTTGAGAGGCTTTTCGCCTCTGTTCTCAACCGCGCGCCGGGGCGAAATGCCACAAGGAGAGAGGGAGGCATCGGAGGTTGGCCCACAATCGGCCCGGCGGCATCCACGGTTTTGGTCGGCAGCCCGCTGACGCACATGGCATCCCTCCTGCATCTCCTTTGCTACGTGATGGACGGGATCGGCGAAGCGAGGGCGATGGCCAATCGCTGGGATCCTTGCGAAGGAGGGCCATGAAGCATTCGTTACTCGCTTTCCTTTTCTTCAGCGGGATAGCAGGGATCGCGACCGGTCTCTCTCCGTCGACATTGTACTGGTGTCCCGGCGGGCTCGCTCAGGAACGCCTCCAGACCACGCCAGGTCCTGGCTGTGAGCCGCTTGTCGAGAAATGGATCGAACCGGATCGGCTCACGGTGAGACCGCTGGTCACCCTCAGCACCAGCGCGAGCATCGTGGCCATGTTCATGGCGCACTACCGCCAGTTTCTGGGCTGTTGCGCGACCGATCCGGCCTCACTCGACCGTCTTGTGGATCTGGAACAGGAGGCGGCCGGGATCCTCCAGCAGGAGCAGGCCATCCTACCATTTCTCTCGGTCCGGACAGGGCAGGGGAAGGGGCTGCTTCTGCCGGTCGTTCGCGCCAGGCATGAGCTTCGCGAGTTGAAGCAGCGCCTGGAGCAAGTTGCCGAGATCAGGGCCACCCTGCCCACCCTCGATTTTGAATCGGCCGGACGCGAACATCGCAGGATGGAGGAACTGTTTGGATCAATCGAACGTGATTTTCCCCAACCAAGGGAACCGGTGAGAGCCCCAACCGGGCCGGAGATCGGGGCCCCGGGACCTGGCGGCCGTCTGGGAATGGAGATCGGGATTCAGCCGCCTTTCGGCCCCACCATTGGGGTCACCCCGCCCACAGGCCAGGAGATCGGCACCACGCCCCCGACAGGAGAAGAGATCGGCACGACCCCGCCGACCGGTCCTGCCATCGGGATCACTCCGCCGACTGGGCCCGAAATCGGGGAGTCCAAACCCAAATAGCCCTCAGCGATCAGTTGGCAGCCGCCGGGTCAGCCATGAGCTGATCGCTTATTGCCGAACGCTGTCTCGGCGTCCTATCCGCCCACGCGGAACAGCAGCCACATCCCCAGGCCGTACCCCACGATCATCAGAGCGCTATCCGGCTCGATGAGGAGGAACCGTTTCTCCACCCTGTAGATGATGCCCATGAGCCCCACGTTCATGAGCAGGATGGCCCACAGCGCCGTGATGGTGTGCGCAGGGCTCACCGCGCTCAGCAACGGACCGGAGCGGTACGCGACATCGGCGAAAACCAGCGCACCGATGTTAAAGGCATTACTGCCGAAGAGATTCCCGACCGCGAGGTCAAAGGCCCCCAGGCGCACGGCTGCAAATGAGGTCACCAGTTCCGGCAGGGATGTCGTGATGGCCACAATGGACGTGCCGATGAAGGTGGTGCTGATCCCGGTTTCTTCCGCGATCTGCTTGGCCGAGGCAGCCAGGAGCGGCGCCGCCAGTAGGATGGCCACAGACGCTACAGCAAAGCCGATCGACGCGCGCCGGAGAACGGCTGCCCTGGCACGGACTCTGGGCTCTGCCTCTTCGGCCTCAATGACCCTTTCGCGTTCCCTCTCACGCCGCCGCACATCCTCGTGACGGTACACCACCCGCATGCCCAGGACATAGATCACAGCAATGAGCAGGGTGTCGAGCCCCACGCCCCAGAGCGAGACGGATGACTTGAGCACGATGAAGAGCCCCGCCAGCCCGGTCAGCGCCACAGCCAAGGCAGCGATCAGCGTCTGTTCGAAGGCCGCCTGCTGCCAGACACGCTTCTGCCGGTGCATCAGGTCAATGACGCCCAGAGCGAACATGTTGCTCAATCCGGCGCCCAAGAGGTCCCCCACCGCCAGATCCGGGGCATTGAGCAGGGCCGCGCTGACGGTCGTGAAGACTTCCGG
>JACQQM010000119.1 GCA_016207025.1 Nitrospirota bacterium | reverse complement strand
GGTGGAGCTCTTCTGGCTCTGCACGCGGGACAAGCAGGCGTTCTACGAGAAGCTGGGCTTCAGCGCCAACGAGCAGACCGGCATGGTGTGGGCGAGGGCGAAACATGCCCGGCTGGAATAGTAAACTGGGTGGCATGCAGCTTTCCGCTCCCGCGCCTCTCGCGGCACTGGGGACCCGTTGCTCTTGTATTGCAACGGGTGAGCACGGCAGTCCGGAGTGGAATGGCCCCGGCCGGCTCACCGACTCGCCGGCGTGCGCAAACCGGGTACCCGCCTGGCGGGTGATCGTTATTCGTCGCGTCGCGCACCCCGCCGCTCGGCAACGTGCGCTCCAAGCCGCAAGCCACCTGTTGGGTTGAATTGGGTGCGGGACACCCCGCTCCTCCGGCGAAGTCCGCTCCGAGCCCTGGCCACCTCTGGGGTAAGTGTGAAGGCGACCGGGCCCAGGTCAACGCTCCCGCGAATAGTCATCAAGAGAAAAGAGATTACACAGCGGGGGCGCGGCGGAGGCGTTTGGGAGACACTAGGACGGAGAGGAAGAACAGCGTGGTGGCGAGCAGGACGATCGCTGGACCTGAGGGGAGGTCCCAGACATAGGAGAGCAGAACCCCGCCGACCGCGCAGACGATCCCGATGCTCACTGCATAGGCCGTCATGTGGAAAAGGCTGTGTGTGAGCTGATAAGCGGTCGACGCCGGAATCAACACCATCGCGAAAACTAAGATCGCGCCTACCGTTTTGAGCGACACCACCACCGTGAGCGCCACCAAGGTGAGCAAGAGATAGAAGATCCGCCGCGCCGGCACGCCTGAGGCTTCGGCCATTTCCTGGTCGAACGCGATGAAATACAGCTCCTTGGAGAATACGAGCAGCACGCCTAGGACCAGGAAGCTCAAGGCCAGGATCGCGCGGAGTTCCTCCGGCGTCACGGACAGCACGCTCCCGAACAGGTAGCCGTACACCTCGGCGTTGTACCCTTTCATCAGACCGATGAACAGGATGGCCAGCGCCATCGTGGCGGTGTACAGGATCCCGATCGACACGTCCAGTTTCATCTGCCCTTTCTCTTCCATCACCCCCGTCACCCAGACTGTCGCCAGGCCGAAGATGACCGCCAGCGGGAGGGGCGGCAGCCCGAGCAGGTAGGCCAGCGTGACCCCGGCGAAGGCCGCGTGTGCTGTGCCGGCTCCGACAAACGCCAAGCCCCTGAGGACCACGAACACGCCGATCACAGAGCAGACGGCGCCGACCAGCGCCGCAGCCACAAGCGAGCGCTGCATGAAATCGTATGAGAGCATCTCGAGCATTGTGAGATCTGATGATTTGTTGATTTGTCGAAGGAGTGAGGGCGGACTAGCGACAATTCGTCAATCAACAGATCATCAAATCATCCGATCAACAAATCGTTCAGTGATGATAGTCTTCGACGATCACCAGATCTTTCTCCGTGATGACCAGATCCTTGCCGTACACCTGACTGAGCAGATCCGGCCTGAGGACCTCCTCCGGAGGACCGGCGGCGAACAGGCGTGTTTTGAGCAACACCAGGCGGTCTACGAGTGAACGGATCATGTTGATGTCGTGGGTGATCAGCAGCACCGTCAGCCCCAGGTCTCGATGGAGCCGCCGGATCAGATCCAGCACGCTGTGCTGCGTCGTGATATCGATTCCAGTGGTGGGCTCGTCGAGCAAGAGGACTTGCGGCTGCTGGGCGAGTGCCCGCGCGATGAAGACCCGTTGCTGCTGGCCACCAGACAGGAGGCCGAGGGCGGCATTCCGGTGATCCTGCATCCCCACGTTGCTCAAGGCCTCCAGCGCGATCTCGCGGTCCTGTTTCGTGGGTCTCCGGAACAGGCCGAGCGCGCCGTAGCGGCCCATCATCACCGCTTCCAACACCGTAATCGGGAAATTCCGGTCCAGGGCGCCTTTTTGCGGGAGATAGCCGATCCGGGCGCGATGATGGCAGCGCAGTTCTTCGCAGGCGCAGTCGAAAATCTGCAGGCTGCCTTCGAGCGGGCGCATGAGTCCTAAGATCGCCCGACAGAGCGTCGTCTTGCCGGAGCCGTTGGGGCCGATGACTCCCACAAACTCCCCCTCGGCAATCTCCAGCGAGACGTCTTTTAGCGCGATGACGCCGGGGAATCCGAACGTGGCATGCGAGAAATGAATGATCGTCTTGGCCATGGACGGCGCGCGCCGAGGTCGGCGCGTCGTTTAGGAGGCTTCGAGGGCCTGAGCCAACTGCAGAACATTATACCGAAGCATATCCAGATAGGTCTCGGTTCCTGCGACGCCGCCGGGCAACGGCGTCAGGACCACCACGCGGGCACCGGTTTCGCGGACCAGAATCTCCGGAATCTTCTGGTTGAGCTGGGGCTCCGAGACCACAACCCGAATCCGGTCTTTGCGGATCTTTTCGATGAGCGCCTGGATGTGATGGGCGGAGGACTCCGCATTGGTTTGCGTCACGATCTCACCCGCGATCTGGAATCCGAACCGGCGGGCGAAATACGGCCAGGCCGGGTGGTGGACGATGATCCGCCGATCTCGGAGGCGCCGGAGCCGTTCGGCCAGGTCCACCTGCAACTGATCGAGCTGGCGCAAATAGGCCGCCTGGTTGATCCGGTAGTCCGATGCATGGACCGGGTCCACTTTGATGAAGGCTTCTGTGATGTGCCGCAACATGATCTTGGCGTTTTCCGGGTCCAGCCAGACGTGCGGGTTGCCGGCGTGATGGTTGTCCTGCAGGGTCTGGGCCGCTGGCTCTTTCAGCGCACGATCGCGGATCAGCGCGATCCCATTCGACGTGGTGACCACCAGGAGCCCGGGATTGCCGGAGTTCTTCACCAGCGAGGCGACCCAGACCTCCAGGCCGACGCCGACCTCCAGCAGCACCCGCGCCTTTCGAACCGCCACGACATCGCTCGGCCGGGGGGAATAGGTGTGCTCGCTTTCCAGACCGGAGATCAGGGAGACGACACGGACATGCGGTCCCCCGATCCGGTCCGCGAAGTCCTTGAGGACCGGAATCGTGACGACGACGTTGAGCGGTTCGGCTATATGGGAAGGTTCCGCAGCGCCCGCCGGGGTCCTTGCGGTCAGCACGAGGGCTATGGCCGCCACTGCGGCCCGCGCGGCTGCACGAGCCATCGGTCTCACGCGCATGGGCGGACCGTAACACCTCGTGTACGGAAAGTCAACGCGTCGACGACAACGGACCATCTCAGCTTGACCGCTCTCGATACTTCAGCTAGCCTGCGCGCGACCAGTGCAGCGAGAAGCCGTACGAAGGATCGGGAAGCGAGGGGACTCGCTTCATCGGATCATGAAGAAGCGAGTGACTGACACCAAGGTTGTCGGCAAGAAAGTCATCGGCAAGAAAGTCATCGGATTGATGTCCGGCACCTCCGGGGACGGCGTGGATGCGGTGGTGGTGAACATCCGCGGGGCCGGACAGGCCCTGCAAGTGACTCCGCTGGCGTTTTGTCCGACTCCCTACCTGCCAGCGCTGCGACGACGGATTGTCGAGGCCTCCGCTGCCGGCACGGCCGCGGACCTCTGTCATCTTAATGTGGTGCTGGGCGAGTGGTTCGCGAAGGCGGCGCTGCGGGTCATCAGCAAAGCGGGCCTGCGTTCGGCAGATATCCATCTGATCGGGTCGCATGGACAGACCGTGCATCACCTGTCGAGTCCCAGGCGCGAGCCAGGCCTCGGCCTCATCCGCTCGACGCTCCAGATTGCCGAGCCGGCGGTCATCGCCGAGCGGACCGGTATCACCACCGTCGCTGATTTTCGGACGCGCGATATCGCGGCGGGCGGTCAAGGCGCTCCGCTCACCCCTTATATCCACTACCTTCTGCTGAAAGACCCCCGACACTCTCGTCTGATCGTCAATCTGGGCGGGATCAGCAACGTGACCTACTTGCCGGCGGGAGGCGACCTCTCGTCGGTCCGCGCCTTCGACGCGGGCCCGGGCAACATGGTCCTGGACGCGTTGGTCCACCGCCTGACCCGTGGCCGACAGTCCATGGACCGGAACGGGAGGCTGGCGGCCAAAGGCAAGGTGGACGTGGGGCTTCTGGCCAAGCTCCTGGCTCATCCCTTCCTGAAGCAACGCCCCCCGAAGTCCACCGGCAGGGAAGAGTTCGGGGACGCCTTTCTCGCACGCATGCTCGCGGTCACGCGGACGCGCACGCTTGAGGATCTGCTGGCCACCTGCTCGTTGTTCACGGCCTTGGCGGTCAGCAGCGCACGGCGATGGCTCAATGGACCAGTTGATGAGGTGATCGTGGGGGGCGGGGGCGTACGTAATCTGACCCTGATGGACGACCTGGCCGCGGTCTTTGACCCGATCCCGGTGCGAACGCTGGACGAGTTGGGATGGGAGAGCAAAGCCTTCGAAGCGGTGGCATTTGCCGTCTTGGCCTACCAGACCGTCAGGGGAGAATGCGCCAACGTGCCGGCGGCGACCGGCGCCTCGCATCCGGTCATTCTAGGTAAGATTGTTCCGGGTCGCGGTAGCATGCGCCCCCGTTTCGCATACCGTGAATCATAGAGGTTCCCTATGACTTCCTTATTATCTCGGGCAAATATTTGCGCCGCCATCGGGTTCGTCATCCTGCTCGCTGGCTGTCAACATGCCGATAAGCATCTGAAATCCCCGACCGACTGCACCGAAATCGAAAAAGGCATGAACCTCTCCCACAGTATCAAGATGCTTAATCTGTTGTCTGACGCGTTTTCACAGAAATGTTATGCCACGGTGATCGAATACGCTACCAAAGCTCAATCGGAATTCAGACATAAGACCTTTTCTACCCTCAAGGAAACTGCCAGCATTTTTCTTCCCGATGGCACGTTGACCGATTACGTGCTGGAAAGTTATGAGCGCGGCTTTCTGAGCGTGCTACTTGCAGCAAGTTACTTGAACCTGCAGAAAGTCGAGGATGCGAAGGTCGAGTTACGCCGGTTGGATCACGAGCTATTCACCCCGCTGTACAATTATGGAGAAGATCCCGTCAATATCCTGTTATCGGCCGTGTTGTGGGAACACCTTGGCGAGATGGGCGAGGCCCGAGTGGACTGGCACCGACTACGAGACCCGGCCAGGTCACTCAAAAACCTCGATGGACCAATTCGATCTTTTGCTGATCTTCGGGTGAGCAGGATCGACGAAGGACGACCTCTTGAAACAGGGTGGCGGATCTACGGGATAGGACAATTCCCCGCCATCGAATGGGATCTTCAATTCACTGGTTCAGACAATGGATATTTTCTGGTCAAACCAAAGGAGCAGTTTTTGCCGGCCTGCTCTTCTCCGACAGGACTGCGAATTTCGACGCAAAGCTGGTTTGAGAAAGTCGCGATGAGGCATAACAATGCATACCATCCGCTCCTCAATATGCAAAGTTGGATCAGACTCCCTATAGGGATCATGTACAGCCTCGTGCCGGTTGCAGCAGGCGCTGGGCTTGCTGTTGGAGGCTGCATGGCCGACGCTTCGATCTCAGGAGGTCGTGGTGGAGTCTTATGTGAGCTGTCCATTAGGGGAGGGATTGTGTTAATGAGCAAGGCCCCACAAGTCTTGAAGGGCGCGCTTGAGCCGGATTTGCGGCATTGGGAGCGGATTCCTGCCGCCTTTGTCGTCACACGGGCAGCACAACTGAAAGAGGAACAGTGTGCCCCAAACGTGCCTAGCAGTCAGGTGATCACCATCTTAAGGAACAATGTCACCGGAGCTAACCCTCCAAGTTGAGTTGCCTGAGTTACCTGGAAGGACTGAGCTTCCTAGAATTCGCTGTAAGCAAGATGCGGCCTCGTGGTGTCCGCCTCATGGCACTGAATGAGGCGTGAGGAGTAACGCCGCCGTGAACGAATTTGCAGTCTCATTACATGCCCAACCACTGCTGACCAAGGAGGAGGCGGCGTTTTACAATCTCTTGCGCCTGGCTGTGCAGGACCGCTATCTCCTGTTCGCTCAAGTCCCGGTGTGGTGCCTGGTGGAGGTGCGGGCGGCGGATCGCCAGGCGCGCGCGGCATTCCTCAACAAGATTGCGCTGCGACGTGTGGATTTTGTCCTGGTGCATCCGGGGACGCTGGCGGTAGAAAAAGTCATCGAGCTGGACGATCCGTCCCAGGCTTCGCCTCAACGGCAGGCGCGGAACCGGCTCATTGAGGCGGTGTTCACGAAGGCAGGGATCACGCTGGTCAGACTGAAAGCCCGGGAGCCCTACACCGTCCCCAGGCTCGCGGCCCTTCTGGGCCTCGAGCCGGCAGAAGAATCATGAGGGAGAGAGCCGATCCCGCATCATCCTTGCTGAAGCCTCTGCATTCATTGGACATTCTCGCGCGACAGGACATGCTTGATTGACGCTCGGCATTGGCCCAGAGTACACAGAAGCCGATGAAACTCTCGGACCTGACGCTTGAGGAATTGAAAGAGCTGGTCAAGGGACTGGTGGACGACCGATTGCGGGAACTGCTGGGAGACCCCGATCTGGGCACAGAGTTGGGCGAAGGCGTTCGCGCGCGACTTAAGGCGTCGTTGACCACCACGGAACGACTCACCGGCGAGGATGTGGCGGAGAAGCTCGGTTTGCGCTGGTAACCGCGCACGGGGAACGCGATGCCCTGGTATCGGATTGCCTACCGACCGGACGTGGTCGCCGATCTGGCGAAGATCGACAAGGGCACGGCGCAGCGTTTGCTGGACAAGACCAAATGGCTGGCCTCCAATGTCGCCAACCTGCGCCATGAGCCCATGGCGCCAGACCTCCCCGGCCTGTCCAAGTACGCGGTGGGCGAGTGGCGCATCTTTTACTCGGTGGACCGAGACGAGCATCTGCTTGAGGTCCACCTGATCACCCACCGCAAGGACTTACGTTGAATCGTGTCCCATGATCCGATCAGCGCGGATCAAGAGGGAGTTGGCCGAGGCCGTGAGGCGGGTGGATACTAGAGACCGGGAGACCACATGATCATCGTCACCCTCTCAGCCATTCGAAAATTAAAGGCCCTCATCCTCGAGCATCCCGAAGATCCCATCGTCCGCGTGGGGATCAAGGATCTGGATGAGGCACGTCTGGCGTTCAGCATTACCTTAGAGCGCGTGCCCCAGCCTGACGATGAGATTCAGCACATTGACGGGCTCACCGTCGCGGTCGCCGCAAGCAGCGCGCTCCGCTTGGACGGCGTCACGCTTGACTATCTGGCTCATGAGGGGTTCAAGTTTTTGCATCCGACGGAGCGTGAGCTGCCGCGGCTCGATCTGTTCAATCTCAATTGATTTGTCAGCCCGCAGGCAACAGGAAGAAGAGCGGGCGCATGGTCACGTCAAACTATCCGCGCAGTCCCAAGGTCCTGCTGGGCGGGATGGCCCACCTGGCGCGATTCATTGACAAGATCCGCCTGCGCCACGCCGGGCAGATTCAGGATTACAACTACATCACGGTCGGGTTCGACAAGTACCTGCTCGATTTTCTGCAGATCAAGGGAGAGGAGTTCGAACAGCGCGTGCTCCAAGGCGGGACGGACGAGGAAATTCTAGCGTGGGTCGAGACGCATACACGCACGCTGACGGTCGACGAAATCCGACAATGGAACGACCGCATCCTGACCGGCAGCCCCAAGGACGACGCCGCGCGCCAGCGCTTTCAGACGCGGCTGGCGGAGGTGGCTAAGAAGCGCGGCGTGCCTGTCGAGCAACTGCCCCGCGCCACCACCTGGGTGGACGTCATCGAGCTGGATGAAGGGCGCCTGTAGGGGAATCGTCTCGCGGCAAGAGAACTCGCACAGGGTTCTCGTTTAAAACGAAACCGTCAGCACGATGATCAGATGATTTGCTGACCGCCCTGGTTACGGGCGCAGGGGATGATCCGTCAAGGCCTGGTAGGCCTGGCTGACAGAGCTCACCGGTGAGACCTGCACGAGGAAGGGAGTCTTCCAGTCGCTATCGGTAACATCGAGGGTATCCGGCACCACCACCCTGCGCATCTGCGCTTCGTTTGCCGCTTCCACCTTCAGCGGCACGGAAGTGACGGGGGCGATGAGGCCATCCGGCGTTACGGTTCCGGTCATGACCCGTCCGGGCGCAATGAACTCGCCCTTGGCAAGGGCCACGACGCCCAGACTCACCATGGCGGAGAGGCTATCGCCATAGACAGTCAAACCGGAGGTGGGCACGGACAGGACGACGGTCCAGGAGTCGGTGGAGAGACCAGCGGCCCTCGCCGTGCGGTAAATCGCCTGCTCGATGGCTGTTTGGGCCAGCCGCGAGAAGCGGCCAGGCTTGCTCCTGAAGTGCACCGCCAGCCCACCTTGGTCCTTCCGTTCTTCGAAAGATAGGATCAGATTCGCCACGGTTCCGGTCGGCTGTTCACCTCTGCCCACCGTGACGCCCAAAATGGGAATCAGTTGCTCCTGGTATGCAGGCGGACTCGCCTCGCTGATCCCGGCCGTCAGACCCAGCAGCAGGGCGATCCACATGCCTGCCACCATTCGGCGCAGGCGCAACGTTACATATGGTCTTACCGGTACGGCCATCGTGTCATTCAGCATGGTGATCCGCGTACATGAGCGTGGCTGTCTTACTGTCCGTTTCTTGTTCTGGAAGAGCTGTACTCGCTTGAACAGCATGTCGTTCCACAGACGGCACCTTCAATTTCTGAGTCGCGGCGGCAACGCCGTCATAGACCACGCGCGCCGTTTGGGACCAGGACTCATTGAACGGCTGTCCTTGATAAGCCGCTTCGGCGGCTTTGGCCTCATCGAAACTGAGGCTGCGAGGTCTGGGAGAAGCTGGCTTGATCATTGTCACATCCTTTTTGGGATACCAACATCCTACCTAATTGAGAAGCATATATTATGCCAATGAAAAACACAACTTCATTCTACTAACAAATATATGATATTTCAAATGGTTATAATTTACATACGGTTTAAGTACGGTCTATGAATTGTATTGTAAAGGATAACTCATTGGACAGTCTTGCCGGTTATTGCGGCAAGTTGCTACAACAATTGCTCGCTTTCTGACGAGATTTGCCGTGGGAGTAGGCAGGCTCCTGATGCGCCGCTGACCCCCTCTCCCCAAACCTGTGATGCGCGAAAGGATTGTGGCAAGGGCCTCCTGTTGCGGAACACGATCATTGGGCGCAGAGGGTTGCCAGCACCTCTCGCACGTGGCCAGCCGCGAAAGTCGCGCACCAAGACACGCTCGCCTGTCTCAGACGGCAATGTGAAATCCGGCGCCGGCTCACCCACCTGTGGCATGGCCATCCCTCGCTCCTCCATCGCCTCGCCTCAATCGTAAAAGTTTCGCTGCCAGGCATGGCACTCGAGCGACGCCAGTAGCGTGTCGCTGAGCCGTCGCCCATCCGAAACGGCGACATTCGCGCGTACGTGCGCCTGCGTCCGCATGCCGGGAAGGACCGTGCTCACCGCCGAATGAGCCAGGCAAAACCGAAGGGCCAACTCCGGCAGCGTGTGCGCCTCCGGGCCCAACAGACCCATGAGGGAAGCCACGTGTTCGGCCACCTGGGCTTTGCGGTCTCCCTTGAAGTAGTCGTTCCGCCAGTCACTGACCGGGAACGTCGTCTCGGGCGTGATCGTGCCGGTCAGCCCTCCTTCATCAAAGGGACAGCGAGCTAAGACGCCGACATCGTGTTGGCGACAGGCCGGGAACAAGGCCTGGGCAGGGGATTGATCGAAGATATTGTAAATCACCTGCACCGCGTCAATGAGTTCGCTCCGGACCAGCTTCAGGGCCGACTCGGGCTCGTGATCGTTGATCGAGACGCCGATCGCCCGGATTTTTCCGTCGGCCTTCAACTTCAACAATGCCTGCAGCCAGCTCTCATCCCGCAGCCATTCATCCCGCCACACGTGCAACTGCTGCAGATCGAGGCAGTCCAGCTTGAGGGAGCGCAAGCTCTTCTCCGTGGACTTGATGATATGGGAGGGGGGAAACGCGTCTGGGACGCGGTCGTCCGGCAAAGCCGGCCAATGCCCGTTCAGCGGCGGCACCTTGCTCGCGACGTAGATCCGTTCTGAGCGGGCCCGGACCACCTGTCCCACCAGCGTTTCGCTATGCCCGTCTCCATAGACCAGCGCGGTGTCGATGAAGTTCACGCCGGCGTCAATGGCCGCGTGCAACGCCGCCAGGGATTCCGCGTCTTGCGCCCCGATCCAGAAACTGCCTCCGATGCCCCATGCCCCGAAGCCGATCTCGGAAACCTGGAACCCTGTCCTTCCGAGCCGTCGGTAGCGCATCACTCGCCCTCCCCATCGCGATCGCGCAGGCCTTACGCGACCCGCTACTCTACCGTGCGGACGACCCGCGTTCAACTCTCTGTGGCTCCATGCGTCAGAACATTTTGTCGGCATGGACATCCAAGCCTTACGAAGCTCCGTAAATGATGACAGGGAAGCCGGACGCAAACCGACCCGACGACCCCGATCGGTCGGTCATGAAACGATCATGCAACTCCGGCGATGGACGGCAAGGGCAGGGAACCATTTCAACCGAGGGAGGCGATCATGCACAGGCTCTTAGGGGCAGCGACACTGGCGATTTGCTTGATGTTCATCGGAGGCCAAGCGGGAGCCGATATGGGCACAGCCGCGCCGGCGCTGAAGACGGCTGCCGGGTCCAAGGCGGAAGCGCACAACGCCAAAGGCATCGAGCATTACAACCAAGGTCACTGGGATGTCGCCAAGAAGCACTTCATGGAGGCGGCCAAGGCCGATCCGCGGTCGGCGGAAACGCATTACAACCTGGCGCTGACACTGGACAAGTCCGGGGATCACAAGGGCGCGACGGAGCACTTCAAAACGGCCTACGATCTTGGCAAGAATAATCCCGAGATCCAGAATTCCGGCATCCTCAAAGCCCACCTGAAGCTGAAGTAAGCGTCGTCTCGCATGCAGGCCGGGCGCCCTGCGCGGCGATGCACCACCGCCGCCACACAGCCACAGGCGCAGCATTCACGCGGAGGGAAGAGCCGGTTCGTCCTGGTGCTGGTACTCTTCGCGGTAGATTTGGATGGCCGTCAGGAGGAGGCTCAGGAGAATCGGCCCCAGAAAGAGCCCGATCATCCCGTAGGCCGCAAGCCCGCCGAGGATGCTGAAAAACAAGAACAGCACAGGGAGCTGAGTCCCCTGGCCGATGAGGATGGGCTTGAGCACGCTATCCACCATGACGATGCCGGCCCCCCACAGCAGCATCGCCAGCGCCTTCCAGGCCGGTCCGATCCAGTAGAGGTACACCACGACCGGCCCCCAGACCAGGGCGGTTCCCCCAAAAGGCAGCGGGGCCATGAGGATCGTCAGGGCCATGAGGAAGACCGGAACGGGCACATCCAGGAGCACGTATGCCGCTCCCGCCACCAATCCCTGGACGATCGCAGTGATGATCATGCCCTTCACCACCGCTCGCATGGTCTGATCCAGACGCGAGAAGATCGTCTGCTTGTGCGACTGCTCCAGCGGAATGATCCGGTACAGGCTCTCGAAGAGCCGTTGGCCGTCCTTGAAAAAAAAGAACAGCGTGATCCCCATCACCAGAAAATTCCACCCCAGCAGGAAGGCGTTCTTGGCCAGCCCCGCCAGTTCATCAAGCAGAAATCCGCGGAGCGTCATGGCGCTCCGCAGGAGAAAGTCTTCGATGTTCCCGTGGGTCACCACGAATTTGCCGATCAGCTCCTGAATGCCCTCACTCCCAAACGGAAGCTTCGCCATCACTTCCGGCAGTCGGTTCACGCCGCCCGACTGGACCCAGGTCGTGATGGCGACATGGACGGTTCCCACTTCCCGAATGAGCAACGAGCCGAGCACGACCATCGGGACGACCCCCAGTGCCATGATCCCCACGGTCAGCAGCGCGGCCGAGATCGTCGTGCGGTCACGGAAGAGCGCGGTCAGTCGAACATGGAGGGGAAAGGTCAGATGGGCCAGGATCAGCGCCCAGATCGCGGGAAGAAGAAATGGACTGAAAATCACCGCAATCTGGTACAGCAGCACCAGAAACACGGCAAAGAAGCAGATGGCAAAGACTTGGCGTCGCGTCATGCGGTGTGCTTGGCAAGATGTTCGTTTTGTTTACTGCGCTGTAGGCGAATCCATACATGCTAGGAAATGAGAAATCAATAAGTTTTGTGCATCCGCTGTATCAGCGCTGAAGGCAGAACCGTGCGTCGCTTATGCGGCTCGTACAGGTTCTGGTCCAGTTTCCTGACACGCACGAGGCGCTCCTCGCCCAGCAAGCCCTTACGCTCCCCTGACGCGGATCCGCATCCTCACCTCTCAGAATTCTTCTGTCCGGAATGGACCAATGCGAGTGTCACGAGAGGGTCAGGCCGACCTGGATCTTCAGGGCCAGCTTCATGAGATCCACCGGCTTGGCCAGGATATCTAACACCCCTTCCTCCTTCGCCTGCTGCAGCAGCTTGTCGTCCTGGCTGGCGGTGAGGGTGATGACCCTCCCCGAGTACTTCATGGCCTTAAGCCGGCGCAGCGCCTCGATCCCGGACATGCTTGGCATGTACATATCCAGAATGATCATTCGGGGTTCTTCCCGCTTCACTTCTTCAAGAGCCTCCAGCCCATCCCGGGCGGTGCGCACCTGAAAGCCCCGGAGCGTCAAGAATTGAGCCAGCAGGTCACAGATCATCGGCTCGTCATCCACCACCAGAATCGAGTTCCCTGCCCGATGGCTGGCCGACGTGTCTTGAGACACATCTTGGGAAGGACGTGCGGCGGCCTCGGCTCGGCCCGGCTGCGGCATGGCCCGATTCACCGCCTCCACCAGCGCCTCCATCGACAGCCCCTTCGTCAGGAAGTCGGTGACACCCAGCGCCCGGGCCTGCTTCTCCAACGCGTCCGTTCCAGCCCCGGTCAGGATCATGACGGGCGCCTGGGGATCGACCATCCGGATCTGTTTGAGCACTGCGATCCCGTCCATCTTCGGCAGACGGAGGTCTAATAGCGTGAGCCGGGGCCGGTGCTGCCGAAACAGCGTGACGGCCTCTACGCCGTCTTCCGCCGTCAGCACCTGGTGCCCGTGGGCACCTAACACAGCCCCCAGGAGTTCACAGATCATCCGCTCGTCGTCCACCACCAGAATCGTCGCCATGGTCAGCCTCCTGTCCGTTTGGTGTCGCGCCGTGGTGCATCCAGCACCTGGCGCACCTTGCGCGTCAGCGCGTCCGGCGTAAAGGGCTTCTGCAGAAAGGCCGTGTCCGGATCCAATATTCCGTGGTGGACGATGGCATTGTCCGTATAGCCCGAGAGGAAGAGCACTTTCATGCCCGGCTGCAGGGACGCCAGGCGATCGGCCGCCTCGCGCCCGCTCATCTCCGGCATCACCACATCGGTCACCATCAGATGGATCGGGCCCGCGTGCTCCTGGCAGACCCGCAAAGCCTCACTGCCGTTCTCAGCCTGCAACACCTCGTACCCGGCCGCTTCCAGGACCGTGGAGGCCAGTTCTCGGACCATCGCCTCGTCTTCGATCAGCAGAATGGTTTCCGCACCACGAGGGAGCTCCGCCGGTTCTTGGACCGGCACGTCGCCCTCCGGTTCCTCCGTGACCCGCGGCAGGTAGATCTTAAACGTGGTGCCTTCCCCTGGCTCGCTATAGACCCACACAGATCCACCGCTTTGCTTGACAATGCCGTAAACCGTGGACAGACCCAGCCCGGTGCCCTTCCCTTGTTCCTTGGTCGTGAAAAACGGCTCGAAGATGCGGGCCTCGGTCTCGGCATCCATGCCGACGCCCGTATCGCTCACCGCCAGCATCACGTAGGGCCCGGGGGTGACCGAGACATGTCGGCGAGCATAGGCCGCGTCCAGCTCCACATTCGAGGTCTCGATGGTGAGGCGGCCGCCGCGCGGCATCGCGTCGCGGGCGTTGAGGACCAGGTTCATGATGACCTGCTCCAGTTGTCCAGGATCGGCTTTCACCCGGCCCAGCCCCATCCCCGGCACGGTACGTAGTGCAATGTCCTCGCGGATCAGACGCTGGAGCATCGGGCTCATGCTGCTCACAACCTCATTGACGTCCAGGATCCTGGGCTGCAACACCTGTTTGCGGCTGAAGGCCAAAAGCTGGCGGGCCAAGCCGGCGGTCCGCTCACCGGCCTTCTTAATCAGTTCAACGTGCACGCGCTGGGGGTCGCCGGGCGGAAGAGCCTGCAGCAGCATCCCGCTGTAGCCCATGATGACGGTTAAGAGATTGTTGAAGTCATGGGCGATGCCCCCGGCGAGGTGTCCGACTGCTTCCATCTTCTGGGCCTGGAGAAACTGGGCCTCTAATTCTCTTTCGTGTTGCTGCCGCCGGTAGCTATCATAGAGGATGCCGGCGGCCCCCGTGAGAATCTCGATCTTGGCCTGCTCCGCCCTCGTGTAGCCACCCGCCCGATTCGCCACGCCGATCATTCCGACCACCGCGGATCCCTTTCGGATGGGGATGCCCAAAAAGTGTCGGAGCGGCGGATGCCCCGGTGGAAGGCCGCCGGAACGGGGATCGGTGGACGGGTCGTTCGAAAGGACCGGCTCGCCGCTCGTGATCACTTTCCCAAACAGATTCTCTAAATTGGTGAATTCCAAATACCCGACATCCCGGTACCTGTTTAGAGCCTGCTCATAGAATTCTTGATTCACGCTGGTGTCCCAGACAATACCCTCATGGGCAAGTATGCGTAGCACACGCTCCTCCGTCACGACCCCGATGAAGCCGTATTCACTGGCGGTCTGGTCCAACGCGGACCGAAGAAGACGGGCACTCGCCTCCTTCCAATTCCCACTCTCGAGGAACGCGAGCATGCTCTCGCTGACCGTCTGGAGCTGTTCGGTCTTGACTCGCAGCGCCTCTTCCGTTCGCCTGCGCTCGGAGATATCGCGGATGGCGGCCGTGACGAAGAGCCCGTCCTCGGTCTCGAGAGGGCTAAGACTGATCTCGACAGGAACCTCACCGCCGTCCTTGCGCCGAGCGCAGAGTTCAAGGCCGCTACCCATCGGCCGCACGTGCGGATTCGCGAAGAAACTCGTACGATGGTGAGCATGTTTGCTACGGAAACGCTCGGGCACTAACACCTCGACGGGCTGACCGACCAACTCCTCGCAGGCATAGCCGAACAACTGTTCCGTCTGCGTGTTGGCCATGATGATCTTCCCGTACTGGTTGGCGATCACCAAGGCGTCCGGTGCGAGCTCAAACAGCTTCCGGAACTTCTCCTCCGCCCGCTTGCGTTCGAGGTGATCGCCGATCCGGTTGCTGATACAGGGGATCAGCGCACGCATGCTGTCATTGGGTTGCCGGATCTCGCGGGAAAAAAACTCCATGACGCCGAGGATCTGGCCTCCCAACAGGATCGGGAAGGCGAAAGCCCCGTGGAGACCATCTTTGGCCGCGAATGGTGCCCGGGGGAAGTTCGTGTCCTGCACGACGTCCGGAATGGAGGCTGGCCCGCCGCTGGCCCAGACGCGTCCGGGCAGCCCGACGCCAGGGGCAAAGGTGAACTGGCGGGTGATCGCCTCAAACTCCGGGCACTGGACCAACGGATCATGCCAGATGGCCAGACACCGGAGCACGTTGGCGTGCGTGTCCACGCGCCAGAGGGCGGACCATTCCCAAAACAGGCTTTCGCAGAGAACTTGCAGGAGCTTTTGGCCCGCCTCGTCAAGCGTGGTGGCCTCTGCTACAGCCCAAGCCATGGCGCGCTCCACGACCTTGTGCAGCTCCGCTCGCTTGAGCCGGACGCGGAGTTCTTGGTCCTCCAGCGCGTGCGCCACGGCCGGCCCCAAGTGGGCCAGACGGTCCTTGAGCAAGTAATCGGTGGCACCTCGTTTCATGCACTCGACCGCCTCTTCAACGCTGAGGGTGGCGGTGACGATGATCACCGGAATATCCATCCCTCGCTCCCGCACATGACGCAACGCCTGGATCGCGTTCCACCCCGGGAGCCGGTATTCGGCCAGAATGAGGTCGAACGGGGACTGCAGGGAGGCGAGATACTCAGACTCAGTTGCCACTCGCTGCCAGTCCGGGACAAATCCGGCCCGGCGCAATTCGGCCACGAGCAGTTCGGCGACGGCCGGCAGGTCTTCGAGAATCAGCACGCGGAGCGGGGTGGGCATCAGGTACTCCCTTTCGGCGGCTGATTCAGCAGCAGCCAATAGAGCCCGAGCTGCCGCACGGCATCGGTGAACTGCTCAAAGTTCACCGGTTTGACGATATAACTGCTGACACCCAGATGGTAACTCTTCACGATGTCCTGCTCCTCACGCGACGAGGTGAGCACCACCACAGGGACTATCCGGGTGCACGGGACCGCTTTGATGCGTCGCAGCACTTCGAGCCCATCGACCTTAGGCAGTTTCAGGTCCAGCAGAATGACTTTCGGGATGCCCTCGTTGCCGCGCTGGTGGCAATCTGAGCACGGAATTGGTAGTATTTATATGACAGATCAATGACCAATTCGTGATCCCGGTTACGGAATTTCTGAACCTGGATCATGTGAAGATCGCAGGAGTGTCGCTATGCTTCTTGCGCCCCGTTATCAGACCGAGCGTTCTGCCGAAGGGAAACACCTGTCATGCCTGTCACGAGGCCAGCGGGTCGATGAAGTTGCAACAACGCAGGAGGTCCAACCAGCCGATCCCCCGTCGAGCACAAGGCATCCTCTGCCGCGAGTGCCCACAGAAGGAGTCATGTGCCTTTGCTCACCTTGGCTCCGTGGAGCGCGTTGAATCCCCCCTCCCTATCGTCTGGACGCCGTATCGTGCGGGGCGGCACATCCTTGATGAAGGAGCCCCCAATACGGGGGCGCACATTGTCTGTAGCGGGCTGATAATGGCGACGTATTTCAATGAGGGCGGATCGGAGTCCGTCGTCCATCTCCTCGGCACGGGAGGCATTGCTGACGCAACCGATGTTCTTCTTGAGAACCCGACCTATTCACTGTCGGCCCGCGCTCTGACCGATACGATCATCGGCTTTGTCAGACCGGACATTCTCAGCAAACACCTGGAGAACGACGCCTCTTTCATGAGGAAACTCCTCGGCCAGGTGATCACCCAGATGCGGAGCCTTGAGAAGCGGTGCCGCAGCCTGCTCTCTCTGGATGCCACAGGGCGGGTGGTGTATGCCCTCCTGCAGCTAGCCCAAATCCTCAGGCCGAAGGACGCTGGGAGGGTCCCCCTCCCGCTGCCCTTGGAGCGATCGGTTCTCGCCCAACTTGCCGCAACGACACCGGAGACGACCAGCCGCGTGGTGGTCCGGCTGCTGAAGAGTCGCCTCATCCTGCAGTCGAATCGCCACGTCACGATCCCCGACATTCAACGGTTACGGGAGGCCTTCCAGGCCTACCATCTCCTTTGAGGTTCTTTTCCATTGCAGCCACGGTCCCCCCTTCCTGATGGCTGTGTCAGCCGGCTCCGACGAGCAGCTCTTGGCGCATGCCGTTGGGGAGCCGATGAAAGGTGTCTGGGAACAGAGTTACAAGCTATACGAAATGGAACGGCAGGAAGATGTGATACCGAGGAGTGAAAATGGCGGGGAGCCGTCAGGGATTCGAAACACAAAGGGGGTAGCCGGATCGCTGGCTACCCCCTTTGTGTTTTCAAATTGGTTGCGGGGGAAGGATTTGAACCTTCGACCTTTGGGTTATGCGTCCCACGACAGCTTTCGCTGCCCGGATGAGCCAGTTCGTGGTCTGGACTTTCTCTTCACCCTCGGTCCGGTATTACCGCCGTTAGGGTGCCTGCCGTCAAGTCTCTACACCTTCTCCACCGGCCTCACGACCCGCAGAGCTTGGCTCGGGGTTACCCCGCCAACGGCTTCCCCGACTTTGACAGGTGATCGCGCAGGAGTTTCCTTCTGCGCAGCCCATTGCAGGATCAGCTCCCAAGCGTCTTGTGCCGATCCTGCGGAATCGAGCCCAACGAGCTACCAGACTGCTCCACCCCGCAGGCGGATAGTAACACAAGGCCAGGGCGGCGAGTCAAGGTCGTAGGCGTGCAGCGTCCATAGCGTCTTTTGCGTCGTTGCGTCTGTTACATCTGTTTCGAAAGGCGCAAGGGACGTTGATTTCGATCTATCCGCGTGTTAAAGCTCGGCCATGCGCATAGTCTTCATGGGCACACCCGAGTTTGCGGTTCCGTCGCTGGTCGCGTTGTTGCGGTCCGACGACACGGTCGTGGGCGTCGTCACGCAGCCGGACCGGCCTAAAGGCCGGGGCGGCGCGCTAGCGGCGCCGCCCGTCAAACTGGTCTGCCAGCGAGAAAGCCTGCCCCTCATGCAGCCGGTCAAGATGAAGGACCCGGCCTTCCTGGAAGCGCTTCGGTCCTGGCAGCCGGATCTAATTACGGTGGCCGCGTTCGGTCGTATCTTGCCGCCGGTTATTCTGCAGATGCCTCCGCAAGGCTGCGTCAATGTGCATGCGTCCCTGCTGCCGAAATACCGCGGCGCGGGGCCGATCCAATGGGCCATCATCAACGGCGAACAGGAAACCGGCATCACCACCATGCTGATGGACGAAGGTATGGACACCGGAGCCATCCTCCTGCAGGAACGAGTCTCGATCAAGCCGGATGAGACCGCCGGTGAATTATCTGCCAGACTGGCCGAGATAGGAGGAAGGCTCCTGGTTGAAACGATCCATCGGCTGAAGGACGGCACCGTGATCCCTCGCCCCCAGGATCATACCCAGGCCACCATGGCGCCCCTGCTCACAAAAGAAAACGGACTGATCGACTGGAAGCTCGACGCGGTCGGGATCGTCAACAGGATCCGCGGGATGTCTCCCTGGCCGGGAGCTTACACGTATGCGGGCCAGGAACGTTGGACGATCTGGCATGCGTCGGCGACCGATCGGCCGGCCGGGATGGCCGTCCCGGGAACCATCATCGAAGTAACGCGGGACGCGCTTCTGGTCGCCACCGGCGGCGGCCTGCTGGCCATCACAGAACTGCAACCGGCGAACAGCCGCCGGATGACCGTCGCCCAGTACCTGGCCGGACATCCTCTCTCACCAGGATTGGTGTTAGGCCGCCCTGCGTGACGAATCCGCCACGCTACGTGGTACGACGGCTGTCGCTCCACTTGCGGGCTCAAACCTGTTCGTCTATAGTACGGACTCGACCGTGCTCACAGACAACACGCTCAGATTGCATCGGTAACGACTCAGGTGCGAGAGGCCGACCGTTCATGACTCGTCCAAGCGTGCGCATTGCGCCGTCCATCCTCTCCGCGGATTTTGCCCGTCTTTCAGACGAGGTGTCCCGCGTGGAGAAGGGCGGGGCCGATCTGCTCCACATTGACGTGATGGACGGTCATTTCGTCCCGAACCTCACCGTGGGGCCGCCGATCGTGGAGGCCCTCCGCAAGGTGACGAAACTCCCCCTTGACGTGCACCTGATGATGACCAATCCGGACGCATTCATCCCGGAGTTCGCGAACGCCGGGGCCGACTACTTGACGGTCCATGTGGAAACCTGCCCGCACCTGCATCGCACGATCCAGTCCATCAAAGAACGGGACGTCAAAGCAGGCGTGACCCTCAATCCCGCTACGCCGCTCAGCGCCATCGAGGGCATCATCAGGGACGTGGATCTGCTGCTGGTCATGTCCGTCAACCCGGGGTTCGGCGGCCAGCATTTCATCGCCTCCACGCTCGATAAAATCTCTCGCGCCCGACAGATGATCGACCGGACCCGCAGCCGTGCAGCCCTGGAGGTGGACGGCGGGGTCAAGGTGGAGAACGCGGCCCAAATCACCCGGGCGGGCGCGGACATCTTAGTCTCCGGATCGGCCATCTTCTCCAGCGCCGATTACGGCGCCACGATCAAAGCGATGCGGCAGGCCGCCCAGGCTGCGCGCAAAGGGATCCGGAGCGCCGGTGCTGCAGCCGGCCACCGGTAAGCGTGAAGCACGGTGGATCCCTCTTCCCTCATCAGCAGCCTGCACCCGCTTGAGATCAAGGTCTTGACCGCGCTCAGCCAGCAGCGGCCTCCTGCCGGGCTCCGAGAAGACCAGATCGCGCAGACCGCCGGACTCGAACTCTCGCAGCTCAGCATGGCGGTGGAGTGGCTGCTGGCCAAGTCCCTGATCCGGGTGGACGCCGAGAAAGTCACCCCTGTCGTTTCCCTCACCAAAATCGGCGAACGCTACTTCGAAAAATATTCCCCGGTGGAGCGGGTGCTTTCGGCCATCCGGGGCGCCGGGCAGACCGGTAAGCGCCTCACGATTCAGGATATCCAGTCCCGCGAAGGTCTTGAGCCGACGGAGATGAGCGGCGCCGTCGGGTGCCTCAAAAAGGAGGGCGCGATCCGGATCGTGCCAGGGGGCTACGTGGAAGCCACCGGCGCCCCGAGCCAGACCGCGGAAGCGCTCCGCACGCTCTTCGGGCTGTTGCGCGTGGCCCCCAAGGAACTCCCAACTTTCTCAGAATCCATGCGCCGCGTGATCATGCAGCACGCCGTCAAGCGAGGGAACGCCAACGAACCGTTTCGCATTGATGACCGCGTCGAACGGTGGTACGCCCTGACCCCGCAAGGTGAGGAGGCCGCGCGGGCCCTCGCGCAACAAAGCCACGCCGAGGACGTCTCCCAGCTCTCGCCGGAGCTTTTGAAGGACGGAGCGTGGCGTACCGCGCGGTTCCGGAAATACACGATCAGCCTGCGGCCACCGCGTCTCGCGGCCGGCAAGCGCCATCCCTATCGCGAATTTCTGGACCTCGTGAAGAACAAGCTGGTCAGCATGGGGTTTCAGGAAATGCGGGGCTCGCTGATCGAGACCGAGTTCTGGAACATGGACGCCCTGTACATGCCCCAGTTCCATCCGGCCCGGGCCATTCACGACGTGTATTTCGTGAAGGACCCGGCCCACGCGCGGAGCATTGCCGAGCCCTTTCTGACCCGTGTGGCGGCGGCTCACCAGAATGGCGGAGACACCGGCTCCACCGGATGGGGCTACGACTATGACCGTAAGCGCGCGCGCCGGTTGGTGCTGAGGAGCCAGGGCACGGCGGTCTCGGCCCGCACCATGGCCGCCGGACCGATGGTGCCCGGCAAGTATTTTTCGATCGCGCGGTGTTTCCGCTACGACCAGGTGGACGCCACCCATGCCACCGACTTCTTTCAGGTGGAGGGAATCGTGCTGGGGCACGACATCACGTTCCGGACGCTGCTCGGCCTGCTGGACCTGTTCGCGCGAGAAATGGCCCAGGCCAAGGAGAGCCGGTTTTTACCCGCGTATTTTCCGTTCACCGAACCGTCCGTTGAGTTGCACGTCCGCCATCCGCGCCTGGGTTGGATCGAGTTGGGGGGCGCAGGTCTGTTTCGGCCGGAGGTCACGCTGCCGCTCGGGGTGGACGTGCCAGTGATCGCCTGGGGGCTCGGCTTGGACCGCATGGCGATGGTAGCGCTGGGGATTCATGACATCCGCGACCTCTTTACCTCCAATCTGGAAATGATCCGAACGACGCGCGCCCATTTCTAGTTGCGAACGATGAACGCGGAACGCTGAATGATGAATTGCCGGGACCGGATCTGTGCCGTTCAGCATTCATCGTTCATACTTCATCATTGTACCTTGTAAGCTATGCCAACCATCTCGATTAACGTCAACGACCTCGCGCAGCTCCTCGGTCGGGGCGGAACCGCTGAGCCGCTCACCGCCGAGAGAATCGAAGCCTGGTTCCCGCTGGTCAAGGGCGAGTTGAAGGACCTGGACAGTGAGACCGGCGAGATGCGGGTCGAATTGCATGACAGCAACCGGCCCGACCTCTGGTCCTGCGAGGGCATCGCGCGTCAAATCCGGATCAAGCTGGAAGGCACCGCCCGCCCCTACCCGTTCTTCAAATCCACACCGCGTCCGAAGCGCCGCCTCACTGTCGGGTCGGGCCTAGAGCGCGTACGGCCGTACGTGGCCGCCTGCACCGCCGTCGGCTATCCGGTGACCGAGAGCGGATTGGCGCAGCTCATTCAGATCCAGGAGAAGTTGGCCGACATCTTCGGACGGAAGCGCCGGACCATCTCGATCGGGTTCTACCGCCTCCCGGCGATCGTGTTTCCGGTCGCCTACGCGCTCGTGAAGCCGGACGAGGCCCGCTTCACGCCACTCGGATTCGAAGAGAAAATGTCACTGCGCGAGATCCTGTCCGTGCACCCCAAAGGGCTGGAGTACGGACCGATCATCGCCGGGCATGATATGGTCCCGCTGCTGAGGGACGACGAGGGGCAGATCCTCTCGCTCCCGCCGATCATCAACAGCCGGGAAATCGGGGAAGTCCGGGTCGGCGACCGGGAGCTGTTCGTGGAAGTCACCGGCACCGATCTCACCATGGTGCTGCTGACGCTCAACATCCTGGCCGTCAATCTCGCGGATCGCGGGGCTACGATCGAGGCGGTGGAGGTGGCGTATCCTGCCGCGACCGCGTTCGGGAAGACGGTGCGGACGCCGTTCGACCTCGCCAAACCCCGACCCGTTCCGATCAAGACGATCGAAGCCGCGCTCGGCCAGCCGATCGCGCCTGACGAGATTCGCCAGGCCCTGCTGGCCTACGGCTACGAGGCCAGCGTCTCCCGAGACAAGGGCTCGGTCTCGGTGAAGCTCCCACCGTACCGGAATGATTTGATGCACGCGGTGGACGTCGTGGAAGACGTGGCAATCAGCCGGGGCTATGGCGCGTTCACGCCGGTCATGCCGTCCCAGTTCACGGTGGGAGGTCTGTCGCGGTTGGAGCAGGTCTCCGACAGGATTCGCGACCTCATGGTCGGCCTCGGCTTCCAGGAGATTCTCTCCAACATCTTAGCGTCCCGGCTTGAACTGGTCGAGCGCATGCGCCTCGCTGGCAGCGAGTGGGACCGGACCGTGGAAGTGGATAACCCCATGTCGTTGACCTACGCCTGCCTGCGGCAATGGATCACGCCGTCGCTGCTGCGCGTGGAAGCGGCCTCCACCCGGGCGTTCTATCCGCATCGGCTCTTCGAGGTCGGCGAGGTGGCCGTCCCGGACGCCGCGGACGAGCTCGGGGCTCGCAGCGTGACCGTCCTGGGCACCCTGATCGCCCATGCGCACGCCAATTTTTCTGAGACCCATTCTTACTTGGATCTCCTTCTGTTTTATCTGGACCGCCCCTACACCTTGGAGCCGATCAGCCACCCGTCGTTCCTCGACGGCCGGGCCGGTCGGATCGTGTCCAACGGTCGTCCCATCGGGCTCATTGGGGAACTGCACCCGGAGGTGCTGGAGCACTGGCAGATAGGTATGCCGAGCGTGGTCTTCGAGCTGGAGGTGGATGCGCTGGTGGAACGGACGAAGGAAATGGTTGACGGCTAATGGCTGATGGTTGATGGGGGAATGAGCCGCGCCCCGTTGCTCCTCATCGACCATAAACCATCAGCCATTTACCATTCCGTCGGCTCAGGCAGGGGCGAACTGCTGCTTGGCCAGCGCGGCCAGCTTGTCGAATCCCGCCGGGTCCTTGATGGCCATATCCGAGAGCACCTTGCGATCCAAGAGGATATTGGCCTTCTTCAGCGCATTGATGAACCGGCTGTACGTCAGCCCGTGCAGGCGGACCGCCGCGTTGATCCGGGCCACCCACAGACTCCGGAAACTGCGCTTCCGCTTTCTCCGCCCCACGTACGCATAGGTCTGGCCTTTATCCACCGACTCGGTGGCGCTCCGGAACAGCCGGCTTTTCGCGCCGTACTGGCCTTTCGCTAACTTCAGCCGCTTCTTCCTTCGCTGCCTGGTCTTGGGACCGCCTTTCACCCGTGGCATTTTCCTACTCCGTCTTCGGTTTGTCTGGTTTGTCTAGTTTGTCTGGTTTGTCTGGTTTATTTGGTTCGAAAGCTCATCGTTGTTAACGAGACAAACCAGATAAACCAAACAAACCCATTCCGCCTCGTTTCTAGGAACCATATGGCATCAGCCGGCTCACCGACAGTCTCATGGTCGGATCCACGACCACCGCCCCCTTCAGGCGCCGCTTCCGGTCACGGGCCTTGCTGGTCAAAATATGCCGTCGGCCAGCCTTGCGCCGCCTTAATTTGCCGGTACCCGTGCGCTCAAATCGCTTGCTCACACCCTTGTGGGACTTCAGTTTGGGCCCTGCCATCATACTCCTCCTGCCTCGTTGACTTCGTTCGCGTCAGCTCTTCGGTGCGACCACCATGATCAAGCTTCGGCCTTCCATCCGCGGCGCATACTCAATGGTGCCGGCCTCGGCGAGCTGCTCCACCACGGAGTTCATCATCGCCCGTCCCATTTCCTGATAGGCCATCTCTCGACCACGGAACGTGACCGTGACCTTCGTCTTGTTGCCTTCCTCCAGGAAATTTTTGATTTGCCGGATCTTGATCTCGAGGTCATGCTTGTCCGTGCGCGGCCGCAGCTTGATTTCCTTGACCGTCGTGGACTTTTGATGCCGCCGGCTCTGGTGCTCCTTCTTTTGCAGTTCGTACTTATATTTCCCATAATCCATGATCCGGCAGACGGGCGGCTGCGAGGTCGGCGCCACTTCCACCAGATCATACCCCAGGTCCTGCGCTTTCTTGAACGCGTCCGGCGTGAGCAAGATACCTAATTGCTCGCCCTCCGGACCTATGACTCGAACTTCCCGAACCCGGATTTCCCGATTGACTCGCAACTTGGGAACGATACTGCACCTCTTGTGAAAGGATTACCGCCCTGGCATGGCCTGCGCGACGTCGGCTCGAATCAGGTCAATGGCCGCCACCACCGGCATGCTGCCCAGGTCGGCGCCGCTCCGTCCGCGGACCGATACCGTACCGGCCTGCATCTCGCGGTCGCCAACCACCAACATATAAGGAATCTTGGCCTTCTCCGCCTCTCGAATCTTAAACCCCACTTTCTCGTTCCGCAGGTCCGCTTCCGCGCGGTACCCCACCGCTTTGAGCTGCCCGACCACCGACTCCGCATACGCGCGCTGCCTGTCGGTGATGCAGAGAACCTTGGCTTGGACCGGAGCCAGCCAGGTGGGGAAGGCGCCGGCGTAATGCTCCAGCAGGATGCCGAAAAAGCGCTCGATGGATCCCATGAGCGCGCGGTGAATCATGATCGGCTGGTGCGCCTTGCCGTCCTCACCCGTATAGGCCAGCTCAAAGCGCTCGGGGTTGTTGAAGTCAATCTGTACGGTCGAACACTGCCAGGCTCGTCCCAGGACGTCCTTGATTTTGATGTCGATCTTGGGACCGTAAAACACGCCTTCGCCTGGATCAATCCGGTATGCCACCCCGCGGCTCTTCAGCGCCGCTTCGAGCGCCGCCGTGGCCTGTTCCCATTTTTCAGGGGCCCCCACCGCCTTTTCCGGCCGCGTGGACAGGTACACCTCGAACTCCGAAAAGCCGAAGGTCCGTAGCACGAAGAAGGTGAAATCCAGTACGCGGCCGACCTCGGTCTCGATCTGGTCGGGCCGGCAGAACAAATGGGCGTCATCCTGCGTGAACCCGCGCACCCGCAGCAAGCCATGCAGCACCCCGGTGCGCTCGTAACGGTACACGGTGCCCAGTTCCCCGTACCGGATGGGGAGGTCCCGGTAGCTGCGGAGATGGGACTTATAAATCATGATGTGGAAGGGGCAGTTCATGGGCTTGAGCTGGTACTCGCTCGCCTCGACCTTCATCGGCACGAACATGTTCTCCCGGTAATAGTCCACGTGGCCGCTGGTTCTCCAGAGATCAAGCCGTGCGACATGCGGCGAGTAGACCAGCTCATAGCCCTGTTGCAGATGCTGCTCCCGCCAAAAATTCTCGATCAACAGCCGAATGAGCGCCCCTTTAGGGTGCCAGAGAACTAATCCGGGACCGATTTCGTCCTGAATGGTGATCAGGTCAAGCTCTTTCCCCAGCCTGCGGTGGTCCCGACGCTTGATCTCTTCCAGCTTGGCCAGATGGGCATCCAAGGCCGCTTGCGTGGGGAACGACGTCCCGTAGATGCGCTGCAGCATCGGGTTCCGTTCGTCGCCTCGCCAGTACGCGCCGGCGCCCGACAGCAGCTTCAGCGCGGCAATCCGTCCGGTTGATGGAACATGTGGTCCCCGGCACAGGTCAATGAATTCCCCCTGGCTGTAGAGCGACGCCGTCGGGTCGTCAATGTGCTCCAGGATGTCCACCTTGTATCCCTCGCCCCGTTCCTTGAAAACCCGGATGGCCTCTTGGCGCGGCATCTCCATGCGCCTGAACGGGCGGTCGGCCTTGATGATCTCGTGGGCGCGCTCTTCAATCTTCTCGAGATCGCCCGGGGTGAACGGGCGCTCGAAGGCGAAGTCGTAGTAAAACCCCTCCTCGATGGCCGGCCCGATCGCAAGCTGCGCGGATGGAAACAGTTCTTTCACGGCCTGGGCCATGATGTGGGTGCTGCTGTGCCGATACACGTCCTTGCCTTCGGGCGACTCGAAGGTGACCGGCTCCAGCGAAGCATCCTCCTTCAGCACCGTGGCCAAGTCCATCAGCACACCATTGACCTTGGCCGCCAAAATCTCAGGGCTGAGCGACTTGCCGGGACCGCTGAGCGCTTCACCGGCAGTGCACCCGGCCGGCATCGATCGGCGCGTTCCATCCGGCAGGGTAATGTGAATCTGGCGCGAACCCATCAGCCTGACCCTAGAAACAAGAAAAGGCATCAACCGCATCCTGGGCGGTCCGATGCCCTCGGCGGGATGGTAGGCGCGGACGGTCTTGAACCGTCGACCTCTACCGTGTCAAGGTAGCGCTCTCCCCCTGAGCTACGCGCCTATCGTCCGGCGCCCATGCTAATATAGCCTCGCCCAGAGTGTCAAGAATATCCAGGGCTATCAAAGAAAAAGGCAGCACGACGGATCGCGCTGCCTTTGACACCAACCCGCGAACACCCGCGAATGCTGAGATCCCTACTTCACCGCAGACTTGAGGGCCTTCCCGGCGGAAAATTTGGGAACTCGGGCGGCCGGAATCCGGAGCGCTTCACCGGTTCTCGGGTTTCGGCCGGTTCGCGCTTTCCGCTTGGACACCGAAAAGGTACCGAAGTTCACCAGGCTGACCCGCTGGCCTTTCTTCAGCGATGCGGTGACCGCGCCGGTGAACGCATCCAACGCACTACCGGCCGCAACTTTGGTAATACCGGCCGATGAAGCCATCTTCGCGATCAACTCCTCTTTTGTCATTGGGTGCCCCCTTCCGCTGGTTGATAACCCGACCCTGTGACTCTTGGCCCCGTCCCGCCGTGTGCCCACGGCTGAGGGCGACCCGAGCCATTCGTGCCGAATGTCTGGTGCCTCGCTCAGGCGCTGCGGGCCCTCTGGCGCGTGAGCGGAATCCGTAAGTCGGTGATCTTCTTGCGCAGGGTATTACGGTTCATGCCCAGTAAGTGAGCGGCTTGAATCTGGTTCCCGTTGGTCTCTTTGAGAACAAGGGTAATCAGCGGTCGTTCGACAGCCTTGATGAGCATCGGATGGAGGTTTCGGGGGGAGCCATTCTTCATCTCTTTCACGAAGTCGCCGAGTTTCGACTCGATATAGTCCTCCAAGCTAAAGGCGCCGTTGGCGGAATGAGCAAACCGCCCGTGCCCGTTCGCAAGCGCTTGGAGAACCACGGAAGCGCGGCGGAGCGTGGTGCGGGACCCCGCCAGGATAAACGTGTGGGCCGGATCAATCGTGCGTTGCAACTCGTTCAGCTCCTGGAGCGAGCCTCGCTTGGTCTCAAAGAGTACGCCGTCAAACCCGCGTTTGACCGCGGCCCGCGGCACGGACGCCAGGTCTTTCGCCACCGTAATCGTGGCCTCTTTGAGGTCTTGCTTGAGCTGCGCGTGTAGATCGGAGTCGGCCGTGAGCAGGAGAAGGCTAAAAACGGATGAACGGATCGCCATGAACGGTACCGCGAATGAAGAGGGCGGGATTATCCCCCAAGCATGAAACGATGTCAATCAAGAAATTGATTGAATGTGACAGGAAGCGTGCAATGAAAATGCCACGCGTCAAGGCAGGTTGACTACTGCGCGGATTACAACGGGATCATTTGATGCTGGTGAAAAGTTTTGCAGGAGTACCGCGACGCGGGAGAGCAACCTGCAGCTCGACGCGCCGATTTTTTCGGATGTGTACGATGTCTCTGCCCACCGAGTACCTCGCGCGTTTTGCGTGTCAGCGGTACGGTGTGACGCGGGCGATCCTCTCATTTCGCTCGATCCATCCCACCAGCATATCCTACATCCAGCAACGCTCTTCAGTCCGCTTCTACTTGGCGATTTCGTGGTGGATGAATCTTCACATCGCAGGCAACATAAAAACCGATGACCACGCATACCGCCCTGGACCACGACTCACTCCGTCTGGATGTCAGTGCAAGACGAACATTCGAATAGGGAGCATCCTCGTGACCCATGAGCAGGCCAAGCGCGCGTTTACCAAGGCTATAGCTGGGCTTGCTTTAAAAAATGCTTGACATCCGACTGCTCAAGATCGTATACAATATATGTGAATATTTTATTTCCTATCGGAATACTCAAAAATTAAAATGAAGGTCTCGCTGAAAGCCACCTACGGGATAATGGCGGCCCTTGATTTAGCCATGCGCAATGGGACCTCCCCGGTGCAGGCCAAAACGATCGCACGCCGGCAGGCGATGCCCCTTCGGTTTCTTGAGCAGGTCCTGCACGCGATGAAAAACGCCGGCTTGGTGGAGAGCTTGCGCGGCGCGCACGGCGGGTATCTGCTCAGCAAGCTGCCGGGGGAGATTTCCCTGGCCGAGATCGTAGAAGCGCTGGACGGCCCGCTCACTCCCGCTCGGCGAACTTCTGGACGGCGCGGTCGTGAACGGACCAAGCCCGATTCGCTGCTGTCCGGCGTGTGGGAGCGAGTGCGTCAGGCAGAACTCGGCGTCCTGAGCGCCGTCACGCTCACGGATTTGGTGCAGCGCCATCAACAGCTCGAGCAGGAACGCGCGTTGATGTATCACATCTAAGAATTGACGATGTAGTGATTTTCGATTGAGGAATTGACGGTCGCAAATCGGCAATCACCCGATCGACAACGGAGAAATCATTATGAGCTTGCCACGGGCAACGCAGCCGATTGAGATACAGACCGTGCCGATTCCGCCCGAGATTCTGGAGGAAATCGAGACGTTTGAGCACGAGGTGCACCGTCTGAACGCGGAGGAGATCTCAAACGATCTCTTCAAGCCCTTCCGCCTGCAGCACGGCATCTATGGCCAGCGCCAGCCCGGTGTGCAGATGGTGCGGATCAAGATTCCGTTTGGCGGGCTCACCGCGAATCAATTGCGGCGCATTGCCGAACTGGCCGACCGGTATACCACCGGGGTCGGTCATGTCACCACGCGACAGGACATCCAGCTCCATTACGCTCTGCTCAAGGATGTGGGCACGATCATGCGCGGGCTGGCCGAGGTGGGACTAACGACCCGCGAGGCCTGCGCCAACACGGTGCGCAATGTCACCGCCTGTCACCTCGCGGGCATCTGCCAGGGAGAGGTGTTCGACGTCACGCCTTACGCCAAGACGGTTGCGCTGCACTTGCTGCGGAATCCGCTCAACCAGAGCTTGCCGCGGAAGTTCAAGATCGCCTTCTCCGGCTGCCGGCATGACTGCGCCCTGACCCCTATTCACGATATCGGGCTCCTGGCGGCCCGGCGCGAGGACGGCACGATCGGCTTCCGGATGTCCGTGGGCGGCGGCCTCGGCGCGGCCCCCCGCATCGCCCAGGTGCTGCGCGAGTTCGTCCTGATGAATGAGCTGATTCCTACGATCGAGGCCGTGATCAAAGTCTTCGACACGTTGGGCAACCGCAAGAACCGGAACAAGGCCCGGATGAAGTTCGTCATCGAAAAACTGGGCTTCGAGGAGTTCAAGCGCCGGTGGGAGGAGGCCTACGCCAGCATGGGGCACGCCCGTCCCGACCATGGGCCGATCAAGGTGCTCCAGCACCAGGATGAGCCCGTCCCGCTCGTCATGCCGACCGCAACCAAGAGCTCGGCGTCCGGTGGCACGGCTGGCAACGGAGACGGGAATGGCGCGCACGGCAACGGCCAGACCGCTCCGGAAACTCCCTATCAGATGTGGAAGCGGACCAATGTGGTCCCGCAGAAGCAACCCGGCTTTGCCGCCGCCGTGATCAAGCTCCCAATGGGCGACATCACCGCCGCGCAGATGTATGCGGTGGCCGACCTGGCCGAGGCCTATTCGAACGGCAACCTCCGGACTACCATCAACCAGAACTTGGTTGTCCGGTGGGTACCGGAATCTCGTCTGGAAGACTTTTACAAGGAGCTGGCCGCGAACGGCTTGGGCGATCCGGGCGCCGAGCTGGTGGAGGATATTATCGCCTGCCCGGGCACCGACACCTGCGGCCTGGGCATCACTTCCTCCAAGGGCCTGGCGCGCGCGATGGCGGAAATCTTCCCACCCGGTCGGGTGCCCGAAGACCTCAAGGGTGTCAGCGTGAAGATCAGCGGATGCCATAACTCTTGCGCCCAGCACCACATCGCCACGATCGGCCTGCACGGTGTGGGCAAGCGCGTGGGGGAGCACGTCGCGCCCCATTACGAGCTGCACCTGGGCGGCCAAGTGAACGGGACAGCCAAGATCGGCCAGATGACCGTGAAGCTTCCGGCCAAGAACGTGCCGGCGGCCATCTCGCACCTGCTCGAGGTCTATCGCCGCGACCGGCAGGCCGGGGAGAGCCTTCTGGCCTTCATCAACCGAGTCGGGAAGGCCAAGCTCAAGAACGAACTGATCCCCTACACGATCATGCCGACCTTTGAGCAAGATCCCACCTATTACTATGATTGGGAGGGCGAAGAAGAGTTCGTGATGGAGGATCTCGGCCCCGGCGAGTGCGCGGGTGGCGCCCTGGAGATGATTGACAACCGCATCCTGGAGGCGGAACAGGAACTGTACCAGGCCCGCCTCTTGGCGGAGAAGCATCAGTACTCGGTCTCGGTCAACAAGTCCTATCGCGCCGTGCTGGCGGCCGCCAAGGCTTTGTTGGTCACCGAGGGGATTGATCCCGCGACGGACGCCGAGACGCTTTCTGAGTTCGAGCGCCGGCTGGCTGAAAAGGGCGTCGTCCCGGCCTCGTACCGAGGCTTGGGCGCGCAGATCGATGACCTGGGGCCGAAGCAGACGGCGCCGGAATTCGCCCAGGCCAAGATCGCCTTCGCGCGCGGGTTCGTGGAGGTCTGCAAGGCCGCGACGGAACAGATGGGGAAGGACCTGAAGCTGAAAGAAGCCGACAGGACCGAGGGAGCCGAGAAACCGGCCGCCGCGCCCGATGCGCCGAAGGCCGCTCAGCCTGCCGCCCCTGCTGCAGGAGCCACGGTCTTCGATCTCCGGGGCGTGATGTGTCCGCTCAACTACGTCAAGACCAAGCTGAAGCTGGAGATGATGGACGCCGGCGAGCGGCTGGAAGTCTGGCTGGATGCGGGCGACCCGATCAAGAACGTGCCGATGAGCCTTCGCAACGACGGCCACACCATCCTGGCGGAAGAACCGCTGGAGCCGGATGCGAAGCACTTCAAGGTGCTGGTCGAGAAAGTCGGGAGCTGATGGCTAATGGAGGATGAGGACCGGACTGAGAACCAGGGAGCGACGTAATCTTCATGGACCATCAACCATCAACCATTAACCATTCCTCGGCAAGGCCGTCCGATGCCGAACTCAAGGCGCTCAGCGACTCCTTTGAAT
>JACQQM010000126.1 GCA_016207025.1 Nitrospirota bacterium | reverse complement strand
TTACTTCTTCAAGGAGAACTGCTCGTATCATCTCCTCTCTTTACTGGAGTTCGCTGATCCAAGCTGGCATCTCACCGATCGGTTCCTGTTCTGGACCGTTCCGACGGATACGGTGCGGATCATTGCCGAGCAGCCCGGCCTCGTCGGGGACATCGCGTACCGCCCTTCGCGGAGCACGCAGATTCGCCGGAAGCGCGAGGTGCTGTCCGAGGCGGAGAAGCGCTGGATGGATCGGATTACGCAGGATGCTTCGCTTGTTCGATCCGACGAGTTCATGCATCTACTGCCGGAGCGACAGGCCTTTGTGCTGGACGTGACGTCGGACTACCTGCGCTACCGGAGCGTGACGGATGAAGCCAATGCTCCCTCGTACAAGGAACGCAACCGGATGGTCCTTACCGCGCGGAGCGGTTTGCGGGTGCAGCCTGAAGAGTTCCGCATTACGCCATTCGCTGCGGCGCCTGAACAAGGACACAAGACGTCACGGGCCAGCTTGGGCGCGGGCTGGCGCAACGGCGAGCTGTTTGAGGAGCTGACGGTGCGCGCCGGCTATCATGACTTGCTTGATCCGGAAATCGGTTATACCCCTGATGCGCAGATCGAACTGCTGGCCCTAAGCCTCCGCCATTATGAACAGCGGGACCACACCAGGCTGGAGCGCTTCACGCTGGCGAACATCGTGTCCCTGTCGCCGATGGATTCGCTTTTCAAGTCACTGTCATGGAAGATCAACGCCGGCATGCAGACCGTCCGCCACTTTCGTGACGGTGGAGAGTGCCGGTTCTGCAGCAACGGCGCCATCAACGGCGGCATTGGCGCCGCGGTGGAGAGCCGGTTTCTGAATCGGGAGGTGTATTTCGCGTTCGCCGAGGCCGAGTCCAATGTCAGCCACGCCTACGAGCACAATCACCGGGTCGGGGGCGGTGGGACCGTCGGCCTGCTGGCCGACCTGACGGAGCGCTGGAAAATCCTGCTCTCGACGACCTATCTGAGGTTCCCGCTGGGGGAGCGGTCCGACGATGTGCGCCTGTTCTTCGGGCAGCGGTACACGCTCCACAAAGACCTGACGCTCCGGTTCGAGTTCAACCACCGGGATCGCGACAACGACGCGTTGTTTGCGGTGCAGGCGTTCTTCTGACGTCTGCGAGGACGAGCCATGAGCGGTATCCTCGACCAACTGATCGTCTACCATCCGGCTCCCTGGGTTGACCTGGATTGGGCTCGAGCGAGCGGGCTGCCTCTGGAGGATGTATGGTTTCAGGCCGCGGACGGCACGAGACTGTTTGGCTGGTATGCGGAATCTTCGGCCACCCCGGCCGTCCTGCTCTGGTGTCACGGGAACGCGGGCAATATCATCAACCGGCTGGACAATCTGGCCGAGCTCTACCGGTTGGGGTTCTCCGTGTTTCTGTTTGACTATCGCGGCTACGGTCGGAGTCGGGGCAGGCCATCCGAGGAAGGACTGTATCAAGACGCGCTGGCCGCCTATGCCTATCTGACCGAGACTCGGCGCATTCGGCCAGAACGCCTTGTGCTCTTCGGGCGCTCCCTGGGCGCAGCCGTGGCCGGTGAGGTGGCCAGCCAGCGGCCGGTGGCCGGGCTGATTCTCGAATCCCCGTTCCCCTCCGTCGAGGCGATGGCCCGGGCGCACTATTTCGGGCTGCCCCTGCATTGGCTGCTTGGCGCTCGGTTCGATCTGGCTGACCGGCTGCAGCATATCTCGGTGCCGATTCTCGTCGTGCATGGCGACCGGGACGAAGTGGTTCCCCTCCAACTGGGGAAGCAGGTCTTCGACGTGGCGCGTGAGCCGAAGTCGTTCTATCTCGTGCACGGCGCGGACCATAACAATCTGTACCTCATCGGGGGGCAGCCGTATTTCCAACGGCTGAAGCGCTTTGCGGAGGAAGTCATCAGAGGGTGACACATTTGATTTTGCTCGTCGTGGAGGCATACACTCGATGGCAAACAAGAGGCTCGTGATGGAACCGGGGTAGATCGTTCCTCTTTCAATCAGCGCCGTTTTGTTTGGGACTGTCGTGGGAGTTGAGACGCCTTCGCGGGACTTCCAGGATCCGCGAAGGCATTTTTATTTAATTTTTACTTATTGTGGGGTGCGAGCCATGTCGAGCACCCCAGAGCAGGGAGGCGTGCCATGAAACAGGTAGTTCTCTCACTTGGGCTGTTCTGTATGTTTCTTTTGCTGGTGGTCGCCTGCGAAGAGAAGAAGGAAGTGGGAGCGGAGACGGCCATCATGTCACCTGCGGGTTCGGCCGGTCGGACGGACAATGACGAAGGCGTCGGACATTACCGGCAGGGCCACTGGGATGTGTCTGAGGGCCATTTCCGGAAGGCCATTAAGGCAGACGCGAACCTGGCGGAAGCCCACTTCAATCTTGGTCTGACGCTGGACAAGATGGGCAAGCACGAAGACGCAACGGCTGAATTTAAGAAAGCGGCCGAACTGGCACCCACGAAAACAGCGATCAAAGACTCGCCGATCCTCAAGAAGCACCTCGGGATGTAGTGGACCACCCAAGGGCCTATGCGGCGCCCTCTTGGGTCTCTGAGAGGGCGCCTTTCCTTCCTCCAGCCCAGGCACTTGCCTAACATTTCCCGTCCACGACCCCGGTCAGTAAACAATCAACTGCTGGCACTTACGTAGGCATTCTGGTAAAGTGCGTCGGCGCCCGATGGCCGGGACGCAGGTCCCGGTCATTCGGGCTTCTTCATGGTTCAGTGTATGCACCGCAAACGCAAGGAGGGAGGGAGCAGTGCATAGACGGTTGAAAGGGTCTGTGATGTGGGCGGTTTTCATCGTGATAGTCGTGACAAGCGGAGGATGCGCCGGTTTCTTGGAGTCCCTTCCTGACGTCCAGACAAATGTGCTCCTGCCTGAGAGTGATGCCCCCGGCAGTCCCCCCACAGCCCTTGCCCCGACCCCAGAGTCCCTCTCGTCTCCGGCGGCGGAGAATAACGATCAAGCCCAACCATCGATCACAGTCGCCGACGCACCCACCCTCGCGGCCGTGGCCTCGTCACCGCCGGAGGAGCCTGCGGTCCCAGAAGGCCAGAGCAAGGATGCCGGTCAGAAAGGGAAAGAGGCTCAGGACGAAAACTATGATCCTTTTGCGAAAAGGGAGGAAGGAGAACCCGAGGAGCTGGAGGAGTATGACCCGTGGGAGCCGTTCAACACCGCGATCTTCGAATTCAACCGCAAGGTTGACAAGTACATCCTCAAGCCGGTTGCACAGGTCTATGAGAAGGTCATGCCCGACGCGCTGGAGCTCGGGATCAAGAATTTCTTCCACAATGTCCGCTTGGGTCCGCGCCTCATCAACAATATTCTCCAAGGCAAGGTCAAGGGTGCGGGGCTGGAGGTGGGACGCTTCCTGGTCAATAGCACGCTCGGCGTCGGAGGGTTCTTCAATCCGGCCAAGAATCTCTTCGGCATGGAAACGCCTGACGAGGACACCGGTCAGACCCTGGGGGTGTATGGCGTCAAGCCCGGTCCTTATCTTGTGCTGCCGCTCCTGCCCCCGTTGACGCTCAGGGATTTCTTCGGTTTTCTCATGGATCTTGCGCTCGATCCCATCAATTATTTGGTCTTCCCCGTTGTCGAGATTGACGGCGTGCCATCTCTCATCAAGCATAAGAATCGAGAGACGTCAACGTTCGGGCAGCTTGGATCGCGCGTCGAGGAGATTGTCAACGAGCGGGCTCTCAACCTCGAGACGTTCCAGGGCGTGGAGGAAGCGACCGTGGATCTCTATGGCGCAGTCCGCAACGCGTATCTCCAGAAGCGGGCCAAGGCGATCCGGGAGTGAAGCGGCGGCAGACGGGCCTGGCAGGAGGTCCATGCTGCGACGCAGATACGGCGCGCTGGGACCATTACCCGGCGCGCTTGCCAGGACCTCGCGGCAGTTCGCTGCTCACCAGCAGCCGCATGCGCGCCCCGCGGAGCATTCGGGGGAGTGTCGAGGAGCTGTCGGGGACACGCAACCGACGTTGGCCCCTCATTTTTGACTCCGCGCTTGCCTTTCATGAATTCAGAGGTACAATTCGCAGCGAAGGACTATAGCAAACGCAATTAGCCTGGTTACGCGTTTCCCCCTCACCGTCTCCTCTCCCGGGGTGCCCGTTGCGCTTCCCGTTGCAACGGGCCATGGGGAGAGGGCTCGGGTGAGGGGGTTGCTGGTTTGACGTAGCAGATTCTATTGCGTTTGCATTAGAGTCGGTAAGGGTACGCAGGCGCCGAGTGAGGCGGAGGCGGAGATCGGCGGCCGGTAGACTTGTATGATAGCCAGGATCCGGTACAACTGGAAACATAACCGGAAGTGGGTGCTCATCGTGGTCGCGCTCTCGCTGGCGGGGGCGTTGCTGGCGATGGTCGTCGGTCGCTACGGGACCGCGATCTACACCTATACGCCCGGATACTATGAACCCAAAGACGAGGAGCGTGGGCAGCGTTTGGAGCAGTTGGAGCGCGCCCGGCAGGGGGGCGAGCAACCAAGCCGGTCCCGCTGAACGATGGTTAGGGAATCACGCCGAGCTCGCGCCCGACACTCGCAAACGCTCTCACGGCTCGTTCGAGCTGCTCGCGCGTGTGGGCGGCTGACATCTGTACGCGAATCCGGGCCTGCCCCTTGGGGACGACCGGGTAACTGAATCCCACCACATAGACGCCTTCCTGCAGCAGGCGGTCAGCCATGCGGGTGGCCAGCGCGGCCTCGCCCAGCATGATCGGGATGATCGGGTGATCGCCGGGCACCACTGTGAACCCCAGCGTCGCCAACTGCGTCCGGAAAAACGCCGTGTTCTCGCGTAGTGTCGCGCGCAGGGCCTCGCCTTGGGCCACCAGCTTGAGCGCTTGCAGGGCGGCAGCCGTGATCACCGGCGGGAGCGCGTTCGAGAACAGGTAGGGGCGCGACCGCTGGCGCAGGAGCTCGATGATCTCCGCGCGACCCGACGTGAACCCGCCGGACGCGCCGCCCAGCGCTTTCCCCAGCGTGCTGGTCACCAGGTCCACCCGGTCCGAGACCCCGCAATGATCCGGCGTGCCGCGCCCTGATTTGCCGAGCACGCCGGTCGCGTGGCTGTCGTCCACCACGATGGCCGCGTCGTAGCGCTCCGCCAGGTCGACGATCGAGTCCAGCCGGGCCAGATCCCCGTCCATCGAGAACACGCCGTCGGTGGCGATGAGCCGCAGCCGGCAATCCGCGGCCTGCTTGAGCGCGGCTTCCAGTTCAGCCATGTCGGAATGCGCGTAGCGGAACCGTTTGGCCTTGCACAGGCGGATGCCGTCGATCAGGCTGGCATGGTTGAGCGCATCGCTGATAACCGCGTCGCGCTCATCAAGGAGCGTTTCGAAGAGGCCGGTATTCGCGTCGAAGCAGGAACTGTACAGGATGGTGTCGCCGGTGCCGAGAAATGTGGACAACGCCTGTTCGAGGCGCTTGTGCAGATCCTGCGTGCCGCAGATGAAGCGCACCGAAGCCATGCCGTAGCCGTGCAGGCGGAGCCCATCCGCTGCTGCTTGCAGCACGTCGGGATGGTTCGCCAAGCCGAGGTAATTGTTGGCGCACAGGTTCAGGGCTTCACGTTGCCCTTGGCCGAACCCGACCCGAATCTCGGCGCCCTGCGGTCCCAGCAACCGC
>JACQQM010000118.1 GCA_016207025.1 Nitrospirota bacterium | reverse complement strand
GGTCTTGGGCAAGCACAGCGGTTTGATCAACGCCTTGAAAGCGTGAGCCTTGAACGCGTTTCCCTAGAGCCTTCAACCTTCAACCTTGAGCCAGTCACGATACATGCCGGTCTCGACATCGTTCCACCCAGCCCGGATCTCGCACGACTGAACGAAACCGAGATTACGGCGAGCGAATCATGGCTGCGGGCGCCGGACACGCTCTGTTCCAACTGCGCGCCCAACGCGCTGGCACCGCTGCTGGGCATGGTGGGGATTTCTACTTCCCGCGAGACGCTGACCACCCAGGCGTTTCTCATTGACTACCTCAGCGGCAACCTCCAAGTAGGTTCAGGGTTCAGGGTTCAGGGTTCAGGGCAAGAGCAACCGCCTCCGGTTCAACGCCTCCCATCTCCAACTCAAGAGACAACAGGAGGTGAAGATGGAGTTTCACTTCGAGAGGCTGACCGTATGGCAGGAAGCCATGGAACTGGTCGCAATGGTCTACAGGATGACGAGAAGCTTTCCACAGGAGGAGAAGTTCGGACTGGTCAGCCAATTGCAGAGGGCAGTCGTATCCGTTCCAGCCAACATCGCGGAAGGCAGAGGACGCTACCATCGCAAGGAGTTTATTCAGTTCCTGTACATGGCCAGGGGATCGCTCTACGAGACCATCACACTCCTCAAGACGGCGGGCAAGCTGGGTTATCTCGACCCGGTCAATCAGGAACTCTTGCTGGGTTGTTGCCAGAAGATAGGCAGTCAGCTCAGCGGCCTGATCAATTCTCTGAAACCAGCTTGACCCCGAACCCCGAACCCCGAACCCCGAACGGTTTTCACGGGCCGCTGACCATTTCAATGGACGCGGTACAGCGGCTAGCACACGCCTACGGTCTGACCTTAAACGCCGTCGAGTTAACGAACGAGGAGCTGGTCTTGCTCCGGTATCCGGCGATCGTTGCGCTGGATCTCACACAGGACGGGCAGGCGGACCACTATGTCCTGCTCACACACATCGATGAGGCGCGCGTTTACTACCTCGAATCCGACGGCACCCGTGAGACCCTGCCGACCGGGGAATTTCTGCGGCTCTTCGCCCGCCCGGCCCTGGTGGTCAGCGGCGACTCCTACGGCCGGGCGCTGGATGACGCGGCCCGCGCGCGTGTGCACGGCGGTGCTCGGAGCAATGACCAGCCGGTGGACTATCCGATCCTCCGGCCCGTTGGCCGCATGGAGGATATCGCGCTGGAGTTCGGAATTACTATTGGCGCCATGGTCGTTGGTGGCGTTGTAGGAGGGCCGGTCGGGATGATGGCGGCCATAGCTGCGCGAGCAGCCAGCCAAGGCACACAGGCGGTCACGTTGGTGGCGAGCAATTACGATTACAATGCCGCCAAGTGGGCCGGTGTCGGTGCCGGGGTTGTGGTTGGTTTGGCTGGGGCCTATGGGGCGGGCTATGCGGCAGGAGTTTCGGCGGCGGCAGATGTAGGGCCAATAACACCAGCAATGGCGGCGTCGGCGGGAATGACAGCAGGGCTGACCCAGGCTGCTTTGAGTTTGGCACAAAGCGGTACGTCAATCGGCGTTACTGAGGCGACGAACAATCAGCTCTACGGAGCGCTGGCCGGCGCCGTGGCCGGCGCGGCGGTTGGTGGAGCAACCAGCGGCATCCTGCGGGCGTCAGCGAACAATACCTCCCTATGGTCCGGTGCGTACCACGGGGTTGTCAGCGGACTCGAAAACTCCATAGTGACCAAGACGCCCAATGGCTCGTATACCCCCGGGGTGCTGACCATGACCACCGTCGATTCCGGTGTTCGGGCCGGGTTGGCGCAAGGCTTTGAAGCCGCCGGCCTGTCAAACCGGCAGGCCGAGGGGTTGGCGTACCTGGCCAATAACCTTCCGACATTTGCAGGCGGGGGGGCCAGTCTTGTGAACAACGGTTCCCTCTGGGCCGATGGGACCGCTGCGAAAACGGCCGATGGATCGACCACATTGGTGGGTGGCCAGATACGGCCGCAGGGTGCTCAGACGCTCAGCGGCATGCTATTGGGGGCGATCACCAACAACAGCGTGTACCAGAATGTGGTGGGATATGTGACCGGCAGCAACGGCTATCAACCGTGGCTTAACCAGGGGACCGTGCTTGGCGATACGTTTGGCATTCAGTCCAGTTCCTCCTTCGCCGCGGCCGGGCGCTACATCGGCTATTACGCCGGCAGCGCACTGGGGGCGCAGCCCACTGAGAGCCGCCCGGTGCCAGGGATCAATGGAGGCGTGGAATATTACCATCCGCTGACGGGTGAGCTCCAGGGCCAGGCGGCTATCGTGCCCGGCGGGATGGATATCCAAATTTTGGGCGGCCAACAGAATGGCCGGACGATTTTCATTCCTGGCATGCAGCCGGATACCATGCTGAAGATCGGTCAAACGGTCGGCCAGTTTGTGAACAATTATCCGGATCAGGTCGTCACAGGGATGCAGCTCGGCATAGTTGCTGCCCTCGCAGCTGGGCAGGGCAGTCAGCTGGGCGCCGGCCGGGCGAGTCCGCTCATCAGCGCGATGGGCGGTCCGGAGAAGGTCGGCGGCCTCATCCAGGGCTACCAGGGGGTGGCCGGCACCGTTTTGGGCAACGCGAAACAGAACAATTCTGTTGGCGCGACCCTCATGACGACCACCAGTCTGACCGGTGGCGGTCCCTCCGCCGGGTCCGTAGAGAGTAGCGGATCCACGGCCACAGGCCTGTTGGGTCAAGCGTGGAAATCCGTCTACGGTGATGCACTGAATCCCTCTTGGTTTGGTCGGCTTACAGGGCATAATTTACTCCAGGCCAACACCATCGGCCCTGAGCCGCTTATTCCGTTGTTTGGTCGGGCCGTACCGACTACCGCCCCTCAAATCAATCAGGTTCTCCAGCAGTATCCTGCAGCCAAAATCCTGGATCAGATAGCGAAGACGGACAGCACCGGCAGGACGGAATTCACCAGCGGGCTCTTCCTGAATATCCCAGGTCAGGGGAAGGGGGGACAGGATTTGGTTGTCAACCTTGGCGAAAAAGGTATTTCGAATTTGACGCTGCCGGAGCTGAACCCTGCAACCGGGCAATACAACGGATTCTATCGGCAGGAGAAGGTGCAGATGACGCCGCCCGGGGGTACATCGCCGTTTGCCGAGCGTATGGACTATCCGGTGGCCTTACCGGTCAATCCAGGCGAGCAGTTTACTTTCTACAATCAACAGGGCGGACTGAAGGGAGTCCTCACGCGCTACGACCAGACAACCCCCTACGGTGATGGCTATCTGTGGCCCGGCGCAATCACCTTCCAGACAAAAGGCACCACCAACCCGATCCAACAAGGCTATTTCGAACAGCCGCATGGGGCTGCAATCACGACAGGAGCGACGGCGTACGGTCCGGTGGTGAGCACCTATGTGGGTGGTCAAGGATCGCTCAGTGGAACCGTGCTCTACAAGGATGTGCTGATACAAGCCACCGGAAAGGGCTATGAGCTTGTCACAAAGGACGGCATGGTCATCCAACAGGTAGAGCTTCAGCCACAGCAAGGCCGGCACTTGGAGCGCGTTATTGCTGAACCCACGAAGATCGACTCAATGATGATGTACTACGGCACTCAAGGGGCGCAACCGCTCGGGGCCGACATGCAATCGTTCTATGGGCAGATCAAGAACACAAGAGAGAACGTTGTCCAGACGCCGCTCAGGGCCGAAGTCCGTGATGCGTCTGGGCAGGTCAAAACTGAGTACCTGATTCCTGAAATAATTCCCACGAAGAATGGTTCGGTGTTGGGTTTTAGCGGCGTGCGGGAGGGGGGCACTTTGACCGCGCCATATCCGAAGAATTTACTCCGCGAAGTCAAGGCCTCTGGCGATGACCCGATGCTTTCAAAACCAGTCTACGGCGACAACAAAATCCAGGTTGTGGACTTTGATCGCAAGAGCGGTCTGGCGACCTATAAGGCGGACTTCTATCCAATTGAATCCGGGGGTAATGTCGCGCTATTTGCGCCAGGCCAGCAGATGGTTGCCGCGGCTGGACTGCACCTGCCTGCTGGTCCTGGAATAGATATTATCGGAGATGGCCAGCGGGCGATTCGCGTGCAAGAAGACGGGAAATTAGCCTTCGATACAGGATTGCGCTGGGCCGGGCAGGGGCAAACCGGATGGGTCGATGCCAAGGGACGCCTGGCTTCGGATCAGGCGATCGCCTTCCAGAAGCAGTACAACGACCTGATGGGGCTCAGGCCCGGGAATGTCGGCTACCTGGCGCCGGATGGCATCGCCGGCCCGCTGACGCTGGCGGCGAGCGATCACGTGCGGATGTTGGC
>JACQQM010000117.1 GCA_016207025.1 Nitrospirota bacterium | reverse complement strand
GCGTTCAGGTGGGGGGATGCCGAGTTGAGCGTCTACCACGAGCGGGACATGCCGCTGGATCGTGGCGGGCTGGTTCAGCGTTACACCGCGCTGCAACTGCGGTACGAATTTGAATGGGTGCGTCGCAAACTCACTCCTTCATCACGGTAAGCGAAAATGACCGGAGGCCTTCACCACATGCATCGGCTGTGGTAAGATAGCGCCCGCTTTCACTCGAACACTGTGACATGGTATGGGAGAGACCTTAGGCATGACCTTTATCCCTGACAAAGACCTTGAGTACATGCAGTTGGCCCTTGAAAAGGCCAGGCTGGCGCCGGCGCTGGGCGAAGTTCCGATCGGAGCGGTCCTGGTACTGGACGGCCAGGTGCTGGCACAGGTCCACAATTTCAGGGAAGTATGGCAGGATCCCACCGCCCACGCGGAGGTCGTGGCCATCCGCGAAGCGGCGACTCGGCTGGGAACCTGGCGGCTGACCGGCACGACCCTCTACGTCACCGTCGAGCCCTGCTCGATGTGCGCCGGCGCGATCATCCAGTCCCGCATTTCGAGACTCGTGTTCGGAGCCAGAGACCCGAAGGCGGGCGCTTGCGGGTCGGTGTTCAATCTGCCGGACGAACGTCGCCTTAACCACAAGGTCCAGGTCCTGGGCGGGCTCCTGGAGCGCGAAAGCCAGGAATTGCTCCAGACGTTTTTTCGGGGCCTTCGCGATAACGTGGGCGAGCGAGCCAGCTTGTAGCTCCAATTTTAAATTTACAATTTTAAATTTTTAATTGCGGCGTGGAGAGGTGCGAGAGTGGCCGAATCGGGCGGTCTCGAAAACCGTTGTCCCCTCTGGGGACCGTGGGTTCGAATCCCACCCTCTCCGCCACGGCATCAATAGCTAAACGACACTGCCTGGAACAGTGGGAGAAGCTCCGGCTACACGTGGAGGGTGGGATTCGAACAGGGGGAACGCGGGGGATGTGTCCCCCGCGTGGGGAGACACGAGGGGGCTGGCCCCCTCAGTGGGAGCGCGAGCTGAAACAGCGAGCGCGACTTCGAATCCCCACCCTCTCCGCCACATCCAGCATTCAGCACTCAGTGATCAACATTCAGCACTGAAACTCGGTTGGGTATTCGAATGGGGGGAGTGATTAGGCCTTCGTCCCCTTCTCCATCAACGTCCTTCTTATCTCCAGCATCGCCAGAGTGTCCCGCGCGCAGTACTCGAGCAGGGCCTCCCGGATACGTGCCTTTTCGACTAAATCGGTCTCCTCAAACGCCAGGCGGTAGTACCACAGCGCCGCTACACCTCCTTCCCGAACATCCAGATCGTCATAGCTGAGTTCCGGCACCAGAGCGGGCAGAACGGTTTTGATCGAAAACGACCCCTCGAAATCCGGATGATAGTAATGCTCGCGAATGACGGAAAACAGGTCCCACAGGCGGGCTTGGACCTGCTCGAGGTCTCGCTTCAGCGTGGGGAATGTCTCGGCCAGGCGCTCCAGAATGGAGCGTTCATACCCAGAATAGACACAGATACTGCCCTCCTGCCCCACGGACTCCAGCAGGGCTAGCACCAACTCTTCACGCGGGTCTTTGGGATCCATGCAGAGATATTCGTCATGCCGGATCATGCCCTCTTCGGTTTCGACATGGTTCGACCATTGTGTGGGGATGGTCTGATAAGGCCGCGTCACGGGATACTTCGGAACGGCCGGCATGAAGGTCTCGAAGTCCAGATGGTGGACCGGATAACGCACCGTCCGCAGCGCCTCCTTGAGGCGGGGTCCCACCCATTCCACGTTGTCCTTCACACGCCGTTGGATTCCCGACAACCGGAAGCCGGGGGGAATTTCGTCGATCGTCCGAATGCCCATCTTGATCAGCGGCTGAACGGTTCGTTCCCCTCCCGGCAGGTGATAGATCCAGCGCGCGGGCTTGTCCTTCGTGCAATGATCCCAGAAAGGACAGTCATAGGGCGCATGGCAATGGCCGTCCGGTTCGATCGCCGGAGGTGACGGATCCGTCAGCATCGCCTTCATCTCAGCCAGACGGGCCGACACGTCGGCTTGCCGACCAGTCGTTCCCATCGTCAGGTCCTGCAACGCAAAGAATTGCTCGAGGTCGATCTCGCCGCCGGGGTAGACATACTGGGTGTTGATATGCATGAGCCACGTCCCCGCAAGAGCGACGCCAGCGCCGGTCAGCACATAGGCCTGGACGGCAAGATCGTCCACGT
>JACQQM010000116.1 GCA_016207025.1 Nitrospirota bacterium | reverse complement strand
TCACGAATGACCGGCGGCATGGAGGCATCGATAATCACGTCGCTGGGGACGTGCAAGTTGGTGATGCCTTTATCGGAGTTGACCATCGCCAGCGCCGGCCGCTTCTTGTACACCGCCTGAATGTCGGCTTCGATGGCGGCCCGTTGATCCTCCGGCAAGGCCTTGATCTTGGCGTAGAGGTCGCCGAGGCCGTTGTCGGGATCGACGCCCAGCTTTTGGAACACGGCTGCGTGTTTGTCGAACACGTCCTTGAAAAACACCGACACCGCATGACCGAAGATCTTGGGGTCCGAGACCTTCATCATGGTGGCTTTAAGATGGATCGAGAACAACACGCCCTGCTTTTTGGCGTCCTCGATCTGCGCCTCGAGGAACTCCCGCAAGGCGCGGCGGCTCATGTATGTGGCGTCGATGACTTCGCCGGCCTGAAGAGAGAGTTTGGGTTTGAGCACCGTGGTCTTGCCGTCTTGCCCGACGAACTCGATGCGTGCGTCAGTCGGCTCGGTGAGCGTGACCGATTTCTCGTTGGAATAGAAATCTCCGCCGTTCATATGGGCGACGTGCGTCTTGGAGTCCCCGGTCCACGCCCCCATTTTGTGCGGGTGTCGTTTGGCGTGTTGTTTGACCGAGAGCGGCGCCCGGCGATCCGAGTTGCCTTCACGTAATACCGGGTTGACGGCGCTCCCTTTAATCTTGTCGTAGCGCGCCTTGATCTCCTTCTCGGCGTCGGTCTTGGGATCCTCGGGATAATCGGGGAGCTTGTAGCCCTGACTCTGTAATTCCTTGATGGCCGCTTTCAGTTGGGGGATCGAGGCGCTGATGTTGGGCAGCTTGATGATATTGGCTTCCGGGGTCTTGGCGAGCTCCCCCAATTCGGCCAGATCGTCCGATTGTTTTTGTTTCGCCGTCAGATGTTCGGGAAAGGCGGCGAGAATTCGCCCTGCCAGAGAGATATCCCTCATTTCGACGGACACGCCGGCCGCCTTGGTGAAGGCGTTGATGATCGGAAGAAACGAATAGGTCGCCAGCATGGGCGCTTCATCGGTTTTCGTGTAAATAATCTTGGAAGCTTTTGTCGACATGGTCAGTCCCCCTTACCACCGTGTTAGTTGAGCGCGTACAGCGCCGAACCAGCCTTGAACCACGCAATCTGCTGCTCCGTCATGCTGTGGTTCGCCTGGATGGTGAGCGATTGGCCATCCGCCTTGTGTATGATCACCTGCACCGGCTTGCCGGGCTCCAAGTGACTTAGCCCCGTCACGCTGATGCGGTCTTGCTGCTCAATCTTCTCGTAATCCTTCGGGTCCGCGAAGGTCAACGCCAAGATCCCCTGTTTCTTGAGATTGGTCTCGTGAATGCGGGCGAAGCTGCGGGTGAGCACCATTTTGACCCCCAGGAATCGGGGGGACATGGCCGCATGTTCGCGGCTGCTGCCCTCGCCGTAGTTCTCGTCGCCCACCACCACCGACCCGATCCCCTTGACCTTGTACCGGCGGGCAATCTGGGCGATCGTGAGACCTGATTCTCCCGTCAACACGTCAGTCCCCTTGCCAAGCTCGGTCGAGAACGAGTTCGTGGCACCCAAGAACATGTTGTCGCTGATCTTGTCCAGATGGCCGCGGTACTTGAGCCACGTCCCGGCCGGTGAAATATGGTCGGTCGTGGTCTTCCCCTTGGTCTTGATCAGCAGAGGCAGCTTGACGAAATCCTTGCCGTCCCAGCGCGGGAAGGGCTGGAGCAACTGGAGCCGTTCGCTGTCGGGTGGAATCTCCACCACCACCGCATCGCCGTCCTCGGCTGGCGGGACGAACCCTTCCGCTCCCTTGGCAAATCCCTTAGCCGGCAGCTCCTCGCCCTGCGGGGGCTCGAACTTGAGCTGCTTGCCGTCCGCCGTCTTCAGCGTCCCATGTACCGGATCGAACGTGAGATCGCCCGCAAAAGCGTAAGCGGTCACGATCTCGGGGCTCGTGAGGAAGGACATGGTCTCGTTGAGGCCGTCGTTGCGCCCCGGGAAGTTCCGGTTGAACGAACTCACGATCGAGTCGACCCGTCCCTTGACCGCATCCGCTCGCTTCCACTGCCCGATGCACGGCCCGCAGGCGTTTGCCAGCACCGTCCCGCCCATCTGCTCGAAGGTCTGTAGGAACCCGTCGCGCTTCATCGTGTGGAAGATCCGTTCGGACCCCGGCGTGACGAGGAACGGCGTCTTGGCTTTCAGGCCGGCTTTCAATCCCTGCCGCGCGATATGCGCCGCCCGGCTGATATCTTCGTAGGAGGAGTTCGTGCAACTGCCGATCAACGCCGCCTTGAGCTCGACCGGATAGCCTTTCTCTTTGGCTTCGGTCGCCATCCTGGAGATCGGCCGGGCCAGATCCGGCGTGTGGGGCCCGACCACGTGCGGCTCCAGCTTGGAGAGATCAATCTCGACGATCTGGTCGAAATATTTCTCCGGGGACTTCAGCACCTCCGGATCGGGCACCAGCAGCTCGCGGTTCGCCTCAGCTAGCTTGGCGATGTCGGCCCGATCCGTGAGGTTCAGGTAGGCCACCATCTTCTGATCGAACGGGAAAATCGAGGTGGTGGCGCCCAGCTCGGCGCCCATGTTGGTGATCGTGCCCTTGCCGGTGCAACTGATGGTTTCGGCGCCGGGGCCGAAGTATTCCAGGATCTTGTTGGTGCCGCCCTTCACGGTCAATAGGCCGCAGATGTACAAGATCACGTCCTTGGAGGAGGCCCAGCCGCTCAGTTGTCCGGTCAGCCTGACGCCGATCAGCTTGGGGTGCAGGACCTCCCAGGGCAAGCCGGCCATGACTTCGCCGGCGTCCGCCCCGCCGACACCAATCGCCAGCATCCCCAGCCCGCCTCCGTTGGGCGTATGGGAGTCGGTCCCGATGATCAGCCCGCCGGGGAACGCGTAATTCTCCAGCACGACTTGATGGATGATCCCCGCGCCAGGCTTCCAGAACCCGATCCCGTACTTCTTCGCCGACGAGGCCAGGAAGTTATAGACCTCCTTGTTCTCGTCGACGGCGCGCAACAGATCTTTTTCGGCCCCGGTCTGCGCCCGAATCAAATGGTCGCAATGGATCGTGCTCGGCACCGCCACCTTTTTCTTACCGGCCTGCATGAACTGCAACATGGCCATCTGCGCCGTCGCGTCCTGCATGGCCACCCGATCCGGCCGCAGCGACAGCATGGCTTTGCCGCGGTCCCAGACCTGCGTGTCGAAATTATCGGCATGCGACACCAGGATTTTTTCGGACAGCGTCAGAGGACGCCCGAATTTCTTGCGAGCCTTCGCCAGCTTCTCGGGCATCGAGGCGTAGAGTTTTTTGACCAGTTCAAGCGACATAGCGGTATCTCCACTTCCCGCCGGAAATCCTCTCCGGACGGATTCACACTCTTGGTTGTGGTTATTTTAACGGCGGAACTTCTCTCCGTTTCGGGGCTGCGTAGTTGACAAGGTAATCAAAGAGGCGGATGAGGCGGCTGTCCTGGCGTTTCTGGTCCACCCAGTGGCCGATCAAGCCGATCGTGCGGGACAGGATGAAGAACCCGTTCAGGCTGTCCACCGGAAATCCGATATCCACCAGCACCGCGGCCATCGTCCCGTCCACGTTCAGGATCAGATTGTCCTTCTTCGCGGAGGTCACTTTCTCGACCGCCAAGGCAAAGTCCAGGTGCGGCGTCGGAATGCCCAGGCTCTTCACGTAGGACACCAGCTCCTTCACGCGCTTGTCCGGATTCCGGACGCTCTTGACCCGATGGCCGATGCCGGGAACCGGACCGACGTTCTTTTTCATATAGGCCAGGAAGTCGTCCACCGACATCTTGTTGTCCACCGCGTGCTTGAAATAGCGGCCAGCGTCGGTCACGGCGCCGCCGAAGCGGGGACCGATCATGATGAGCCCGGCGGCCACCGCCTGAGACATCCCGATCCCGGCGCAGGCGGCAATGATGGTAGTCAACGCGCCGCTCACGCACGGGCCGTGGTCGGCCGACAGCATCATGATGCGTTTGATGATCTCGGCTTCTTGCTTGGAAATCAGCCGTTTGTCCCAGAGCAAGCCGATCACGTGCGGGATTTCGTACCCCTTGTTGATCAACTCGGAGGCCGGATAACCGTCGTAGAGCGGTTCGTCGCCGCGGTCGTCGCTGATCGTGGTCTTGATTATGGGCACGACCATCACCTCGCCGGTCTTCAGCCCTTCTTCGACAGGCTTGGGGAGTTTCGGCAGGTCGGCTGGGCTGAGCTCCGGGATCGGTCGGACCTGGCCTGACTTGACGAGGTCCTCGTACACCTGCTTGATGGCCGGACCCAAAGCGCCGAACGTGTCCGGCACGATCGCGCCGGCCTTCTTGAGCGCCTCCGACTTGGAGCGGGCCGAGCCTTCGCCTTTCATGCCTTCTTTCGCCCCGGCATGCCCGAACTTCATCCCTTTCGGCAGGCTTTCCTGGCAGAACCCGGAGACCACCGCCAACAGTTTGATCCGCCGTTTCTTGGCTCCGCACCATTCGGCAGCGCGCTCCTCCAGATCCCCGCCCATCTCACCGACGATGACGACCGCTTTGGTCTGGGGGTCCTGCTCGAACTTTTCCAGATAGCTCACGTAGTCGGTGCCGGGGTAGGCGTCACCGCCGATGCCGATCGCCGTCGTGATACCGTCGGCGAACTGCGAGCAAATCCAGATGATCTCGTTGGACAAGCCGCCGGATTTCGTAATGACCCCAAAGGAGCCTTCACGGTACAGCTTGCACGCCACCAGATTGTCGAACGCGCCGCCGATCACGCCCAGCCGGCAGGCCCCGGCCGAGATGATGCCGATGGACGAAGGTCCGTTGAAGACTTTCCCGAGCTTCGTCGCGTGCCGGGCGAGCAGCTTGGCGTCCTTCTCCGGCACTCCCTCGGTGATCATGGAGACGAGCTGGATCTGGTGATCGTTCAGCGCCTCCATACCAGCCGTGCAGGCCCGGTCCGCGCCGATATACACCAGACTGGTGTTGACTTGCGGATGCTTGGCCGTGGCCTCCGCCACGCTTTTGTAAACCGGGATCGTCAGCAGGCCGCTCCCATAGGGGACCTCGTTCGTCTTGCCGGAGTCCGGCGGGTACACGAACGCGTCCACGTTCAGCGGCTGCTTGATCATGTAACAGAACTCCGCCATGCGCCGTGCGGCGTTCAACCCGGCCGCGCCGCCTTGAATGACGACCCGTGTGTCCTTGTTGGCCAGAATGCTCATCGGGATCTCCCCTCTTCTTCAGTGCTGAGTGCTGAGCGATGAGCGCCGAACTGAAACGCTTTCTCCGTTACCCAGCACTCAGAACTCAGCACTCGTTACTTCTTCTGGAGCGCCATATCCGCGATATCGGTGAGAGGGGTGTGGCGGTCGTAGACGTGGATATCGAAGCCTTCTTCGCGTAGGGCCCGCATCGCATCGAGCCCCTCCTTTTCACGCGGCCCGCCGCGACGGACCCAAATTTTCACGCCGTTCAGCTTGCCCTCGGCCTTGGCCTTCCGGAACCCGGCAATGATGCCCCCGAAGGTCTTCTTCACATCGGTGAAGTTGGCAATGGCCCCACCCACGATGATGTTTTTGATCCCCGGCAAGGAGCATACTTTTTCGGTGAGCACTTCCACGGCCCAATCGGGGGGATCGCCTGAGTACTCCGCGTAATTGGCCAGCTTCCCGCCTCGGGCCACCACCGCATCCGAATAATAGACGCTGGCACCCCCGCCCGCCGGCAGCATGGCGGTATCGCCACCGGGAATCTCGATAAACTTGACCGACCCCTTAATCTTGGAGTCCACCCCCATCACTTCCAGCTCGTTCTTGGTGTAGGCGCGCCCGAACTCGGCCGCAAAGAGGAAATCCCAATCCGAATGCCGGAACTTGGCGTCGGCGTCTAAGAGCGTGACCGCGTCCAGCGCCACCAGCTCGCCGTCGCTCTCCCGCGCAACGACCGGGTTGACCTCCAGGTACTGCGCATCTTCGTTATCAAAGCAGGCAAAGAGCTTTCCCGCGAAGCCGGCGATTTTCCTGGCCAACTCTTTGGTGAACCCGGCCTCCTTCGCCAGCTTCTCCAACGCGTCGCTGGACGGGGTCTCGCCGACTTCGACGCGCAATTTCTTGACCCGATCCCAATTGGATTCCACCTCGATCCCGCCGCAATTGGCCGCCAGAATCTCGGCGCCCTCGCGCGTGGACTTCACCGCGACGTAGTATTCCTCCTTGTGCGGGACCATTTCCGACACAATCACCTGCGAGACGGTGATGCTGCCCACCTGGCGGCCCAGCATCCCGCGGACGGCGGCTTTGGCTCCGGCTGCATCCAGCCCCACCTTCACCAGCCCCAATTTGAAGCGGGAGCCCAACGCCTCATGCGCCTTCGCCACCAGCTTGCCTTTCCGAATCCAGTCATGAGCCTTTGCGAGTTGTTCGAACTGCTCGGCTGACGAGACGATGACGTAATTCGGCACTGAGATGCCCCACTTCTTCATCAGACCCATCCCGGGTCCTTCCAGCACTTTTGCCATGATGATCCGCTCCTTACGGTGAGTATCTTCGATGGAGAGCCGATAAGCTTAGCGGAATTTTACGGCCGGCACAATCCTCCAAATGGACTAAACCGGACGAACAAAAGGCCTACCAGCCGCGCATCCCGCATACATGCGGCCGAACGCACATAAGTTGCTGAAATATTGATGGATAAGTAGTCAGTGTACGGAATGTGATCAGGGGCGTCAAGGGCAAAATGAAGCGATCAAGGAGAAGAGAGATTTGCGGCTTGGCGTGTCACGTCACTTTGTCCCAGATCGCCTGGAGGCCGGACAGGTACAGCTCACGGCACTCTGCTGGCGTGAGACCGCCGGTATATTGAAAGTGCGGCAAGTCCTTGAAGTTTTTCCAGTCACCACCCCACTCGAGCCCCACCGATTTGCCGATTTCGGCCGCGCGCTTCCAGGAAGGGTGCTCCGTGTCCCAGTCGGCCTTCCCCACCGAATCGAGGACAACGATGTCAAAGGCTAAACCAAAGTTGTGATTGCTCTGTCCTCCCTTCGCGTTTGTGACGATGTACTTTTTCCCGATGGGCGGCACGGTGCGGCCCTTGGCGTAGAGCGCGTCCTGTTCTTCCCAGGTCCGCAGCCCCTGCGTGATCAGAATGGGGATTCCGGCGTAGGTGCAGAGATCAAGCATGCAGCGGGCGCGAATAGCCAGAACTGGATGGAGCTGGCTCAGCCGTTGCTCACTCAGGCGGGTCGTAGGACTTACGGCAACCGCAGGCCGGGCCGTCTCGGGCGCCGTCACGGGCGTCGCGGGCGATGGGAGCGGTGGGGCAATCGGGACCGTCTCAGGCTGGGCCGGCGCTTCGGGCCCTTCGAAGAGACAGGCCCAGGTCTTTGCCCCAACTTTGCCGTCCGCCTTCAGGCCGGCCACACGCTGGAAGGCCCTGACCGCCTTCTCCGTCCCACCGCCGAAGTCGGCGTCAATTGGGTCAAGATAATACCCGAGCTCCTTGAGACGTGCCTGGATCCTG
>JACQQM010000113.1 GCA_016207025.1 Nitrospirota bacterium | reverse complement strand
GGGACAGTGGGTGGGCATCAAGCCAGGCGGGATGATCAACAGTACGACGCTTGATCTGTCCCAAAAGCCGGGCTGGGAACGCCTGCGGCCCGATGATCTTCGGCGCATGGCCGCGCAGGCGATGGGGGTTCCGCTTGAGGAAGTGCGGTTCTTTTATGGCGATGACGATCTCGTCATTGATCCGCGTGGGCGGGCCACCATCCGGCACAAGAAAGACGTGTTCTTCGTGCTGGAGGACGGCACGTTTGAACGGGCACGCTTCATGGCCTGCATGGGAGCGATGCATTGGGCGCGGATTGATTTCCTGCCGGTCGTGGAACTGTTTCAGTCACTGCTACCGGGGACCGGCTCCGCCGCGTTCGAATTGATCCGCGGCCTCTATGATGACCAGAACGAGGCGCACCCCCACTCGCAAAAGCTTGCGCTCCGTTATCGGGGCATCCCCACCTATCCCTCGGAAGCCGCCTTTCGCCTGTTTAGCGGGTTCTTTGTTCCCCATGCACCCAGCGGGGGCGATCCTTTTCCCATCTTCATGGATACGCCGCGCTCGCACGAGGTGACCTGGTTGCCCGCGCCGGACCCGCCCCGGCGGTATTTCGATCGCGCTCACAATCTCTGCGTCACCGTGAAAGGTGAGATCGTGCAGAAGGTGACGGTGGCCGATGATCCGACCGGCCTGCCGTATGCAAATGCCGCAAGGAGCGGGTTTGCGCCCTGCGAGCGGAGCGCCGGAGTGGAACGCGGGATGCTGGTGCTCAAGGACAGGGAACAGCGGACGGAAATTCCGGTCAGTCCGTCTTGGGGAGTGATTCGGGATTCTCCACAAGAAACGCTTCCGTCCTATCCGGTGGGATGGCGGGCGCTCTTTGGTGGTCCACCGCCACAAGTGACCCCGGCCCAAGCCTTTTCCTCGGTTCTGCTCTATCCGGAGGATGACGCCGAGATCGAAGAAGCGCCGACCCAGCCTTTCGTAGCCGATTACTTACAGGACACGGTGGAACAGCGTCCAGACCTGGCAACCCACCTGGCTCGAGCCGAACAAGCGCTGATTCATAACTTCGATGCGGCCCTGACCGCTTGCATCAGCCTGGATCGTCCCAGGGACTACACAATCCTATACTCTCGTCCGGAGTTCGCCCAGAAGCACGCGCAAGCCTTGTGGAACCAATTGGCTCAGGCGCGACACTTGGACTGGGCGAAGCGGATCAGACTGCTGCCGGCTGAGGGCTATCGAAAGCCAGCCTATGACCAACAGTACGACTTGATCTATGAATGGATGCCGTTTTCACACTTCGGCCAAGCCACGAGGCTCGAGGAGATCGCCCGGACCATAGCCGGCGCCTTAAGGTCTGGCTCTCTGGCGTTCATGGTAGGGCCACAGGCTTTGAGCCAGTCGTTGCAGGCCCAGCGGCTCCGAATTCTTCAGATGGAGCCGGTGGAGACGCTGCCGACCTTCCGCATGCACCAGACCATCCTGCCTCAAGCTCGCGTGAAACCGGGCTTATTACTTTATGTGGTTAGGAGCGGCTAGGATAAAGTTGAGCACGGTCGCCAGCAGCAAATCGGCTTATAAAATGCTACATTCAAACTGATCCGCTCCCCCGCTGACGATTGTCTTGACACTGCGCCCCTGACTCGGTAAGATGTCACTACCTTTAACGCTCATCCGGTGAGGTGAGCAAGGAGTGTGAAAATGCGGAGCGGCCAGTCCCGCGCCGTAATGACAGTTGTGACCTTCTCGCCTTATGCCGGTGAGGAGGTTTTTTTATGCCCTGAGTCAGCATGATCGCCGGCAATAAGACGGAAAAGAAGCAAGAGAAGCTCGTCATGGATGCGAGTGAGGTGGCGCGGGCGCTGACCCGCATCGCCCACGAGATCCTGGAGCGCAATAAGGGCACCCGTGACATCGCGCTGGTCGGCATCCGGACCGGCGGTGTCCACCTGGCGCACCGATTGGCGAAGCGGATTCAGGAGATCGAGCGGGGGCAGGTACCGATCGGCGAGCTGGACATCACGCTCTACCGCGACGATCTGGCGATCCGGAAGGACCAGCCCGTGCTGCGGAAGACCACCGTTCCGTTCAACATCTCGGACTTGAAGGTCGTGCTGGTGGACGATGTGCTGTTCACCGGGCGGACGATCCGCGCCGCCATGGATGGGCTGATCGACCTCGGCCGGCCGGCCGAGATCCAGTTGGCGGTGTTGGTGGATCGCGGGCACCGGCAGCTTCCGATCAAGGCCACCTACATCGGTAAGAACATTCCCACTTCGCGGGATGAAAACGTGAAAGTGTTCCTGGAAGAACAGGGCGAAGAGGACAGGGTGGTCATTCTCAACGAGTCACGCGGAGGCGCGCCATGAGCCTCAAGCAAAAAGACCTGGTCAGCATCGCGTCCTTGTCCACGGACGAGATCATGATGATCCTGGAGACCGCCGAGTCCTTCAAGGAAGTCAGCGGGCGCGAGATCAAGAAGGTGCCGGCCCTCCGGGGCAAGACCGTGGTCAACTTCTTCTTTGAGCCCAGCACCCGGACGCGCACCTCCTTCGAGCTGGCGGCCAAACGCCTCAGCGCCGATGTCATCAACTTCTCGCCATCCTCCAGCAGTGTGGTCAAAGGCGAGACGCTCCTGGACACGGCGCGTAATATTGAAGCCATGCAGGCTGATATCATCGTGCTGCGCCATCCGGCGGCCGGCGCCGCCGAGACCTTGGCCCGGGGAGTCAAATCGTCGGTCATCAATGCCGGCGACGGCTGGCACGAGCATCCGACCCAGGCGCTCCTGGACCTGTTTACGATGCGGGAGAAGAAGCTGGACTTCAAGGGACTCCGTGTCGCGATCGTCGGGGATCTCGCCCACAGCCGGGTGGCCCGCTCGAATATCTATGCGCTCACCAAGCTGGGCACGGAAGTGAGGGCTGTGGGTCCGCCCACCATGATCCCGGCCTATCTGGACCGGCTGGGTGTGCGGGTCTCGTACAATCTGGATGAGGCCTTGCGGGGTGTGGACGTGATCATGATGCTCCGCCTGCAACTGGAACGTCAGGGGCGCGCCCTCTTCCCGACCATCCGGGAGTACTCGCGCCTGTACGGGTTGACCGCCGAGCGGCTCAGGCTGGCGGAACCGGGGGCCCTGGTCATGCACCCGGGACCGATCAATCGCGGGGTCGAGATTGCCCCGGAAGTGGCCGACAGTTTCTCGTCGGTTATCCTGGACCAGGTCGCCAACGGCGTGGCGGTACGCATGGGGGTCCTGTATCTCCTTTCAGGAGGTAATTGAACGATTGAGTGATTTCCTCATTGGATCATTGAAGGACAAAATCACCACATGGCTCAATCACCAAATCATTCAATTCTGATCAAAGGCGGCCAGGTGATCGATCCGGGTCGCGTGAATGGCCCGGCGGATCTGCTCATCGAGAACGGAACAATCGTCGCGGTGGGGCAGAAGCTCGCCGCGCCGAGCGGCAAGGCCGCCACTCCTCTGGCGACGATTGACGCGACGGGCAAGCTGGTTCTGCCTGGCTTTGTGGACCTGCACGTGCATCTGCGCGAACCGGGGTTTGAATACAAAGAGACCATCAAGACCGGGACCGCCGCGGCCGTGGCCGGCGGGTTCACCTCGGTGTGTTGCATGCCGAACACGAATCCGGTCAATGACAACCAGGCCGTCACCGAGTTCATTCTCGACCAGGCCCGCGCGGCCGGCAACGCGCACGTGTTCCCGGTGGGAGCCATCACCAAGGGGTCCGAAGGCAAAGAGCTGGCCGAGATCGGCGACCTGCGACGCGCCGGCTGCGTGGCGATCTCGGACGACGGGCATCCGGTGATGAACAGCCTGGTGATGCGGCGCGCGATGGAGTACGCGCTCGCCTTCGACCTGCCGGTGATTGATCACTGCGAGGACCTGTATCTGGCCGAAGGCGGGTGTATGAATGAAGGGCTGGTGTCCACCCAGCTTGGGCTGCAGGGCATTCCGGCGGCGGCGGAGGATGTGATGGTGGCCCGTAACCTGGCCCTTGCGGAGCTGACCGGCGCGCGGCTGCATCTCGCGCATATCAGTACGGCCGGGTCGGTACGGATGGTGCGGGAGGCGAAGAAACGGGGAATCCGGGTGACGGCGGAGGCCTGCCCGCATCACTTTTCGCTGACGGAAGAAGCCGTCCGCGGGTTCAACACGCACGCAAAGATGAATCCGCCCCTGCGGACTTGGCAGGACGTGCAGGCGATCAAGGAAGGATTGAGCGACGGGACGATTGACGTGATTGCGACGGACCATGCCCCGCATGCGGTGCAGGACAAGCAACAGGAGTTCGCGGAGGCGCCGTTCGGGATCGTGGGATTGGAGACGGCGCTGCCGCTCACGCTGGCCCTGGTGGAGGAAGGGGTGCTCTCGCTCGAGGCGGCGGTGGCCAAGCTGACGACCGAGCCGGCCCGGGTGTTCGGGTTGTCCAGGGGGAGTCTTACTCCGGGGGCGGAGGCTGACGTTGTGGTGGTGGACCCGCAAAAAACCTGGGAAGTGGATCCGGATCGTTTCCGCTCCAAAAGCCGGAACACCCCGTTCGCCGGGTGGAAGGTCAAGGGACGGGTGCACATCACGATTGTGGCCGGCCAGGTTGTGTATGAATCCGAGTAAAGGGCAGGATAATGAGTGGGGGAGGCGCAAGCCAGAGAGGATTGATCATCTGTTCCACGCTTGAATTGGTGGCCTTGGCGGTCTGGATCGGGGGGCTCGTGGTGATCATTGCGGCAGTGATTCCGACGGTCTTCAATTCGTTCGGGATGGAACCGGGAGGGCGGTTCCTCACGCGGGTCTTCGACGGGTATAATCGGCTGACCGCCGCTGCCATCGTGATGTTGGTGAGTACGTCAGCGTGGCGGGTCCGGGCCAGCAGGGGCGCGGCCTCGATCGGTGGTGAGTCCGGGATGGCAGTCCGTCGTCCGGAAGCGGTGCTGCTGACCGTGATGGTGATTATGGCCGCGCTCATCGGGTTGGTGTTGGGCCCAGCATCAGTCGCGCTGCAAGAGCAGGCCTTTGCCGCGGAAGGGGAGGTGGCTAAAAAGGCGGCGTATGACGCGTTCTTCCGGACGCACACCGTGGTCCGCGGACTCTACGTGGTGAATCTCGGTCTGGGAATTGCGCTGTTGGCGGTGAAGGTCAGGGGCTGGATGGGCCACGGGAAGGCGGCAGCATGAAAAAAGCCATTCTGGCCCTGGCAGACGGCACGGTGTTCGAAGGCCGCGCGCTCGGTTTCGAGGGCGAGACGGTGGGCGAGGTTGTGTTCAATACCGCGATGACCGGCTATCAGGAGATTCTGACCGATCCGTCCTACAAGGGCCAGATCATTACGATGACCTGCCCGCAGATCGGGAACTACGGCGTCAACGGGGAGGATACCGAGTCCACACGGCTCTGGGCTGAAGGTTTTGTGGTGAAGGAGTCCAGCCGACGGCCCAGCAATTGGCGGGCCGATCAGGCTCTGCACGACTACCTTCTGCAATCCCGCGTCGTGGGAATTGAAGGGCTGGACACCCGCGCGTTGACTCGACACCTGCGCGATGTCGGCTCGCAGCAGGGGGTGATCTCGCATGTAGATCTGGATCACCAGCGCGCGGTGGGGAAGGCGCGGATCGCCCCCAGCATTGTAGGGCGTGATCTGGTCGCGGAAGTCACCTGCCAGAAAGCGTATGAGTGGACGACGGGATCAGGCGCGTGGGTGCCGGATGCGCCGACTTCTTCGAACGCCGCCTCTACATCAGGAGCGGGCCCCCGACCGGCTCGCGGCCGTCCGTTCAAGGTGGTGGCGTATGACTGCGGTATCAAACAGAATATTCTGCGCCGGTTGGTGGACGTGGGTTGTGCCGTGACGGTGGTCCCCGCCGCCACGTCGGCCGAGTCGGTCAAGGCGATGGAGCCGGACGGGGTGTTCTTCTCGAACGGTCCTGGCGATCCCGAAGGGGTACCCTACGCGGTGGCCGCGCTCACGAAACTGATCGGGTGGCGCCCCATGCTCTGCATCTGCCTGGGGCATCAGATTCTGGGGTTGGCGATGGGTCTGAAAACGTACAAGCTGAAATTCGGGCATCATGCGGCCAATCACCCGGTGATGGACTTGCGGACGAGGAAGGTGGAGATCACATCGCAGAATCACAACTTTGCGGTCCAGACGCCAGGAGGGGTTGATCCAACAGCGCCGGAGCCTCCGGTAGTGACGACCCGGTTCGGGCGTGTCGCGATTACCCATCTCAGCCTGAACGACCACTCGATCGAAGGGATGGTGTGCCTGGACCATCCGGTGCTTTCGGTGCAGTATCATCCCGAGGCGTCGCCTGGTCCGCATGACTCGGCGTATCTATTCAAGCAATTTGCGCACATGATGGAGAAGCACCATGCGTGACGGGAAGTGGACAGTGAAGGGCTTGGTGACAGTGTTGATAGCGGTCTTGCTGTCTGGCTGTGTGACCATCAATCTTCTCCCAGGTCCGGGCCCCCTCAGGGAGCAGCAGATCAGCGGGACTGGTACGGCGAAGGTCTTGATGGTCGAGTTGTCCGGGCTGATCAGTGCTCAGGAGGAAGATGGATTCGTCGAGCAGCCCAGTCTGGTGGCTCGGCTGAAAGAAGAATTGACCCGCGCGGCCGACGATTCCAACATCAAGGCGGTGGTGGTGCGTATCAACAGCCCCGGCGGGACAGTGACCGCCTCTGATGTTCTGTACCATGAACTGCGCGCATTCAAGGAGAAGCGGAAGATCCCGGTAGTGGCCTCGATCATGGACATCGGCGCGTCCGGTGGCTATTACGTCGCGGTGGCCGCGGATAAAATCGTCGCCCATCCCTCTTCCGTCACCGGGAGCGTCGGCGTGATCATGCTGACGGTCAATGCCCGTGGGCTGTTGGAGAAAATCGGGCTGGAGGCGACGGCTGTGGCGTCAAGCCCCAAGAAAGACATGGGATCGCCGTTCAGAGCCATGACCGAGGAGGAGCGGAAGATCTTTCAGGGGGTGATCGACGCGTTCTATGAGCGGTTCCTGAACGTGGTCCGGGAAGGGCGGCCACACCTGTCGGCCGACGAGATTCGCAAGCTCGCGGACGGGCGGATCTACTCGGGCGAACAGGCGAAGGCGCTTGGTCTTGTGGACTCGATCGGGTATCTGGATGACGCGATCGAGCTGGCGAAGCGGCAGGCCGGCGTGACGGACGCTCGAGTCGTCGTGTACCGGAGACCCGGTGAATACCGTCCCAACATTTATGCCCGACTGTTTGGCGGAGGAAGCGGCTTGTCGGCGCTGTCCGGGTTCGACCTGTCGGCCCTGGT
>JACQQM010000112.1 GCA_016207025.1 Nitrospirota bacterium | reverse complement strand
CTTCACTCCTGTCGCGACGGCGGCAGAATTCTTCAGTTGGATTGATGCCTCCGGCACGATGGTCATCACCGTTGACACGAGCCGGATACCACCCGACACCCAGCGAAGTCCGGTCTCGGTTCATCGCTTTCACGACAGCCCGACATCCCCATCTCATGCGTCTTCTTCTCCTTTCCCGGAGACGCGTATTCCCACACCTACGGAGTCGGATGAGCAGTCTTCCAAGGGCCAGAAGGCGCCACCGGAGCAGTCGGCTGTCCACGGCCCTGCGCCGGTCAACCCCGCCGATCTTGACCTCCCCAAGGTCCTGCTTGAGCCACCGGACGGATCCGTAAGGACCCAATACGTGTGGGTGCCGCTGCTCAGCCCTCTCTCCCTCAGTTCCGGTTCTGTGTCGGGGTTCTGGTGTCACCGCGATGTCCCCTCTCCCGTCCAGGCATTCAAGGAATTTCTCAGACAGCATCGGTGGCCGGCGCAAGGCGGTCAGATGGTCGTGGGTGGAGGTCAAGGATTGTCTGGGGAAGCCCAGCAAAATCCCCCATCATCGTCGAATCCGGTTTATAATTCCGGCAATCAAACCTACGATCAGGTTATGCGCGAACGGCATATGCTGCACGAGCAAATCGCCGCACGAATCCGGGCCGGCACGCAGCTACCGCCGCTTATACGCCAACCACATGTGGGCGGTGGCTACAGTGGGACCGGACGGTAACCCTCTCCCCTCAGCGGACACACCCGAGACCAGCCAGACATCATCCGCATCGGTTGTGGTCAGAACGATTCACTACCTTGTCATCGGCCTGCTGCTCGGCGGCGGGTTCATGTACTGGGCTCTGAAGCCGGCCTCTCTCAACCCGATGGCTGACGCCAGAGCGGCCGAGGCGATGGCGCTCGTGCAGACCCATCGGGCTCAACGGGCTCCGACTCTTCGGCAGGCAATCACGGACCGTGTCCAGGTCATGAAGGCGCGAGGGCAAGGGGTTAGGACGGGAGAGTGGAGGGTGGTGCAAGAGCAGGGGGATCGCTACCTCGTCAGTATCACCGTGCGGGAACAAGGCACGAAACAATGGTTCGAGCGAGAGTATCTCTGGCGCGTCGATCTCGCCAACCGGTCAGTTGATGCGATGACCTTACCTGCTGCGGATCTGATGCCTCTTGAGTTGGAGAGTCGGCCGCCGATCCCTGCAAGGAGCCAACCGCAACACTAATGGGCTTCTCAAGGCGGCGGCTCTGCTGGGATCGAGACGTGGATGAGACCCTCTTTGATCTCCACGGGATAGCCCGACACTTTGAAGTCCGGATTTTGGGGTTTCTCCCCCGTTCGCACGTTGAACCGCCACCCATGCCAGGGGCACTCCACAACGTCACCATGCAGCGTGCCTTCGCCAAGCGGTCCTCCCGCGTGGGGACAGGTGTTGTCCAACGCATAAATGTTTCCATCCACATTGAAAAGCGCCACGCCGAGTCCCCCCACCTCCACCGATAGGCAGGATCCGGGCTCCAAGTCAGCAAGTTTTGCGACAGGGACAAGCTTGTTCATGCTACAATTCGCCCCGATCCGCAACCAAAGAATGCTAGTCTACCCGGATTGAATCGCTGCTTCAAGTTCCATGCAGGCGACGCGTAGGGCCAAAGGGGTTGATTTTATGGAAAGAATATGGCAAACAATACCAAGGTTCCGGCGTTCGGCGCCAGGGCTATCAGGGATGGCTGTCATGGTGAAGTCATATTGAGGGAGACATGGAACTGACGTTATTGCTGAACTCGACCTATGAGCCGCTGCGGGTCGTCCACTGGAAGAAAGCCATTACGCTGCTCTGGCAGGGGAAGGTGGAAGTCCTGGAGGTCTATGATCGGGAAATCCATGGCGTGTCCATTTCGATCAAGCTGCCGGCGGTCATGCGCTTGCTCAAGATGGTGAGGCTGAAAGATAGCCACCGAGCGGTGAAGTTCTCACGCATCAACATTTTCACGCGTGACGGATACACGTGTCAGTACTGCAACCACAAGTTCCGTACCGAGGACCTGACATTCGACCATGTTATCCCCATCGCCAAAGGCGGCAGAAAGACTTGGGAAAACATCGTGACCGCGTGCTGGCGTTGTAATAATCGGAAGAGCGGTCGCATGCCGGAAGAGGCCTGCATGAAGCTGGTCCGAAAACCGGTCAAGCCCCGGTGGAATCCCGTCATCACGATTACCATCGGGATTCGAAACGCACCGGAGAGTTGGCGCGACTATTTGTACTGGAATGTGGAACTGGACGCCGACGCTTCGGACCGGTAGCGCGGCGATAGGTTAGTAGGCTTTGTTAATGACGATCTCGATATCCCTGGCTCCGACCAGCGTGGGGTTCTTGTCGTACTGTCCTTCCAGGTCTCCGGCCTGAGGCGGGCCGGCTCGCCCGTCTTTGTCAAGTCGTGCCACGACGTCCACCATTCCCCTGAGTTCCGATCCTTCCACCATGACATCCTTGTTCGTGATTTCGAACGTCACGGGGAAGCGTGGCCCGTCAATCCGTTTGACCGCAATCGGACGTGGAGCCCCCTGTGGCCGCCGCACAATGACGAACAGCACATCCGTCGGACTCACTTTCGAGGCGAGCGTCGCATCAATCGTGACCCGTCCGGCGATGACCCCATTGCCGGCCGGTTTTTCGCAGCCGTGCGCCAACCCCATCCATGCGGCGAGGCCTGCCAGCGCAATGACCCCTGCCGCCATCCCAACCACCCGCACGGTGT
>JACQQM010000110.1 GCA_016207025.1 Nitrospirota bacterium | reverse complement strand
GCCCTGCACCCCGCTGTGCCCGCGGATCGGCATGAGTCCGGTATGCGGCCGGCCGACGTTCCCGCGGGCGAGTTGCAGGTTCACGATCGCCTTGACGTTGTCGGTGCCGTACCGATGTTGGGTGATACCCATGCTCCACACGACGATCGCATGGCGGGCACGACCGAAGGTCTCCGCGAAGCGGTACATCTCGCGGCGAGTCACGCCCGCCCCGCGTTCGAGGCTCTCCCAGGGCAAGGCGCGCACTTTCGTTTCCAGCGCTTCCCAGCCGACGGTCCGGGTGGCAATGAATCCGCGATCGATCCAGTCGTGCTCGACCAGATGCTTGAGCACGCCGTAGAAGAACGGAATGTCGCCGCCGATGTGGATGTGGAAGAAGGCGTCGGCGAGCTTCGTCCCGAACAGGGCACTCTCTGCTACCGAGGGAATCCAGTACCGCTCCATGCCGGGCTCGACAAACGGATTGACCACGAAGATCTTGGTGCCGGCCTTCTTCGCATAGTAGAGGTACTTTAACGAGACCGGCTGGTTGTTGGCGACGTTGGCGCCGACAAAGACCAAGAGGTCGCTGCCGATCCAATCCGTATAGGAGCAGGTGGTCGCCGAACAGCCGACGGTGTCTTTGAGCGCCGCGGTGCTCGGGGCATGGCACACGCGCGCGCTGGTATCGACGTGATTGGTGCCGATGAAGCGGGCCACCTTCTGATGGGCGTAGTACGCCTCGTTGGTCAAGCCGCGGGCGGTGAGGAACCAGCCAAGGCGATGGGGATCGGTGGCGCGAATCCGCTCGGCGATGAGCCGGATGGCCTCCTCCCAGGAGACGCGCCGGAAACCTGTGTCCCCGCGACGCCGGGTCATCGGCACGCACAGGCGCCCGAGGTTCCGGAGCGCTTTCCCGGTCATGTGGCGCAGCGGTGTTATATCTTCGAGCAGATGCCAGTTCATGGCCGGCATCGTGTTGAGCCGCAGTAATTGCAACCGCACCCAGCACAGGTGCACATCCTTCATCGTCCAGTCGTGCATGCCCGTCGTGCCGAGCGAGCACCCGTCACAACAACCGTCACGCAGAATCCGGTAGGCATACCCGAGGTTGTCACGGTTTTCCCAGACCGCGTCGAGGATGTCCTTGTAGTTGTTCGGATGCTGCTGGTGTAGCCCAAAGGGCACCCAGCTCACCCAGTGCCGCTCGCCTGATCGTTTCCCGTGTGCTCGAGCGTCAGCCATAGTTCCGACTTCTCCTGTCTGCTGGCTGCTATTGTAGCACTCCCATAGCCCTTAGGCCGCCCGAGTGGCCGAAACTCAGACGCCACGCGCCCGGGCCAGGGATGGCAGCGTGGAGGTTCTGATGAATGGGGCGATGACCTTCATTTCGGTTGGTCCGTATTGGGAGCGGCTCGGCGAAGAGTTTGCGAAACCAGGCTTGAAGTGTAGCTGCGTCAAAAAGGGTAGCTCAATTCAAGTATGTGCATATCCGCCCCCAAGCTGGTCGGACCGTAGATACCCGCGTCGGAGAAGTGTTGAAACCGATAGCCTGCATGAAAATTAGGGAACAGATGAAACCCAATGCCGACCGTGCCAACGATCTGAAATGGACCGCCGAAATTTTGAACTCCAAAGTTGTAGTTGCTGAACAGTCCCCCGCCGACCCCTATGTCGACGGATATTCCGTCGTTCCGGCTACTCACGGCAAGGAGAGGGACCATGGTAGCCATCACGCTAGTTTGCCCTGCCGCGGCAAGCTCCCCTGCAGTGGTCAGCAGTCTCGTGTCGAATTTCAAGCCGGAGGCCCATTCCTGCCTTCCCCAAGGGAGCCGAAAGAGCGCGGCGACGTCATACTGCTGGAAGTTTGCCTTTTGCTCCTCGCCTAGAGGAGAGTCGCCGCCGATGCCTACTCGGGGGCCTACCCTGATCAAGGTCATCCCTTCTCTACTGCCGAGAGCCTGGGCACGCAAAGGAGAGTCACCGCCTTCGCCTACCCGTGGGGCTACCGCGATCACGGTCATCTCTTCTGCCCCGCTCGGAGCCTGGGCAAGCATGGTGAGCGCTAAACTGAGAAGCAAGGAGGGAGCGAGAGAGCGACGGATGGCGCTCATGCGCGGACCTCAATATTGGCGCCCACGCGTGCTGCGAGGCCAAGGGTTGGAGCCCCATCAGCTTCAGGGGCTGCGATGGCTCAACCGCGGTCTGAGTCTGACGTGCGGGAGCAACGTCAGGTTGTGCATGGCGCATGCCATCCCGGCAAATCAGGAGCTATCACGGAATTCCCTATTAAAACTCGCAATTACGTTGAGCTCAGTGCAGCGTTGGTTGAAGTCAAGTCCTCTGAATTAGTTCAAAAATGTTCGGGTTCGCCTGAATTGCGGCTTGTAGCCCGGTGCTTGGTCTTGAATTTCTGAGATGGTCAGCTTTTCCGGCTTTGCGAGTGAGCGGACGGCTAGGGCCGAACAGAAAACATGACCCAGACTGTGAGCTATCGTTCTGGAAGGGTAAAGGGAGAGTTAAAGGCCAGCATTTGCTGAACAGAGAGGGGCAAGATGACCAAGGGAATTGCGGAGCCCAAGCAGGCAAACGCCTGGAGCAAGGCTCGGCCACGGTACTATATCTGGCTGTCCCTCCTACTCGCCCTTGCTGGTTAGCTCAGCAAGGGACGACGGAAATGCAAATCTCGCCGGCAAAAAGGAAGCAGGAACAATGACCGCTCCTGCAGTCCGGGCTTACTTAAGCCGCCCGCCGGGCGGCGGTTTCCGCTCCTCGCGCCGGCTCTTGATAGAGCCAAGCACCCGCCATGGTGGCGAGCAGGATTTCTACCAATCCGACCACCATCGCGATGGCCACCAGGCGTCGAGGGAACAACCCCATGGGAACCCAGGTGAGGGTCGGCAGGCAATACCCCAGGAGCCAGACGCCGAGGCCCGCGTACAGCGCGGTCTTCGGGCCGGCTCCGAATCGTGGACGAATCGCCGCGTACGTCCCGATCGCCAGAATCCCGTACACAAGCCCCAGCACCACGTAGAACAGGATCCTGCCCATGTTTTCTTCAAGGGGCTTGCCCAGTGCCTGCATGACCTGACGCCATTCCGAACCGAGCACCAGGCCGTGAAGCAGCCACTGGATCACATCAATGATGAGCCCCGCGACGATCCCTCCGAGAAGCACTCGGTTCCAATTGATTTGTCCCATGGCAACCCTCCTTGAATAGGGTTAAGAACGAACCTCTTTATCGTAGCTCCTATCTGCAATATTGATCAAATTGAAAGTTAACCTGGCCTTCTTCGATCCTCTCATTTCGTTCAGCTCCTCAGCCGCTCTTCAAGCTGCGCGGTCTCGGACAGCTCGTGGGTGCTGTCACCGGTGCACCCGAAACCGGAGGGTTGCCTTACATTTCCTTGGCAAGCTGGAGGTAGCGTTGATACGGGAGGAGCGTCCAGGTCTCGGCAGAGAGCGCCCCAAGCGAGAGGCTGATCATGGCGACTTTCGCCGCCTCCTCTTCGTTCGCCGCCTCGTAGAGGTCCAGGAAGTCGTGGGGACCAAGAACAAGATAATGTGAGAGCCACTTCACGCCGGGACACTTGGCCTTGACCTTGGTCATCCACTGCCTCCCGTGCTCTTCTCGGACTCGCGGATCGCGCGCTTCGTCTGGCGCGAGCTTGGTAAGTAATGCAAAGGTAGACATCGCTTCATCCTCCTTTCGTCTGAGCTTCCTCCCAGTCCTCCTTATCATCATCATCCACCATCCGTCGCTTCGCGCATCAGGCTGGACTCACGGTCACGCGATGGGGATTTGCCGGGCCTTAGGAGTTTCCTTCATGCTACGCGAAACAGACCGGGAAACCAAGCGTCGTGGGGAATGACTTGAGGCTGGTACGATGGTGTCGGAGCAGCTAGAATGTGCCGCTCGGAGACTGGAGACCCTAGCCTGCAGGCGGAGCGATGAACCAGCTCTATCTCGTTCAGCACGGCAAAGCCGCATCCGAAGCGGAGGACCCGACCCGTCCCCTGACCGAGGAAGGCAGAGTCGAGGTGCAGCGGGTCGCGGCCGCTGTTGCAAAGCTGAATCTGACGGTGTCCACGATCTGTCATTCTGGGAAGCTTCGTGCCAAACAGACCGCTGAACTCTTCGCGCAGTCCCTTGCGCCTGCCTCGGTTGAGGAGATCGAAGGACTGGCCCCCCTCGATGATCCTGCGGTGGCCCAGGTGCTGATCGAGCAGGCGGACCGCCCCCTGATGCTGGTGGGACATTTGCCCCACCTGTCCCGGTTGGTCTCCGTGTTGACCGGGACAGAGTCCGAGGTTGTGACGTTCCAGATGGGAGGCGTGGTCGCGCTGGTCAAAGCAGAGCCAGGCTGGCAGGTCGCCTGGATGCTCCCGCCGGAGATCGTGCGGGGAGTAGGAACGGCTTGAGCCGGTCCTATACGAAAGCATGACGTGCCGCGGCGGCACTTGCGGTCGCCATCGGGTTTAGAGGATGATTCCCCTGAACGTGAGGGGACGCTTCGGTTGTCTTCGGGTCTTGCCACTATGACGAACAAGGGTCTGGAGACCATCACACAGCCTGTGCCTCAGTTTTCTGAGAACGAGGCCCGCACGCTGGCCCGCGACCTGTTCGGCGTCACCGCAACGGCCCGGCCCCTGCCCAGCGAGCGTGACCAGAATTTTCTGCTCGAGACCGGATCGGGGCCGGAGTTTGTACTCAAGATCGCCAATTCGGCAGAGGCTCGGGGAGTCCTCGAAGCCCAGAACGCCGTGCTGGAGCACCTGGCCCGTCAGGCTCCGTCGCTACAATGCCCGCGCGTCCGCGCGACGACGACCGGTGAAACGATCGGGATGGTTCGGCGGCCGGATGTCTCCGTGCACTTCGTCCGGCTCCTCACCTACGTCCCTGGCCACCTCCTGGTCGAGGTGAGCCCGCATCCCCCGGACCTGCTCCACAGCCTCGGCGCGTTCTTCGGCCGGCTGGACCAGGCCCTAGCAAGCTTTGGCCATCCGGCCCTGAAACGGAAGCTCCACTGGGATTTGAAACACGCGAGCGACGTCGTAGCCCGGCACCTGGAACACCTCGCCACGCCTCACCAGCGTGCGCTGGTGCAGCGCTTTGCGGAGCGATTCCGGGAGCGCGTCGAGCCGGCGCTTCCGCGCCTGGGAGCCAGCGTCATTCACAACGATGGGAACGACTACAACGTCCTCGTCACCGGCATCCGGTCTCGAGGCGGGGAAGTGACTGGGGTGGTCGATTTCGGGGACCTCATCGAGACGCACACCGTGTTCGAACTGGCCGTCTGCACCGCCTACGCGATCCTCGGCAAGAACGATCCGGTGGCTGCGGCGGCGCAGGTAGTCGGCGGCTACCATCGCGTCAATCCCTTGACGGAGCAGGAGCTGGAGCTGCTCTACGATCTCGTCGCCATGCGATTGTGCACCAGCGTGGCCATGTCGGCTCTTCAGAAGAAGCGCCATCCCGACAACGCCTATCTCACCGTGTCGGAAGGTCCGGCCTGGGCCGCCCTGGAACGCCTGGCCCAAGTGAGCCCGCGGCTCTTCTCTTACGCGTTCCGCAACGCCTGCGGGCTGCCCGCCTGTCCGCGAACGACGGTGGTGCAGTGGCTGGAGGCGAACTCTGCCGCCTTCGGCCCCGTGGTGGCACCCGATGTCAGGACAGGCCAGTACTTCGCCTTCGATCTCAGCGCGGGCAGCGCCGAGCTGGCCGAGGTCGGGGATCCCGCCGACACGCCCCGCTTCACCGAGGCGCTGTTCGACCGCATGCGCGCCGCGGGGGTCCGCGTCGGGGTCGGCCGATATGACGAAGCGCGCCGCAGCTACACCACTGAGCGCTACCGGCCCGTCGGCAGCGACGTGGAGGACTGGCGCACGGTCCACCTGGGGATCGATCTGTTCATGGAACCGTCCTCCCCGGTGTTTGCCCCGCTGGACGGCACGGTGCACAGCTTCGCAAACAACGCCCAGGCACAGGACTACGGGCCGACCATCATCCTCCGGCATGACATTGGGGGGGCGGGCGAGTTCTTCACGCTCTATGGCCACCTGAGCAAGGAGTCCCTCGAGGGGCTCTCTGAAGGCATACCGGTCGCCAAGGGCGCCCGGATCGGGGCGATTGGGGACTCGTCCGTCAACGGGGATTGGCCCCCGCACCTGCATTTCCAGATCATCACGGACCTGCTCGATCAGTCTGGAAACTTCCCTGGTGTCTGCGCCGCGCAGGACCGCGCGCTGTGGCTCAGCCTGTGTCCCGACCCAAACCTGATCCTGCAGATCCCCCACCTGTTCAAGCCTACCCGCGGGCGAAGTCCCGAGGGGATTCTAGAGGCGCGGAAGCATCACCTGGGTAGAAACTTGACTGTCTCGTACGAGTCCCCACTCAAAATTGTTCAGGGCTGGATGCAGTATCTGTACGACCACCTCGGCCACGAATTTCTCGATGCCGTGAACAACGTGGCGCATGTCGGCCACTGCCATCCTGCCGTCGTCCGGGCGGCGCAGCAACAGATGGCCGTGCTGAATACGAATACCCGATACTTGCACGACAACCTCGTGGCGTATGCGGAACGTCTGTGCGCCACCCTGCCGGCACCGCTCCGCGTCTGTTACTTCGTGTGTTCCGGCAGCGAGGCGAATGAACTCGCCCTGCGTATGGCGCGAACCCACACCAAGGCGACGGACATCATCGTCGTTGACGGCGCGTACCACGGAAATACGACGTCCCTCATCGACATCAGCCCGTACAAGTTCGACGGCCCCGGCGGTGCCGGTGCGCCTCCTCAAGTCCATAAGGTGGTGATGCCGGACCGGTTCCGCGGACCGTACAAGGACCGCCCGGAGGCTGGCCGGCGGTACGCACAGCACATCCAGGAGGCCCTTGAGAGGGCCAAACGAAACGGCCGACGAGTCGCGGCCTTCATCTGCGAATCGATGTTGAGTTGCGGTGGGCAGATCGTCCTGCCGCCTGGCTATCTCGCGGAGGCCTACCGGTATGTCAGGGAGACCGGCGGCGTCTGCATCGCCGATGAGATCCAGGTGGGGTTTGGCCGGGTCGGCTCGCATTTCTGGGGCTTTCAGACCCAGGGGATCATGCCCGACATCGTGACCATGGGGAAGCCGATGGGCAACGGACATCCGTTGGCAGCGGTCGTGACGACTCCCGAGATTGCAGCGTCGTTCGCCAACGGGATGGAATATTTCAACACGTTCGGCGGAAACCCGGTATCCTGCGCGGTCGGGCTCGCCGTGCTGGAAGTCATCGGGAAGGAAGGGTTGCAGAGAAACGCCTTGACCGTTGGCGCGTATCTGAAAGACGGGCTTAGCCGCCTAAAGGCGAAGCACCTACTGATCGGTGATGTCCGAGGGGAAGGCCTCTTCCTCGGCGTGGAACTCGTCCGGGACCCTGAAACGCTGGAGCCGGCCGCCGCTGAAGTGTCCTATGTGGCGGAGCGCATGAAACAACTCGGCGTCCTGACCGGTATTGACGGCCCGTTCGACAACGTCCTGAAGATCAAGCCACCGATGACGTTCAGCAAGGTGGACGCCGACCGACTCACGAACACCCTTGACCGCATACTATCCGAGCCACGCCTCAAAGCCCTGCGAATCGCACTCTAACAAGCGCATAAATTTGACGGGGGAAAGATCCATGTGCGCCGCGACGGTGGCTGAGCTCGGTGGCTTTGATTCTTGGAGGGATCTCTTGGCGAGACACGCGAGCGAAGGGATGATTCAGATGACCCTGTGCAGACCTAGTCGCGACGCCTAGAGGGGAAGGGGACAGCGCGAGGCAGACACTGGGCTGCAAGAAATGCGAGTGCCCGGGTAAGCGATCAACTGTACCGGTCGTTCTCCCAGGGCAAGGCGGTGTTGGAGTAGCCGCGCACCTCCCAGTAACCCTTCTGATCCCGATCGGAAAACGTGATCTCCTTCACCCACTTGGCGCCCTTCCAGGCATAGCGCTTCGGGACGATCACCCGCGCCGGTCCGCCGTGCTCTTTCGTCAGCGGCTTCCCGCTCAATTTCCAGGCGACGAGCACGTCGTCATGGCAGGCCTCCAGGTGTGGGTTGGAGGTGACGGCCTGGATGCGGATCGGCCTGTAATGCTTAGCCCGTTCGGGCGACTATACGGTACCAGGTCTCGTAAGCACCCCCTCCGGCCAGAGCGAGCCAGGAGCACCTAAGGGGCCGGAATTTTCCGTGGAGAAAGACCCGCGGACCGGACCGGTGCTGCGGAACCCTGCCCGAACCCTCTGTAAGGACGCCGGCGATTACCATCGCGAAGTGAAGAGCCGGTCAGGTACATGGACTGCAGCCGGTCTGCTCGAAGAAATTAATCGATCACTTGTTGGATAGGTCGGATGGAGATACGCTACAATAGCGCCGCGCAGGCTCTTATCGCCTCACATTTTCCATGGGCGCCAAGTCCAACCCGTAAGGCGATGCAAAAACAAGGGCTCCGACAGACCGACTCGGTCTTACCTTCGACCAGTGCACCAGGAGCAACCCAAACCGAACAGCCGCTCGACGAGCAGCGACTACTGGAAGCGCTCCGGAAGGGTAATGAGGCCACGTTCGTTTCGCTGCTGAACCGTTATCATGGGTCGCTCATCCGGCTTGCTATGGCTCATGTGTCGGATCGCTCGGTTGCTGAGGAGGTGGTGCAGGAAACTTGGCTCGGAGTTCTCGAGGGACTCGATCGGTTTGAAGGTCGCTCCTCGCTCAAGACGTGGATCTTCCGCATCCTGACCAACAAAGCCAAGACGCGCGGGATACGCGAAAGCCGCCATGTATCCTTTTCTGCTGTTAGCGCTTCGGATGATAACCTCGAGGAACCGGCGGTAGACCCTGCCCGATTTCAAACCTCAGGCTTTTGGGTGGATCACTGGGCGTCGCCGCCGCGCTCCTGGGACGAGGGTACGCCGGAGAAACTGCTGTTGTCCAAGGAAACCTCCGTGTATCTGGAGGAGGCGATCCAAGCGCTCCCACCGAATCTGCGGCAGGTCCTAATTATGCGCGACGTGGAAGGGTTGAGCTCAAAGGAAGTCTGCGCTCTGCTCGAGATTAGCGAAACGAATCAACGTGTCCTGCTCCACCGCGCTCGGTCCAAGGTCCGACGGGCGCTTGAGCGGTATCTCGAAGGAGGCAACAGGCAAGCATGAACCGAGAAGAACTGAGGCTTCATGTAATCGACACCCTTGCCGGCAAGGTGACCTGCAAGGAGTTCACTGAAGCGATCACCGACTACCTGGAAGGGAAACTGAGTTTCCTGTTCTGGCTGCGCTTTCAGATGCATCTGGGTATGTGCCTGGGCTGCCGCATTTATCTGCGACAGATGAAGCAGACGATCAACAAGCTGGGGCACCTGCCGAATGATCCGATCCCGCCTGCTGTCCGAGAAGAACTGCTTCAGCGGTTCAGGACTTGGAAGACAAAATAACCCCTCCTTCCGCTTGTCGTTCTATACGTATTGGTATTGTGTCAAGGTTAGGTGCTTGCTGCGCCACGCACTCAGGCGCTGAACCGCTCCATAGCCAAGCCATTCCGCCTGGTGAGAACATCGTTTCCCTGCGGCCCTTCTTGGACCTGACACGGGGGAAGCTGTGTTTTCCAAGCCACTAGATAGTTGTGTAACGATTGCAGAGGGGATGAGACTATAGCTCAAAGAGTAGGAGGCGGTGATGAAGGGGGTCTCGCGCAGAGGATTCTTGGTGGGATCGGCGTCGTTGCTGGTCGCGTCAGCTTTCAGGCCAGAGCGCCTGGAGGCCGGCGTGCTGGACCGCTTCTTCGGACGCCCCGCCAAGTTGCCAAGTCCCATCACACCCACCGGGGAGTTCTACCTGACTTCGATTGGGTCCACCCCGAAGGTCAAGATAGAAGACTGGTCGTTACGCGTCACGGGGCTGGTGAGAAACCCGATCACCCTCCGTTACGACGATCTGCTGAAGCGGACGAATACTTCGCTGATCTCGACCCTGGAGTGCATCGGAAATCCCATTGGGGGTGACTCCATCAGCACGGCCAAGTGGGAAGGGGTGAAGCTGAACGCCATCTTGGACGAGGCCGGGGTGAATCCTAATGCGGTGGATCTGGTCTTGCGCGGTGCCGACGGCTATTCCGACAGCTTTCCGGCCAAGCGGGCCCTGCAGGAGGAAGTGCTGCTGGTCACGAAAATGAACGGCGGGCTGCTGCCGCCGGAGCATGGCTTTCCGGCGCGCGTGATCATTCCAGGGATTTACGGAATGAAGAACGTGAAATGGCTGACTGAGCTCGAACTGGCGGATCATGATTACCAGGGCTATTGGGAAAAACGCGGCTGGTCCGATGAGGCCATCGTGAAGGTGCGGTCCCGGATCGACCTGCCCGGCGACGGCGACACGATCATGGGGAGAGAGTACGTGATCCGTGGTATCGCGTTCGGCGGCCTGTACGGCATTCGCAAAGTGGAGGTCAGCACCGACGGAGGCGCAACCTTCCGGGAAGCCCAACTGGAGCCTCCCTTGTCTCCTTATTCCTGGGTCTTCTGGAGCTTTCCGTGGACCGTTCCTGCAGTGAGTCGCTATACTCTCGTGGTGCGCGCGATGGACACACGCGGTGTGCGCCAGCAGGCCGAGTCCCACAGTTCGTACCCGGATGGATCGTCAGGGTTGCATGAAGTGACCGTCGCGGTCGCAACCTGACGTGTGGTCCCTGGGGCATTGACAGCGTCTCGAGGAGGCAGCGATGATGAGCGAACATACCGCCATGCCTGACTCCGTTCACGTTGCTTCGACGACCGGCTCGTCCGCTCGCGGCAAGATCATCCTTCTTCTCCTCTTGACCGCGACGATCGGGGTGTTTTTCTATTTCGACCTCACGCAGTATCTCTCACTGGAAGCCCTCAAGGCCAACCGGGACAGCCTGCTCGCGTTCACGGAAGCGCACTATCTCACGGCCGTGTCGCTGTTCATCAGCGGCTACTGCCTGCTGGTTGCCGTGTCGCTGCCGGGCGCGGTGTTTCTGACCCTTGCTGGAGGTTTTCTCTTCGGAAGCATGCTGGGGACAGTCTACGTCAATCTCGGAGCCACGACCGGCTCGACGCTTGCCTTCCTGTCGGCGCGGTACCTCTTGCGAGACTGGGTGGAAGCCAAATTCGGCTCCCGTCTCGGCGCGATCCAGGACGGTTTCTCGAAAAACGCCTTTAGCTATCTGATGACGTTACGGCTGATCCCGATTTTTCCATTCTTTCTGGTCAACCTAGTGTCGGGCCTCACACGGGTAAAGCTTGTCACTTACATCGTTGCCACGTCTGTCGGCATCATTCCCGGGAGTTTCGTGTACGCGTATGCCGGCCGCCAACTCGGCATGATCAATTCATTGAAAGAAATCGCATCTCCCAATGTCCTGCTGGCCTTTACACTCTTGGGCCTGCTGGCGTTGGTACCGGTTCTCTATCGCAAATTTTCCGCTCGCAAGGGCGAGTAGGAAGCTGTGAGGGATCCTATGATACAGACGGCGGAGGCCCATCGAGAAGCAGTGACCGTCCTTCCGGAGGACGAACACAACCGGGCTCTGGTCAATAATGTCCATCCCCCGACTTGGGTGAACCCTGAGCCCACCGGGCGGTACAACCTGGTGGTGATCGGCGCCGGGACCGCGGGGCTGGTCACGGCGGCGGTCGCGTCGGCTCTAGGCGCCAAGGTCGCGTTGATCGAGCGGCACCTGATGGGCGGGGATTGTCTGAACGTCGGCTGTGTACCCTCGAAAGGCGTCATTCGGGCTTCCCGGACCTGGGCCGAGATGAAAAAGGCTCATGAATTTGGCTTACACATCCCGGACCATGTGCAGTACGACTTTGGCCAGGCCATGGCCCGCATGCGGCGGCTCCGCGCGAGGATCAGCCATACGGATTCGGCCCAGCGGTACAAGAGCCTGGGCGTCGATGTGTTTATCGGCGAGGGCCGGTTCACCGGACCGGACACCATTGAAGTTGATGGCAAGACCCTGCATTTCAAAAAAGCGGCGATCTGCACCGGCGCCCGCGCGGCCGCTCCGCCCGTTCCGGGGTTAAAGGAAGCCGGCTATCTCACGAACGAAACGGTCTTTACGCTGACCGAGCTGCCGACCAGCCTGGGTGTCATCGGGGCTGGACCGATCGGATGCGAGCTGGCGCAATCGTTTGCCCGTTTCGGCAGTCAGGTGTACCTCATTGAGGCCCTGCATGGCATCATGCCGAACGAAGACCGCGACGCGGCGGAAATCGTCCACCAGTCGATGCTCCGCGACGGTATCCAGCTGCTCTGTTGCGGCAAGGAATTGAAGATCGGCAAAACGGATGGCGGCAAGCGGATGACGGTGGACTCGCACGGCCAACACTACGATATCACGGTGGGTGAAATCCTGGTCGGCGCCGGCCGCGCGGCGAATGTGGACGGGCTGGGACTGGAAACGGCCGGCGTCGAATACGACAAGATCGGCGTCAAAGTCAACGACCGGCTCCAAACGACCAACCCAAATATCTACGCCGCGGGGGATATCTGCTCCCAGTACAAGTTCACCCACGCAGCCGATGCCATGGCCCAGATCGTGATCCAGAATGCGCTTTTCCCGCATCCTTTCGGATTGGGGAACGCCAGCGTGGAATCCTTGATCATGCCTTGGTGTACCTTCACGGATCCGGAGATCGCCCACGTCGGCATGTACGAAGCCGACGCGAAGGGTAAGGGTATCGAGGTGGAGACCTACACCTACAAACTCGACGAAGTGGACCGCGCCATATTGGACGGCGAGGACGAAGGGATGGCCCGGGTGCACGTCAAAAAGGGCACCGACCAAATTCTCGGCGCCACGATCGTGGCTGCCCATGCCGGCGACATGATCAGTGAATTCACGTTTGCCATGAAGGCGGGCGCAGGCTTGAAGACCATCGCCGGCACGATCCATCCCTATCCAACTCAGGCGGAGGTGATCAAGAAAGTAGCCAATGCCTGGCGTAAGGCCCACTTCACCGAGGGCCAGAAAAACACGCTTAAGAAGTGGTTCGCCTGGACCAGGAAATAAAAGGGTTTCTCGGAGCAGCCGGCGTGGATTCTACGATCAGGAAGCTGGGACGTCTGGCCGCCATGCTGGGGTTTGTGGGTCTGTCGGTGCTGGTGCCGGTGGCCTTTTCCGAGTCCGGCTCGGTCCTCGAGGTGGGCAAGTTCTCCGCCGAACAGGAAGGCGCCGGTCCTCCAGACGGTTGGAAGCCCCTGACCTTCAAAAAAATCGAGCGGCATACGGCGTACGAGCTGATCAAGGACGGTGATGCCGTAGTAGTGAAAGCTACCAGCGAGGCGGCGTCGTCCGGTCTGACCAGGGAAATCAGGATCAATCCACAGGAATACCCGATTGTCCAGTGGCGCTGGAAAGTCGCCAATGTGTTCAAGAAGGGTGATGTCACCAAGAAGGAGGGCGACGATTACCCGGCCCGGCTCTATATCACCTTCGAATACAATCCTGATAAGGTCGGCATCTTTGAGAAGGCGAAATACGAAACGGCCCGCTTGCTGTACGGGCAGTATCCGCCCATCGGCGCGATCAACTACATCTGGGAGAGCAAGGCGCCCAAAGGCACGGTGGTGCCAAATCCTTATACCGATCGAGCCAGGATGATCGTGGTCGAAAGCGGCGCCGAGCGCCTCAATCAATGGGTCAGTGAGGAACGCAATCTGTACGAAGATTACAAGAAGGCCTTCGGTGAGGACCCGCCGATGATCTCGGGGGTAGCGATCATGACCGATACTGACAACACGGGCGAGACGGCAACGGCGTATTACGGCGACATCGTTTTCAGAATGGCCACCAATTGAACGGCGCGCTTCGAAACAGATTCAGGCCTTGCTGGCCGAGAGATGAGGAGACTGATCACGCCCGCTTCGGTCAAACCCGAGGTTCGAGATGACTGACGTGAGGACGAAATGAGACTCTGTGCTGCCTTGCTGGCGGTGCTGATCGTGATGGCCGGCTGCTCGACGGTGCCAAGGGCGTTCAATCCACAGGACCCCATTGCATCGAAGGACTTCTCCCATCAGGCCTTCGGGGAGATCCTCCGGGTTCACGTGATGGATGGCGTCGTGAAGTATCCGGGCATTGCGGCCGATGGTCGGTTCCAATCCTATCTCCGGCAACTGTCGCGGGTTGACCCGAACAGTTTGCCCACGCGCCAGGACCGACTGGTGTTCTGGATCAACGCCTACAATGCCTTCGCGATCCAGGGCATCCTGGACGGCTATTCCCCGCTGACGCTTGTCGGGCGGTACCGCTACTTTATCGGCCGGGCCTACGTGGTCGGAGGAGCGGCCATTAACCTCTATGACCTAGAGAGAAAACTCCTGATCCCGGACTTCCGGGAGCCGCGCATTCACTTTGCCATCGTATGTGCATCCAGCTCGTGTCCCAGACTCCAGTCCTGGGTTTACACAGCGGACAAGCTCGACGAGCAACTGGAGCAGAGCGCGCGAGACTTCATCAACGATCCAGCCCGGAACCGATTTGACCGCGAACGGAAGATTGCCTACCTCTCGATGATCTTCAACTGGTTTGAGGAGGACTTTGTGGCGCATTCCGGCTCACTCATCAACTACGTGAAGCACTACGTGACCGACTCGGATTTGGCACAAGACCTGGAGACCGCATCCTATGCCGTGCGATTCCTCGACTATGACTGGCGGCTGAATGGCCCGCCTCCCGTGGAGGTTCGCCATGCTGGTCTATCCTGACGAGCGGGCGCCGATCGCACGGCTCCTACGATTCTTGGAGCAGGGCGAGCGCCTGGCCCATGACTGTGCCACAGCACAGGCCGCGCTGGCCCCTGAACCGGGCATGCGCCGGTTTCTCTTGGGACAGGCCAGACAAGAGTCGTACCATGCCGTGGTTTTTCAGGGAGCCATCGCATGGCTGGCCCCGCGCCATCTCGGCGCCTGCCCCTTGCTCCCGCCGTTGGAACGTTATCGCGCCCTCATAGATCAGGCGATCCGTCAGGGCAACTTCGCCGAGACGCTCCTGGCCGAGCAGATCATTCTAGAAGGCCTTGGGGAGGCGATCCTTAGGCGGATCGAGGAAGGGTTGGAGAGACGGAAAGTTGCTTTCGGTCGCCTGCGCCGCATCCTGTTGTGCCAAGAAGAGGCTCATCACGCGTTCGGCCACCGTATGCTGGAGCGAGCCTTTGCCCGCGGTGAGACTTCCCCGGAAGCCCTCCGACCCCGCGCGCAGGAGTACCTCGCGCTCACTGAGGAAATGGTGACCATGCTGAGGGATCTGTTTGAATCCATTGACGAAGATCCGTCCGCCTATGCGTCGGACGCTAGGCGCTACTTGCCCGACTGGCTGGTGCCAGCGGGCGCGAATAGCGCAGTTATGAGTTCTGAGTTTTTAGTTTTGAGTTGGCCCGGCTCTGCAACAACTAAGAACTCAACACTCACAACTCAAAACTAGAAACTATGATCTCCGTTATCATCCCGACATACAATGAAGAAGTGGCCCTTCCGGCGACGCTGCGCCATCTGCTCAAACAGCCCGGCAACTATGAAGTGATCGTGGTCGATGGCGGGAGCGTGGATCGGACCTGCGAAATAGTCCGGGTTGAACCGCGAGTCCGTTTGCTACCCGCGCCCAAGGGCCGCGCCTCACAGATGAATGCCGGCGCGCGATGTGCGTCCGGCGAGTGGCTGCTGTTTCTCCACGCTGATACCCTGCTGCCGGAGGGCGCTCTCGCGCGGCTCAACGCTTTGGAGACAGACGCGTCGGTCCAGGCTGGTGGGTTTTTACACCGCTTCTCAGGAAACGACTGGCGGCTGCGGCTGGTCTCCCTTCTGGACAATTTCCGATGCCGGCACAGTCGGGTTCTCTACGGCGATCAGGCGATGTTCGTCCGGCGGTCGCTCTTCGAACAGCTCGGCGGGTTCCCGGATCAGCCGATCTTGGAGGATGTCGCGTTCTGTGAGCAGTTGGTCCGCGTGACCACTCCTGTGCTCCTTGCACCACCGGTGATTACCGATTCGCGTAAGTTCGTCAAGATGGGCGTTTGGCGCAGCTTTGCCCGCGTCCTTCTCATCATCCTCTCTGTCGAGTTTCGCCTGCCGGTTCGGCCTCGCGCGTTCTTTCAGGATATTCGCTGAGGTAAAAAGGATACTAACCGATCACCAATGCCAGACTTGAGGATGCTGATCAATAAGTTCCGGCAAGTCCCGGCGCGAGATCTTTTTAACACCGGAAATCAAATCTGCATCAGATAAGCCACGCTCCTTGGCATCTTCTTCCACAAGGTAAACAGGCACTCCCTTCGCGGCCAGTTTTTCCAGATCCTTGTCGATTTCAGGAGAGTGAGCCATAGAAGCTTCTCCGAACACCAGGCCGGAGGCGTCCTGACCTTTAACGGCATAATTGACCGCATTGGCTCTGAGGAGAAGGGAGATGTCCGCCCCGGCATTCTTCAGGGCGTGTGTGAGCCAAAGAATGGTGTCGTCCTGTTCCTCGATAGTTGCCCTATAGGCCGTTTCAACTATGTTAAGAATCTTCGGCATGGTTTCCACTCCTTCTATTTCGTTGGGATCACAAGCGTGGCATCGCTCGCTGACGAAGCTTCCAGAAAGTCCTTAGGGCTTCCTCGTCTGGGCCCTTCAATCCAATCCCCAGCACCTCTCTCATCAACACACAGTCCGCAATTGTTCCAATCCAGCTTAACACCCTTATCCTTTGCTAACTTAAACAGCGATGCGATCCAGTCCTTGGTAGTCGGATGCTGTTCCTGTTCCACTGTGGTCCCTTTTACAGGGTTGGCATGGGGCTGCTGTGCCTTCATCGTGAGATTAACGGCCCCTTCATAGGCGAAAACATTTACGTTGTGCCCTTGTTGCAAGGCAGCATGAATGATCCGCAAAGCGGTCGTTGAATTGGCGGACTCGTAAGGGGCATCCATAATCGCGATTGTGATGGTTTTCCCGGAAGCCATGATTCCCCTCCTTCTCAAGTTAGTGCCAGATGGCTTTGGTTCCTGGTTCAAGGAGCAATTTAACCAGGTGATCCATATCGGCGACTTCTACCCCATCAAAGGGCTTACTGATACCTCGCTCTCTCAACGAGAATCCGTCGGCCACGACCTTGACTTTATGTTTCATAAATTGCGTGATCCTCTCGTTGTGTTTTGAGCCCCTTCGTGTTGCAAGCACGCCGTTCTGCACCAGGAACAGGATTACCTCCTGGCCACGATTAGCGATTCCCTGAACAAGCTCGGAAAAGTAATCAACGTCGGCGCTATCGAAGGGATCACGCGATTCGATGAAAATATGTTTCGCCATAACCGCACCTCCTTCTCGCCTATAATGGCTATAATGGAATGATGCGTTGCGCCATTTCACATCAAAATCACTGCTTTCCTCACCTCCCAGCTCTGAGAGAGAAGCTCCATGAGCTCGGACACGCCCATTATGCGTAGCGGGTTCGGCCGTTTGTCAACCGAAGTTTAACCCCCCGCCTCGTTCCTGCTAGAATCTACCCATGGACCTGATTGCCACCCATCTCAACGCCGACTTCGACGGGCTGGCCTCCATGGTCGCGGCGCGCAAACTCTACCCGGGCGCGGTGCTGGTTCTTCCGGGGGGAGCCCAGGAAGCCGTCCGCAGCTTCATGGCCATGCACGATCTTGGGATCGCGCGGCTCAAAGAGATTGATCTCGCGCAGGTCACGCGACTGATCCTGGTGGACACACAGGACCCCGACCGCATCGGTCCTCTTAAGGACCTGTGCGGCAAACCGAACGTCTCGGTCCACGTGTACGATCACCACCCTGATACACACCATCTTGCAGACACGGTCCCGTTCCAAGCGGGCCTCCGCGTTGTCGAACCGGTCGGGGCGACCACCACGGTCATGATTGAGCGCCTGGAGGAGCAGCGCCTCCCGCTGACCCCGTTTGAGGCGACCGTGCTGGCGCTGGGACTCTATGAAGAGACCGGCTCGCTGGCCTATGCGTCCACGACGCCCCGCGACCTCGACGCCGCGGCCGCGGTCTTGCGTGCCGGGGCTGATTTGAATGTGGTGTCCGACACGTTGCGTCACCACCTGGACCCGGACCAGATCGCGCTGCTCAATGATCTTCTCCGCTCCAGCGAGACCTATTACCTGGACGGCCGCAAGGTGCTCCTCTCGACCAGCCCCTATGACCGGTATCGGGGCGACCTTGCGGAGGTCGTCCACAAGCTGGCCGAACTGGAGGGGTACGATGCGGTGGTGGTCGCGGTCGCGATGGAGGACAAGATCGAGATCATCGGCCGCAGCCGACGGCCCGAGATCGACGTGGGACGGCTTCTCCAGGAGTTCGGCGGCGGCGGCCATGCCGTGGCGGCGGCGGCCAGCGTCAAGGGGCAGACCCTGATCGAGGTCAAGGAACGGCTGGTGCAGTTGCTGACCGGACGCTACCGCCCCACGCTGCTTGCGCGGGACGTCATGACAAAGCCGGTCATCGTCATCGGCGAAGACGCCACCGTGGCCGACGCCGAAGGCCGCATGACCAAGTACGGGATCAATGTGCTGCCCGTTCTGGACAGCAAGGGGCGGTACTGGGGCCTGATTACGCGCGAGATCGTTCAGAAAGCCCTCTTTCACGGGTTCGCGGCGACCGCCGTCCAGAACTTCGTCCAGACCGATCAGTACACCGCGACGCCGGAGACGCCGTTTCTCGAGATCGAGGGCCGGATGATCGAGCTGAACCAGCGGTTCGTCCCGATCCTCGTGGACGCCAGGGTCATCGGGGTGATCACCCGGACCGATCTGCTTCGCACGCTGCATGACGACGTCCTGCTGGCGGCCAGGGCTCGGGTCAAAGGGCAGGAAGAGGCAGCTCTCTCGCACCCAGCCGACCGGCGCAATATTCGCGGCATGATGAAAGAGCGACTGCCGGGCCCTGTCTTCTCCGTGTTGGAGCAGGCCGGCGAGCTGGCCGACGAAGTGGGCGTGTCGGCCTATGTGGTGGGGGGATTCGTCCGGGATCTCTTGTTGGGACGTGAGAACCTGGACCTGGACTTGGTGATCGAGGGCGACGGGATCGCCTTTGCCCGTACGCTCGGGCGCCGGAAGGGAGCGCGTGTCAAGGTCCATGAGCGCTTCGGCACCGCCCTCGTCGTCCTTCCGGACGGCTTCAAGCTGGATGTGGCCACCGCCCGCACCGAGTACTACGAATACCCAACCGCGCTGCCCACCGTTGAGCGCAGTTCGATCAAGAAGGATCTCTATCGCCGGGACTTCACGATCAACACGCTCGCCGTCCGTCTGAACACGCGGCAGTTCGGGGAGCTGCTGGACTTCTACGGCGGCCGGCGCGATCTCAAAGAGAAAACCATCCGTGTGCTCCATAGCCTGAGCTTCGTGGAAGATCCGACCCGCGTGTTTCGGGCCATCCGCTTTGAGCGGCGGTTCGGGTTCCGGCTGGGCCGGGAGACGCTTGCCTTGATCAAGGGCGCGGCCAAGATGGACCTCTTTCACCGCCTCTCCGGCCACCGGCTTCTCGAGGAACTCATGCTCCTGTTCTCCGAGGAGGAGCCGCGCAAGGCGGTGGCCCGGCTTGGGGAGTTAGACCTGCTCCGGTTCATTCACCCGACCCTCAAGTGGTCGCCTCGGCTGGAGGCCCTTCTGAAGGCCGTCGAGGGGGCCTTGGATTGGTACAGGCTGCTGTATCTGGATCGGAAGATGGACCCCTGGGTCCTCTATTTCATGGCGCTGATGGAGGTGCTGCCGGGCAAGGCGGTCGGGGAGACCCTGAAGCGACTGACCGTTCCGGAGCGGTATGCCACAAAGATCCGGATAGGCCACGTGTCTTCGAACGGCATCCTCCGCCGTCTGATGAAACGCCCGCCCCCCTGTCCGGCCGAGACGTATCGTGTGCTGTCCGGCCTCTCCGACGAAACTCTGCTGTTCCTGATGGCCAAGACCAAGTCCGACTCCGTCAAGCGCCAGATTTCCGCGTTCTTGACCACGTACCAGCATGTCAAACCCATGCTGACCGGCTCCGATCTCAAGGCTCTGGGACTCAAGCCGGGGCCGCTCTACAAAACTATCCTGGGCCGGTTGCTGGATGCCCGCCTCAACGGTGTGGTCAAAACCGAATCCGACGAACGAAAGCTGGTGAAGGAATTGACCAGCGCATAATGCGTCTTTGCGAGGTTCGGGTATACTTACAACCAAGCTGACGCGCATACGGTTCACTCGTCACTGACGATCCATCAAGGCCATGAACTGGATGTTGGTATTCCTGGCGCTGTGTCTGGGGCTCGCGGGAGGGCTCGCGGCGGCGTTGGTCATGCAACGCAGCCACGCGAAGACCGCGAGGGAACTGGCCGAGGAACTGTTTCGGGAGAGCGAGGCTCAGCGCAAGGCTCATCTGGAAACGATCGTCGAAAATCTGAAGTCAAGCATTGGCAGCCTTTCGCAGGATGCCCTCTCAAAGTCGACCGAAGAGCTCCTGAAGCTGGCGAGATCCAAGTTGGAGTCTGAGCGGGAAGCGAATACCAAGGAACTCGATGCGAAGAAAAGCCTTCTGGACGGGCAACTGCAGCTCATGGCCTCCGAGCTGGCGACCATGTCCAATCTGATCAAAGGCCTTGAGGAGGACAAAACACAACAGTTCGGCGAACTCGCCAGCCAACTAAAAACGGCGCGAGAGCAGACCGCCGCCCTGATGAGCAATGCCAACATTCTGGCCGATTTTATTGAGACCGAGCGTAAGCGAGGGGAAGAAGCGCTGCGGGAGAGCGAGGAGCGCTTCCGTGCGATTGCCAATGCCAGCCCGACCCCGCTGGCCCTCAGTCGCGCGTTGGACAGCTTCATCCTGTACGCCAACGAGCAGCTTGGCCTGCTGTTTGGTCGCTCGTCCGAGGCATTGATCCGCCGAAAACTCTCGGACTTCTTCCATGACCCCGTGGAACGTCAGGCCTTGCAGTCGGCGCTCAAAAAACACGGGCACCTCCAGCACTATGAGGTCATGTTCAAGAGAGTCGACGGGACTCTCTTCTGGGCCAGCGTGTCAGTTCAGCCGCTGACGTTCGAAGGGACCCCGTCGCTGCTCTGGGGGTTCTCTGACCTGACAGAGCGCAAGCGGGGGGAGGAGGAAGTCCGGCAAGCCCGTGCGCTGCTCACCGCGACGCTTGAATCGACGAGCGACGGCATCCTCGTCGTCGGCAAAGCGAGCAACATCGTCAGTTTCAATCAAAAATTCATGGAGATGTGGAGAGTGCCTGAGTCCGTGATGGCGTCACGGAACGACAACCAGTTATTGACCTATCTCCTCGACCAGTTGAAGGACCCCGAGAAGTTTCTCGCAAAAGTGCGCCAACTGTACGCGCGCGCGGACGCGGAGAGTTACGACGTGTTGGAATTCAAAGACGGACGACTCTTTGAGCGCTACTCGCAGCCGTACCGGCTCGGCAACGACACCGTGGGACGGGTCTGGAGCTTCCGCGATATTACCGAGCGGAAATGGGCGGAGGAGGCTCTGGAGAAAGCGCTCACGGAAAGCGAAGAGCAGCTTCGCCAGTCGCAGAAGTTGGAGGCGATCGGGCAGCTAGCCGGCGGGATCGCCCACGACTTCAACAACCTGCTCACGATCATCACGGGCTACAGCAAGTTTTTGCTCCATTCGCTCGATCCAGAAACATCCGTCTATCAGGATGTGGAGGAAATTCGTAAGGCGGCCAAACGTGCCGCGGACCTGACGCAACAGTTGCTGGCCTTCAGCCGGAAGCAATCTCGTCAGCCTTCCCCGCTGGACCTCAACGAGGTGGTCACCGGATTGACCAGGATGTTGCAACGGCTGCTGGGTGAAGACATCCGCCTGGAGACAGAGCTCGAACCGGAGCTGATCCAGGTCCTGCAAGACCCCAATCAGATTGAACAGGTCATTATGAATCTGGCGGTCAACGCGCGGGATGCCATGCCGAAGGGCGGCACGCTGACCATTGAGACGGCCAACGTCGAGCTGGATCAGGCCTACTGCCGGATACACCCCGGAACCAGGCCCGGGCGATACGTGAGGCTGTCGGTTCGGGATACCGGCGTGGGCATGGATGCCTCTACCCTGGCGCATTGCTTCGAACCCTTCTTTACCACCAAGCCGCTAGGACAGGGGACCGGTCTGGGTTTGGCGACAGTGTATGGGATCGTGAAGCAGAGCGATGGCGCCGTCGATATCCACAGCCAGGTGGGACAGGGGACGACGGTGAAGATCTATCTGCCGTGCTTGGCGTCCACAGATGAAGCATTGGCGACAGCCCCGGCCTCCAGAGTCATTCCCCAAGGCACGGAGACCATCTTGGTTGTGGAAGATGAAGGCGTGGTGCGGACGTTGATCCGCAAGATTATCGAGCAACAGGGGTATACCGTGCTCGATGCAGTCTCCGGACCCGCAGCGATCACGATTGCGGCGGAGCAGACCGGCCCGATCGACCTGTTGGTCACCGATGTGGTCATGCCGGAGATGAGCGGACCGGAACTGGCCACCCTGCTGACCGCTTCACGGCCCGACATGAAGGTCCTGTTTCTCTCCGGCTACGCCGAGGACGCGCTTGCTCACCGCAGCACGGTCGGACCCGAGATGATGTTGCTCAAGAAGCCGTTTACGCCGGAAGAGTTGGCGTTGAAAGTGCGGGACGCTCTGGATACCCGGAGCTGAGCCGCGCCGGCTCCCCCCTTGAATGGCCAGACATTCTGTCCCTACGTGCGCTTCATGAGCGGTCAAGAGCGGTGATCGGAGATCATCCGTGGCGACGGTCTTGGTGGGGACATCCGGATGGAGCTATCCAGGTTGGCGCGACTCGTTCTACCCCGAAGGGCTACCCGCCAGCCGCCGTTTGGAGTTCTATGCCCGACGGTTTCCAACCACCGAGGTGAACTATTCTTTCTACCACCTGCCCCGACCCTCAACCTACGAGAAATGGGCGGGACAGGTTCCGGAACAGTTCGTGTTCGCCCTCAAGGCCAGTCGCCTGATCACGCATACGAAACGGCTTTCCGACGTGGAGGAGCCCTGGCGCGCCTTTGTGCAGAATGCCGGTGCGCTGGGGACGCATTTCGGCCCGATCCTGCTGCAGTTTCCTGCCAGTTTTCCACAAGACACGCAGCGCCTGGCCGACTTTCTCTCGATGGCCCGCCGAGGAAGCCCTCGCGGGTTACGGCTGGTTTGTGAATTTCGGCACGAGTCCTGGTTCACAGACAGGGTCTATCGTGCGTTGGAGCGGCATCACGCGGCGCTTTGCATCGCCGATTCGCCCAGCTACCCGCGTCAGGATGTCCTGACGGCCGACTTCACCTACGTTCGGTTCCACGGCCGGGAACAGTTGTTCGCCTCCTCCTATACCGACTCCCAACTGTCCCGCGAGGCGCGCGCGATCAGACGCTACGAACGTGAAGGGGAAGATGTGTATGTTTATTTCAACAATGACGCCCACGGGGCCGCCGTCAAAAACGCTCACACGCTGCGGGCGCTTCTCGAAGGATGAGCCACGACGTACGTAGTCCCGTGATCAGGCCCGCGACTTTTATTCTCCTTCGCCGAATACCCCGTAGCTTGCTGCGGGGAGCTTCATTCCGGCAGCGGCCGTCCCCGCGTCTCGGGCGCAAACGGCAGCACCGCCAGCCCTACGACATAGATCAGCGCGATGGCGCTGGCGGCTCGTCCGAAGCTGCCCAACGTCGCCACCAGAAATCCGGTCAGAAAAGGCCCAGTCGAAGCCAACACGCGGCCGGCGTTGAAGCAGAATCCCGCGCCGGTGGCGCGCAGGCGAGTCGGGTACAGCTCCGGGAGGTAAATCGGAAAGCCGCTGAAAATGCCGTTATTGAAGAATCCTAAGATCGGGAGCAGCAGCAAGACATGGGTATACGCGTGCGGCGTCAGAAAAGTGACCGGCAGCATCACGAGACTGCCCGCGCACATGAGGGCGAAGACAGGCCGGCGCCCGAACCGGTCGGCCAATGGACCGAAACTGAGATACCCGGCCAGAGCCCCAGCGTTGAGCGCCATGATGGCGTAGCTGACGTATCCGGCCAGCTCGGTGCGAGCCAGGCCCTGCAGCTCCGGCAGGGCCCCGATGAGCGTGGGTGTCCAATTGGTTGCGCCCCAGAGCCCGAACACCGCCACGAAGGCCAGCACCGACCCGACCAGAGTCGGCCGGCGGAGATGGCCGTGGAACAGTTCCGGGAGCTTCGCACGCCGAACCGCTCCGGAGACCAGCTCTTTTGTGCGGGCCTTCACCCATCGCTCCGGTTCCTTCACCCACACGAAGATCAGGACCGACACGAAGGCCGGAAGGATCCCCACCACGAACAGGACACGCCAGCCGTATCCGCGCAAGAGCAGATTGATTGCGGCGGCCAGGAAAAAGCCTGCAGCCCAGGCTGATTGCAGGATGCTGGCCGCTTTGGCGCGTTTTTCTTCCGGCCAGACTTCGGCCACGATCACGGCTCCGGACGCCCATTCCCCCCCGATCCCCAGCGCCGTCACAAATCGGTAGATCGCCAAATGCCACCAGGTTTCCGACAGGGCCGCCAGCCCCGTGAACACGGCGTAAATGAGAATCGTCACGATCAGGGTCTTGGTCCGCCCGATGTAGTCGGCGACGATACCGAACAGCACGCCGCCCAGTGCCCAACCGACCAGGAAAATCGAGAAGATAATTCCACCGTACCATCCAATCACCTCCGGGCCGATGGCTTCATGGTTCGCCACCCCACCTGCGGCAGAGACGCCGAGCAGTTCTTCCAGCGCCGGGTGGAGCACGATCGCGTAGATGGTGGCGTCCATGGAATCGAAGACCCACCCGAGCCAGGCGACGAACAAAACCAGCCATTGATAGCGAGTGATCCCATGACGCCAGGAAGGTGGCTGTGCGGCCGAGTCCTTGGGCATGTTGGCGTGCCAGGCTAAGCAGGTTTCGGGTGAGAGTCAAGCAGAGACGCGCCGGGGAGCCGGACCCTCGGGTATCCATGTCGTGTCGGTGTGTTGCAGGTGTGTCGGCCCGATGTTATAGTCTCGCGCAGGTATGGCCCGCCTGGACTACTACGAGACGCTCGGCGTCTCGCGTGATGCCTCCGACGAAGAGATCAAGAAGGCCTATCGGAAGCTGGTCTTCCAGTATCATCCCGACCGCAATCCGGACAACCGGGACGCCGAAACCAAGATTCGCGAGATCAACGCCGCCTATGAGGTGCTCGGCGATCCGGAGACGCGCCAGTCCTACGAACGCTTGCGATATGGAGCCTATGAAGTCCCTGAGGAACCCCCCGATCCGGTCGTCATCCTCGAGGAGATGGATCGAAAACTGTATGAGGAAGGGCGGAAGGAGGTCTTCGCGATCCTGATGAAGGACATCAAACGGGTGAAGGCTGAGCTGGCGCTCATCCGTGAGCGGACCGTCGAGCGTCAAGGCTACGATGCCTTCAAGGAGAGCGTCGTCCTCCAGCGCGCCGCCGAGGTGCTGCCTGAATTCGTGACCCCTGAGATGGAGAGCCGCAAGAAACGGTTGCTGGACGTGGCGGTGCAGATGATGATCTCCCAGCGGGTCGTCAGGCAGGATGATGCGGAGGGAGTGCAGGAGACGAAGCAGCGATTCCAGGAGACGTTCCAGCGCGGCCGCCTCAACGGGTTCCGCGACGCGCTGGAGCTGTTGTACGTGAGGCGCTAAACGAGGAGCCAATAGCTAATGGCTTATGGCCGATGGCTTGAAGGTGTTTCCCTGGTCCATTAGCCATCAGCCATTGGCCATATGCTCATTCTTCAGCGGCCCGCTGACGAAGCGACCGGCCTTCATGACCCCGGCGATCTTCCCCCGATCCTGGAGCAGGCTGATCCGCGTGAGCGGGTTGCCGTCCACAATGACCAAATCCGCCAGCTTGTCCGCCTCGATCGTGCCGACCAACTGATCAATCCCCAGCAGCCTGGCCGCGGCGGCGGTCGCCGCCACGATGGCTTCCATCGGACTCATGCCCAGGGCAACCATGCGCTCCAGTTCCTGCGCGTTCGCTCCGTGATGGTTGAACGGCGTCCCGGCGTCGGTCCCCATCGCGATGGGGATGCCGGTGCGGTGAGCCTTCTTGAAGCTGGCTTCATGCCGAGCTCGCATGGTCTGAGCCTTGCTTACCACCGTCTCGGGGACCCCGCAGGTCAGGCCGCAGTCGGCGGTGGCGGCCAGCGCCGACAGCGTCGGAACCATGAAGACGCCATGTTTGCGCATCAAGGCGGCGGCCTCATCGTCCATCAGGGTGGCGTGCTCGATCGAATGGACGCCCGCCTGGATCGCGTTCTTCATGCCCTCGGCGCCGTGAGCATGCGCGGCCACGCGCCGACCGGCCCGGCGGGCTTCGGCTACGCCGGCCGCCAGTTCCTCGGGGCTCAACTGCGCATGTTCCGGGGAAGTGCCCGGCGTGAGCACGCCACCGGAGGCGATGAACTTGATGACCTCCGCGCCGGCGGCCACTTGCTCGCGGACCGCCTGCACGATTTCCACCGGGCCGTCGGCTTCGCGGCCGATGAAGCGGGCGTGGCCGCCGGTCTGGCAGATGGCGAGACCGGCCGCGAGGATGCGGGGACCCGGTAGGATGCCTGCCGCAATGGCCTGTCTGAGGGCGAAGATGGAGTGGTCCCGAAATCCGACATCGCGGACCGTCGTGAAGCCGGCCTCAAGGGTGGCGCGGGCAAAGCGGGCCGCTTTGAGGAGCGTGAGGGCGGGGTCTTCCTCCCGGATCGTCCGGATGACGTCCGCGTCGCCGCCCAGGCAGAGGTGGACGTGGCAATCGATCAGCCCGGGCAGCACCGTCTTCCCGCGGGCATCGATCTCCACCGCGCCACGGAGCAGCGGTACTGTCCTCTCGTCGCCGACCGCGGTAATGCGGTCCTCCTGAATCACGAGCGTCGCGCGCTCGCGCGCGCGGCCGCGGCCGTCGATCACACGCGCATGCCGGATGACCAGTTTCATGCCCGCTCTCCCACACCCGATCAGCTATGGATTCACCGGAATGGTGATCACGATCCCGCCCATCACGTCGTGGAGTTTGTAGTCACGACGGGGACTGTTCATGTGCGTATTATGGCATGCGACACAGGCTTGGGAGACGGCCACGTCGGCGTAGATGGCCTGAAAGTACCGATCCCGGCCGGTCCGGAAAAATCCGGTAAAGGGCCGCTCGGGATGTTTGAGGACAGCCTCCAGGCCCTTGCGCTCGAAGTCCGTGGTGGGCCCGTTCCAGACGTAAATGGGCGTCAGGCTTGCGAGCCGGTACCTGATGCCGACGCCCTTCTCTGCCATGAGCTTGCCGGTCTCGATCAGGAACTGGGCTGGAAGCGGGAGCGCATTCTCCTGTTTCCAGGTTTCCGCTGCTTCCACGACGCCCGTCGCCTGCATTTTCTCCACGATGTGCCGCGTGTACACGGTCCGGTTCGCATCAATCACGGCATGGACATAGTTCGCGACCGTTTCCGGGGGGATCGAGACGGGCGCTTCCCGCTCCTTCAAGAGGGAGGCAGCGGCCCAGTACGCCACTCCCACAGCGACCACAAGCATCACTGCCCACGTTCCCCAGAGGGCTGCTCTTTTCATAATGTAGTCTGTCACTCCTTTCTTCCGTCACCGGCATAGATCCGCGAAGCAGCCTCCAGGGCGATCCCGGGCCGACTGATCCATTTATGGCGAAGAAAAAGCACCTCGAGTGCGCTCAGCAGCGACAGCACGTGCTCCCGGGCAGACGACTCGCCCATGAGACCGATGCGCCAGAGTTTCCCCTGGAGGGCGCCGAGGCCCCCGCCGATTTCGATGCCGAACTCCTGCAGGAGTTCGGCCCTGACCGCGGCGTCCTCGACCTGAGCCGGCAGCGTGACGCTGTTCAGGCTGGGCAGGCGGTGACCTTCCTCCGCGAACGGGAGCAGGCCGAGCGCGCCAAGGCCGGCCATCAGGGCGGCGCTGTGCAGCCGATGTCGCGCGAACCGGGCCTCCAGCCCTTCCTCTTCGATGAGCCGCAGCGCTTCCCGCAAGGCATAGAGCATCGAGATCGGCGCGGTGTGGTGATAGGCCCGCTTGGCTTCCGCCCAATAGTCCGCAATCAACGACACATCCAGGTACCAGCTTTGGCAGGGTGCCTTTCGATTCCGAATCGCCGCCAGCGCACGCTCACTCAGCGTGAGCGGGGCCAGGCCGGGCGGGCAGCTCAAGCACTTTTGGGTCCCGCTGTAGCAGGCGTCGATTCCCCACCGGTCCACTTCCAGCGGCAGCCCTCCCAAGGACGTGACGGCGTCCACGATGAACAGGGCGTCGTGCTGCCGACAGAGAGCGCCGATCTCTTCCAGCGGCTGGTGGACTCCGGTGGAGGTCTCCGCGTGGACGACGGCTACTGCCTTCACCGGCCCGGATCGGGCAAGCGCTGACTTGATCGCATTGGCTTCCACAATCCGGCCCCAGGAGGCTTCCACCCGAACCGGCTTCCCGCCGCAGCGCTCTACAATCGAGGCCATTCTGGATCCGAACACCCCGTTGACGCCCACGATCACCGCATCGCCGGGCTCAACCAGATTCACCAGCGCCGCTTCCATGCCGGCCGAGCCGGTTCCGGAGAGAGCGATCGTAAAGCGGTTTGCGGTCCGGAAGACGCGCCGCAGCATCTGCTGGATTTCGTTCATCAGCCGCAGGAACTCGGGATCCAGATGGCCGAGCAGGGGCGCGCCCATGGCGCGCAGCACGCGCGGATGGACCATGCTCGGGCCGGGACCGAGGAGCAGCCGCGGTGTGGGAACGAATTCGCCCACGCGTTCTGTCATGAACGTGATCTCCGCACCTGGCGTTGCATCCGCCACGCATTGACCGGAAAGGCCGATGGGGCGCTCATTATACCGGATGCCTCTCACGCGCACCAGCTATCATGCTATACTCCTCGCGTCCGAGACGCCGTGTTCACATCCCAGCACCCCACAGGCCACGACGAGGGAGCAGTTCCCTCTCCGCACGAACCCTTCGACCCGGCGATCTCCGGTCCGGACCGACCTCATTTCTCGCAGGTGTTGACGATCCTCTCCGCGACGGTCCTGCTCGGCTGTATTCTGTTCTTCGGATGGCTCCAGCTCAAAGTGCCTCGCCTCGATCGGGTCTCGTCGCCGGAGCGGGCGCTCGCGCTGACGGTCAGCCGCATGATGGACCTCGAAGAGGCCATCGCGCACGCACCCGAATGGGAACGGTTGCTGTACGAGATGACCGGTGGCGGCGGCAACGAGTTGGAGCAAGCCATTTCCTGGTACGAGGAACTGGCCGCGTACTCCGGCGATCCTCTCGTCCAGGTGCACTTGGCGATCCTGGAGGCGGAAGACGGTCGCCTGGACCGAGTCCAAAAAAGCATCGCTCGATGGGAGTCCCGCAAGGATCCTCTTCCAACCTTCGCCCGCCTCATCCGTGCCGGCTATCTGGAGTCAAAGCCTGATCCTGCCTCAGAACTCACGCTGAAGGCTGAACTGGAGAAAGCGCTCCAGGACGGCTGGTTTTATGACCGGCTCGCGATGAGCTTGGCGACGCGCACAGGTGACCGCGCGGCTCTTTCAACGATCGAGCACGCGCTGGCTGAACGTGGAGTTCCGCTCCTGTGGCGAACACGCGTGCTGCTCGCTCTCGACCTTACGGTGATTCTGGTCGGAACCGTTGCGCTGCTCGCGCTGTCCGCTCGATGGCGAAGGGACTGGAGTGCCTTAAAGGTGGGGGAGGCCCCGATCCCGCCGCAGTGGCGCGGGCGTGAGGGGACCGTGGTGCTGATCAGGGGCGGGGCGATCGGGGGAGCGCTGATGCTGGGCTTCCTGTTCATGGGAACGGAGAATCCGCTTATCAGGGTCCTTGCGATTCCGGCGGTCAATCTGCCGGCGATCCTTCTGGCGCGCCGGCATCTGCTGAATCCGTTGGGGTCGGGGCTGCGGCAAGGGCTGGGCCTCTGGCCGTCGCCGGGAGCGTGGCAGGGACTCGGCTTGGCCGTGCCGGCCCTGATGGCCGCGGGGCTGATCGGTGAGTGGGGGATGGGCCTGGTTGCCGAGTCGGTGTCCCTGCCGAACCACTGGACGGAATGGTTCGACGGCGATCTGGTCTGGGGCCCCCTTCCGGTGGTGACGACCAGTCTCTTGGAGTACGTGATCTTTGCGCCGGTCTTCGAGGAAATGACTTTCCGCGGGCTTCTGTTTGCGACCCTCCGCCGCAAGTTCGGGTGGTCCGCGTCGGCTGGGATGAGCGCGGCGATCTTTGCGATCGCGCACGGCTACGGCGTGCTCGGCTTTGCCAACGTCTTCTGGAGCGGCGTGCTGTGGGCCTGGGCCTACGAGAAGACCGGCAGCTTGCTTCCCGGCATCCTCGCTCACTCGCTGAATAATCTCATCGTCTCTCTGACGGTGATCTGGCTGCTGCGGTTTTAGCGGGTGCTGAAGAAGGCCCCAGCTTCTGGAACAGAAGACCGGGTCTGTGGCCGGTCGGAGGAAGAGGAAACGTCACGACCCTTGCGGGGCGGCGGTCAGAACTTCCTGGATTTTCCGGAGCAGCGCCTCAGGCGAAAAGGGCTTCTGGAGAAAGGCGACCCCTGGTTCGAACACGCCGTGTTGGAAGATGGTGTCGTACGAGTAGCCCGAAATGTAGAGCACGCGCGTATTGGACCGCAAGCTCACCACCCGCTCAGCCAGCTCACGCCCGTTCATTCCGGGCATCACGACGTCGGTCAGCAGCAGATGGATGGGGCCCGGGTGTTCCTCGCAGATCCTCAACGCCTCCTGGCTCTGACTCGCCTCCAGCACCGTATAGCCGCGCATTTTCAGCATGCCGCGTACCAGTCCTCGGATGATCCGTTCATCTTCGGCCAACAGAATCGTCTCCGATCCGGAGGCCGTCGGGACAGGGGCCTCGGCGGCCGGGGCGGTCTCCACCGGCGCGTCGATCCGCGGCAGGTAAATTTTGAACACCGTCCCCCGTCCGACTCCGCTGAACACTTCGATATGTCCGCCGTGCTGTTTCACGATGCCGTAGACGGTGGACAACCCGAGACCTGTTCCCTTCTCCTGCCCTTTGGTGGTGAAGAACGGCTCGAAGCAATGCGTCTGCGTCTCGGGATCCATCCCGACCCCGGTGTCATGCACGGCCAGCATCACGCAGCGTCCATCTTTGGTGAACAGGAGTTCCTCAGCGGCGGACTGATCCAGGTCGACATTTGCGGTTTCGATGGTGAGCGTGCCGGCCTCGGGCATCGCGTCACGGGCATTGACGGCCAGATTCACGATGACCTGCTCAAGCTGTCCTCGATCCGCCTTGACCCATTCCAAGGACGGGTCAAGTGTGGTGACCAACTCGATATGCTCGCCGATCAGGCGGCGGAGCATTTTGGACATCGGGGAGACCACACTATTCAAGTTTAACTCGACCGGCTGCTGCGCCTGCTTACGACTGAAGACCAGAAGCTGGCGGTTCAGCTCGCTCCCGCTTTCGCTGATCTTCTTGATTTCCTGGACGGGCTCCCGCAACGGATCGGCTTGCCCAAGCCGAGCCAGCAGCATATCGCAGTATCCCGTGATGGCCATCAGCAGGTTGCTGAAATCATGGGCGATGCCGCTTGACAGCCGTCCTATCGCTTCCATCTTCTGGGAATGGCGCAGCTGTTCTTCGCTTCGCCGGAATGCCTCTTCCGCGCGCTTGCGCTCGGTGATGTCGCGAGCGATGCCGCGATAGCCTCGAAATACGCCCTGGTCATCGAAAATCGGGGCGCCGCTGATTTCAAGGACGACCAGGTGACCATCTCGGTGACGGGTCGTGTTTTCGAGGAGCAAGAACGGCTGCCGCGCGTCCGCAATGTGGTGGAAGATTTCGGCCACTCGCTGGGCTTCCTCGGGAGGCATCAGGTCAAAGGGGGTTTTGCCCAGGACTTCTTCGGGCGCATACCCCAGAATCTGGTGGATTCTCGGGCTGGCGTAGGTGTACACCGCGTCCTCGTTCACTTCCCAAACCCAATCTCTGGTCGTTTCAACCAGCTGTCGGAACTTCTCTTCGCTCCGGCGCAGCGTCTCGAGAGCCGCCTTCCGTTCTTCCTCCACGCTGATGGCCGAGGCGAGAAGCCCCATAAGCTTCTCGTCCGCCTCGGAAGGGACGAAATCGCGTCGAAACATGGTGTACAGAGAGCCGACGGCGGTGCCACCGCATTTGACGGCTTGCCCGATATACGTCTGCAGTTGACAGCGCGTGACAGTGGGGTCGGTCTGGGCATAGGGAGTCTGGGGCAAATTGCGCACCACCAGTAAGCGATCCTCGCTTCTCTGAATGATGTCATAACAGAGGTGCCCTTCGGGTTTCTCCACCGGGTTGAAGCCCGGAGGGGTGTGCCATTGCCCCAGCGAGCAGAGCATGTCACCATACAGGCGGCTGTACAGGGCGCAGGTGGCCCCCAAGAGTTCGCCGCACAATGCCGTCAGGCGATTGATATTCTCGTCCGGGTTGGTTCCGAAATGTAAGAAGCACTCGTTGATCTTCGCCAGCCGCTCTTCCGATTCGCGGGACGCCTCCTGCGCCCGCTGGAACTGTTCGTCGGAATGCTTAAGCGCGGACCTGCCCCGTGATGCCTTGGGCCGCTTCTTCCCCCCTGGTTTGTTCGCTCTGCCCATGATCTGTGAGAGACTCTCGTCCTCTGGAGGGGCTGACTCGGTGGTTCCCCGTTGCACGTCCGACTCAAAACTATACCCTACGAAGTGTTTGCGTGCAAATTGCGAACGCAGTTTAGGCCGGTCGTAAAAATCAGGCATGTGACATTGAATGGGCGAAGGGTAGTGGCTGTTGACAACGAGAAAATTCGCTCTAAGATGCCGTCCTCATGGACGAGTTCCTCTTTCATCCGATCATTGCGAGATGGTTTCAGGAGCGCTTTGGCTCGCCCACTGAGGTCCAGGCCCGGAGCTGGCCCGCGATCGCGTCGGGAGCCAATGTGCTGATTGCCGCCCCGACCGGGTCAGGCAAGACGCTCGCGGCCTTCCTGTCCTGCGTGGATGCTCTCTTCAAACAGGCGCTCGCGGGTGAGCTGGAGGACCGTACGCAGGTGTTGTATGTCTCGCCGCTGAAGGCGCTCAGCAACGACGTTCAGAAGAACCTGCAACAGCCCTTAGGCGAGATCGCGGATGCGGCGCTGGCGGCCGGGCTGCTGATGCCGGAGATTCGCGTGACGGTCCGCACCGGCGACACGCCGGCCCGTGACCGACAACAGATGCTCCGTCGGCCGCCCCACATCCTGATCACGACCCCGGAATCGCTCTATCTCCTTCTGACGGCCCAGAAAAGCCTCCAGATCCTGCGCGACGTCCGGACCGTGATCGTGGATGAAATCCACGCCGTGGCGTCGAACAAGCGCGGCGCACATCTGGCGCTGTCCCTCGAACGGCTGGCGGCGATCACCCTCTCGAGACCGGTTCGGATCGGCCTCTCGGCAACCCAACGGCCGATCGAGACGATTGCGCGGTTTCTGGTGGGGTCCGCGCCGCGAGGAACACCCGCCAAGCAGGTACCCGGCGGCAAGTTTGCGGACCGGGGACCCGTTGCTGGGCTTCGTGCAACGGGTGATGAGACGGTGAGCCGGCCAGGTCTTACCTCTGCGACGCCTCCTCCCGATCAGGCAACTCCGCCCTGCCGGATCATTGACGTTGGTCACCGTCGCCAGATGGACTTGGCGGTGGAGGTTCCCAGAGACGAGTTGGGGGCCGTGGCCACGAACGCGATCTGGAGCGAGCTCTACGATCGGGTGGCCGACCTGGCCCGCGAGCATCGCTCCACCCTGGTGTTCGTAAACACCCGACGGCTGGCCGAACGGGTGGCGCATCATCTGGGCGAGCGTCTTGGAGAGCAGGCAGTGGCGGCCCACCACGGCAGCCTGTCCAGGCAGATCCGCCTGTCGGCCGAAGACCGGCTCAAGCGGGGACAGACCCGCGTGGTCGTGGCAACCGCCTCGCTGGAACTGGGCATTGACGTGGGGACGGTGGATTTGGTGTGCCAGATCGGCTCGCCTCGGTCGATCGCCGTCTGCCTGCAGCGAATCGGGCGGTCCGGTCACTGGGTCGGCGCGATGCCGAAAGGACGCCTCTTTGCGACCACCCGGGACGAGCTGATCGAATGCGCGGCGCTGGTTCGAGCGATCCGGGCCGGGACGCTCGATCGCATCGAGGTGCCGCCTGCGCCGTTGGACATCCTGGCGCAGCAGGTCGTAGCGGCGACCGCCACCCAGGAGTGGCAAGAGGATGACCTGTATGCCCTGTGCCGTCGGGCGTACCCTTACCGCGATCTGGACCGGCGGGATTTTGATGCAGTGGTGCGGATGCTGGCAGACGGCATGAGCACACGCCGTGGACGGGGGCGCGTCTACCTGCATCACGACCGGATCAACCGGCGCATCCGCGCGCGTCGGGGGGCTCGCCTGGCGGCAATTACCTCGGGCGGGGCGATCCCGGACACGGCCAACTACGCCGTCATTGCGGAGCCGGACGGCACCCTGGTCGGCTCGGTGGACGAGGACTTTGCGGTGGAAAGTCTGGCCGGGGACATCATTCTGCTGGGCAACTCGTCCTGGCGCATTCGCGGGGTCGAGACCGGGAAGGTCCGGGTGGAGGATGCTCATGGAGCCCCTCCGACCATTCCCTTCTGGCGTGGCGAGGCCCCGTCGCGCACGGCCGAGCTCTCGGCGGAAGTCGCTGCGATCCGAGCTGAAGTGGATCAACGTCTGCCAAATCTCAATGAGCCGGCGGGGCCCCCTTCCACTGAGGTGGGTGTGGGAGGGGCGCGGGGACCCGTTGCCGGGGACCCGTTGCCTGGCTGCGTGCAACGGGTGTGGGGTGCAACGGGTGATGGGCCCCCTTCCACTGAGGTGGGTGTGGGAGGGGCGTCTGCGGGGCCCCCTTCCACTGTGATTGACTGGTTGCAGGCCGAGTGCGGGCTGGACCGTCGAGGCGCCGAGCAGGCCACGGCGTATGTGGCGGCCGGCCGGGCGATCCTGGGGGCAGTGCCGACTCAGCAGACCATCATCGCGGAGCGGTTCTTTGACGAAGGCGGCGGGATGCAACTGGTCCTGCATGCGCCGTTCGGCGGCCGCCTCAACCGCGCCTGGGGGATGGCGCTTCGCAAGCGGTTCTGTGTGACGTTCGACTACGAACTCCAAGCGGCCGCCACGGACGAGGGGATCGTCATCTCGCTGGGCGAGCGGCACAGCTTTCCGCTGATTGCGGTCTTTGCGTTCCTGCTCTCAGAGACTTTGCGGGAAGTGCTGACCCAGGCCATCCTGGCCGCGCCCATGTTTGCCACTCGCTGGCGCTGGAATGCCTCGCGTGCGCTTGCCCTGCTACGGTTTGCCAACGGGCGGCGCGTGCCTCCCCAGATTCAACGGATGCGCGCGGAAGATCTGCTGACGTCGGTCTTCCCGGCGGCGACAGCCTGCCAGGACAATCATCGGGACGAACAAGGGGCGCTGGACATACCGGATCATCCGCTGGTCAAGGAAACCATTCGCGACTGTTTCACCGAGGCGATGGATGTAGAAGGACTCGTGGCGTTGTTGCAACGGATCGAGCAGGGAGACATCGAGTGCCTCGCGGTGGACACGACCGTGCCATCGCCGTTCTGCCACGAGATCTTGAACGCGAATCCATATGCCTACCTCGATGACGCGCCGCTTGAGGAACGCCGGGCGCGCGCGGTGGAGATGCGCCGGAGCCTGCCGCCCGAGCTCGCCGGCAATGTCGGCGCGCTATCGCCCGAGGCCATAGCCGAAGTGGCGGAAGAAGCCTGGCCGGTGGTCCGAGACCCGGATGAACTCCATGATGCGTTGCTCACGCTGATCTGGGTGCCGGAAGATCAGGGGAAGCAATGGGCCGCCTACCTCCCGGCCTTGAGCCAGTCCGGTCGGGCTACTGTGGTCACCCTGCACCCTTCGCCCCGCGCCCCGCGCCCCGCGCCCAGCTTCGTAAGAGGCTGGATTGCGGCTGAGCGCCTGGCCACAGTTCGGGCCGTGTTCCCTGCTATCGAGTGCGCTCCGCCGGTCGGGTCGGTCGAAACGGCGGCGTTCCCCGAACGTGAGGACGCCACTATGGCCATCGTCCAAGGCTGGATGGAAAGCACGGGGCCGACCACTGCCGAGGAACTGGCGCTAAAACTCCACTTGCCGACCGAGGCGGTCTCCCAAAGCCTGCTCCAGCTTGAAGCGGAAGGCCAAGTTCTCCGCGGGTCGTTCCGACCAGTCCAGCCATCAGCCATCAGCCATCAGCCATCAGTTCCGTTGCCGGAGTGGTGCGACCGCCGGCTCCTGGCCCGCATCCATCGCCTCACCATCGGGACGCTCCGGCGGGAAATCGAGCCGGTGACGGCGGCGGACTTCATGCGGTTTCTGTTTCATTGGCAGCATGTCGCGTCCGGATCACGGTTGCACGGCGAGGCCGGCTTGCTCGAAATCACCCGTCAACTGGCCGGTTTCGAGGCCGCCGCTTCGGCTTGGGAGCGGTATCTGCTGCCGCTTCGCATGTCGAAGTACGCGCCCGACCTGTTGGATCGACTTTGCCTCAGCGGCGCCGTGACGTGGGGCCGACTCACCCCGCATCCTCGCCTCGACGCGCAGATGAGCAGCGAACTCAGTGCCGGTCGGCCACGTCGGATTCTTCCGACCAGCGTCGCCCCGATCAGCGTGTTTCCCCGGGAAGACGCCGAGTGGCTGCTGAACGTGTTCGGCGAGGAGGCCGGTGTTGCTGGACTTGATCGAATGACGGCGTTGAGCCCGATCGCCCAGGATCTTGTTCGCTACTTGCGGGCGCGCGGGGCGAGCTTCTTCGCCGACCTGGTCAAGGGCACGGGGCACCTTCAGTCTCAGGTGGAGGACGGGCTGTGGGAGTTGGCTGCAGCCGGGCTGGTCACAGCGGACGGGTTCGATAACCTGCGCGCCTTGCTGGACCCGCGCCGCCGGCGCGCCGAGGGCCGCGAGCGCGCCAGGCGTCCCCGTCACAGCGCAGGCCGCTGGACGTTGCTCCGCCAAGCGGTCAGCCATTCCGCCGACGCGCGCACGACGCGCTCTGGCGGACCCGCCGAAGCCTACGGCGAAGGCGGGCAGCCATTAGCCATCAGCTCTGTGGAGCAGGTCGCGCGTCAGCTCCTCCGCCGCTATGGCGTGGTGTTTCGCGATCTGCTCGGCCGCGAGTCGCTGAGCCTCGCCTGGCGGGATCTCCTGGTCCAGTACCGGCGCTTGGAGTCGCGGGGCGAAATTCGGGGCGGGCGCTTCGTGGCCGGCTTCACCGGGGAGCAGTTCGCGCTGCCGGAAGCGCTCGAGTCCCTGCGGGCGATGCGGCGGGCCGGGGCCGACGCGAGGACGTCTCAGGAGATCAAGATCTCGGGCGCCGACCCCCTGAATCTGGTCGGCATCATCCTGCCGGGCCCCCGCGTGCCGGCCGTCCCAAGCAACTACGTGGTCTACCGCGACGGCGTCCCGATCCGTTCGGGTTCGATTCGCGAACCGGTCCCCCTAGACACGCGGTCAGCGATTTTGGTTCATTACAGGTGGTCTTGATCGCGGGCCCGGCCTGGGTGAAAGCGGCTCGCTGAAGTCAGTCCCCGACGACCGTGTCGCGGAGAGTCGGACTGGCTGACAGCTCGTGATACAAGGCGACCAGCATCTCTTGCGGCGAGGTGCTCTCTGAAAGAATCAGAGTCAGGTACCTGTCCTGCGCAAAGGTGGAGAACTCCACCTCCCGATCCCTTGTGACGCCCAGGAGGGACCCCAGCGATGCAAGGTATTCCCCCTGACCTTGGGCCATGTCTTGTTTCAAATTTTCAAAGGTTTCGGTCGTGAAGACCGTGACCCGGTGATTCTCCTTCACGAGCCCGTCCGGCGTCACCCAGGATTTCCCCGATGTGCTCGATGAAAAATCCGTAAACACGTCGGTGACGGCCTTGGTGGAGGCCTTGAATGTGCAAGCTGAGAGCCCAAACAAAAGCGCCACGATCGGGAGCAGATACCACACATGCCGTCCGGGGATTCTCATGGTCCTACCTCCTGGCTCGGGTCGGTCTGATGACCCTTGTGCGGGTACTATCCTCTGCGAGAAAACTAGCAGTCCACTCTCTGCCTGTCAAGTAACAGGCTATGCCCTGACACAACGGCTGCCGACTTGCACGATTGTCTTCGATGTTGCAAAGACAACGACACAATCTATCCCTTTGACTTGTTGCGGGTCGTGTCGACCGGGAGCCTAGCCGGTACGGATGCATCGGCCATTCCAGCCTGTTAAGATACCGTGCCGCTAGGCCCTTGTCCGTACTGCTTGGTGGCGAACTTTTCGCATATGAACTTACCTGCCCCTTAGCCCGGATTATTCATGAAAGCTTTCGCTTTCATTCATAACCGTCTGCCAGCAAGCCCCTTGCTTGCTGGCAGACTTCGACACGGTGCTTCGCACCTGCTCAGGGCTAACCCTGAGCGGAGGCCCTGTTCCGATGGGGCCGCAGTCGAAGCCCGTAGGGCGCATTGTTCACGCTTCGTGAATAATGCGGGTTAGCGTGTTGGCAACCGCAATGGCACACGATTGGATCGACGTGCGGATCGAGTCCTCCGTAGACTCAGGGGAGCTACTCGGCATATTGAGCGATCCGGCCGCGACCGGCGCCTGGCAGGAGAATGGCGTCATACATCTGTACTGGCCGGCCGACCGGTGGAACCCGGATGCCCTGCAGGATCTGAAACAAGTGCTGAGGGAGCTGGGGAATGAATCGGATCGACCGGCTATCACCGTTGACATGCTTCCCGAACGAGATTGCAACGCGCTCTGGGCGCGGTCGGTCAAACCGCTCAAGATCGGCCGGCGCATCATCGTCAGACCGAGCTGGGAGCATGTAGAGTTACAACCGGGAGAGATAGAACTCATTATTGACCCCACGCAGGCATTCGGGACCGGCCATCATGCCGCCGCCCAGTTGCTGATCGAATGGCTCGAAGAGTTGATCCGAGGGGGCGAGCAGGTGCTGGATGTCTGTACCGGCAGCGGCATCCTGGCCATGGTGGCCCTCCGGCTGGGGGCCAAGGCCGTGATAGGGATTGACCATGATCCGGTCGCGATCGGGTGCGCGCGGAAGTACGCGGCTGCAAACGGACTCGGCCCGGCACTGGAGCTTCGAATCGCCACGCTTCGGGATCTTCAGGCCACAGAGAATGAGCGGTTTGATATCGTGCTGGCGAATCTGGACCGGCAGACCATCCTGGATTCGATTCACGAATTTGCACCCTACCTCAACCTCGGCGCCAGGCTGTTGCTCTCGGGCATGCTCACGGAAAGCCGGGCGGACATCTCGGATGCGTTCCTGGAGGTGGGTGGGGTCGTGCGCGCCTCGCGGGAGCGTGACGGCTGGCTGGCGCTTGAGGTCATTGTCCCTGAACCGTGCGAAGGGTCCTCGTAATGGAGCACGTGGCACTTCGATCATATCCGTCATATCCGCACCTGCACCAGATCAACGTCTCGAACGGCGGCGTGCCAAAACTGCCGGTGCCGGAAGCTCGCATCATGAAGGATGGCGTGGTCGGGGATCGCCAGCGGAGCCTGAAGAATCACGGCGGACCCGATCGCGCGGTGTGCCTCTTCTCCCTGGAAGTGATCGAGGCGCTCCGCACCGAAGGGCATCAGATCGCCCCTGGTTCCAGCGGAGAGAACCTGACCCTGGCGGGGGTGGAGTGGACCACGCTCAAACCAGGGGACCGGGTGCGCGTGGGGAAGTCGGTGCAATTAGAAATCGTGAGCTATACCTCCCCGTGCGAAAACAACGCCGGTTGGTTTCTCAACGGGGATTACAAGCGGATCTCCCAGAAACGGCATCCCGGCTGGAGCCGACTGTATGCGCGGGTACTTGCCGAGGGAGTGGTCAAGCAAGGCGATGAAGTGACGATTTTGTGATTTGATGATTTGTTGATCTGATGATTTTGAAAAGGGAGGGTCAGATCAGCAGATCACCAAATCTCGAAATCAACAAATCCGAAGGGTTACTATGATATCGCGTGTCCTCGAGCCGGAGGTGATGGATGACCCCGAGCAGGCCGTGGCCTATGCGAAAGCCGACTTCGAGGAAGAGAACCAGGGCTTCGTGGACCGGTTCCGGGAATACAATCCGGACATGACGGAGGGGCACGTGCTGGATCTGGGCTGCGGTCCCGGCGATATCCCGATCCGGTTGGTATGCGCGCTGCCAAGGTGCCGAGTGACAGGCGTAGATGCCTCACCGCCCATGATCCGCCTGGCCAAAGAAGCCGTGCGGAAGGCCGGGTTGACCGACCGCATCACGCTGCGGTGCGAGCGCTTCCAGAATCTGGTGCTGCCGGAGCCGGCCGATGCGGCGATTTCCAACAGCCTTCTCCATCATCTGCACAACCCCTTGCAGTTCTGGTACTGGCTGAAGAAACTGGTTAAGCCCGGTTCGGTCGTGCTGGTGATGGACCTGCTCCGTCCCGAGTCGCCGGAGTCGGCGCAGGCCATCGTGGATCAGTACGCCAAAGGGGAGCCGGCGATTTTACGGCGCGATTTCTATCATTCGCTCCTCGCCGCCTTCACGGAGGATGAGGTGGCGGCGCAGTTGGCGGAGCTGAACCTCAGCCGGCTGCTGATCGACGTGCCGGACGACCGCCACTGGGTGGTCGGGGGAAGAATTTACTGAACGATGAGCGATGAATGATGAACGATGAATGAAGTGAGGTCAGGGCTCGTTGGAATGTTCATGGTCGTGGTTGTCGTGGCGTGGATCCTGCCTGCTGGTGCCCAACTCGACAAATTTCGCAAGTCCAAGAAGGAGGCTGAGGCCGTAACGGGCGATGCTGCGCCCATGGCGTTGATTCCGGCGGGAGAGTTCTGGATGGGCGTGGATGGCCCGATCGGGCTCGATGACGAGCGTCCCCGGCACAAGGTCTGGCTGGAGGCCTTTGCGATGGACCACTACGAGGTCACCACCAGCCGCTACGCGAGATTTCTCGCCGCCACCGGGCGCACGCCGCCCTGGCTGTGGGAGTCGGTCAACCTCGCGATCCACGGGGACCGGCCTGTGATCGGCGTGGACTGGTACGACGCCGACACCTACTGTCGCTGGGCCGGCAAGCGCTTGCCCACCGAGGCCGAATGGGAAAAGGCGGCCCGGGGCACGGACGAGCGGAGATACCCCTGGGGCAATCAGGTCCCCACGGCCGAGCTGGCGAACCATGCCGTGGGGGCGCGATTCAGCTACAGCCAGGCTTTGATGCCGGTGGGTCGGTATGACAAGGCCGCGAGTCCCTTCGGTCTCTACGACATGGCCGGCAACGTCTGGGAATGGGTCCAGGACTGGTATGACGGCGGGTATTACGAGCGGAGCCCTGAACGGAACCCGATCGGGCCGGAGCAGGGGCAGTTCAAGGTGCTTCGCGGCGGATCATGGTCCGAGCTGCCGAAGTATCTCCTGACCTATGGGCGATTCAAATTGCCCCCGACCACGCGCAATAGCTATACGGGCTTCCGCTGCGCCAAGAGCGTGATGGGTGATCGGTGATGCGTGATGCGCGAAGATGATACGGAACAGGATATCCCGGCAGCTAGCTCATCACGTACCACACGTACCACGCTTCACGCATCACGGTCTCACCAGGACTGCGGCGATGACGAGGACGGTGAGCGCGGTTAAGACCGTCAGGTAGACGGTCACGCTTCGATCTCCCAACCAGGACGTCTGCCAGTCCTCCGGGTACAAGGCCTTCCCCACCAGATACAGCCCTTCATCGTAAAGCCCCAGCACGCGTTCGATCTCGATGAGCGCTTGCTTGGCCATCTGGTGGCGATTCCGCTGCTGGAGGATCAAATAGGCGAAGATCGCGGAGAACAGCGCGACGCCGGTGATCGCGAAGAGCGCCACCGTGAAGTCGAGGCGGGGCCGGCTCGGGACTGAGGGGACCGCCAGCATCGTGATCAGGAGCAGGACCAGAAACGCGCTGGCGAAGGCGGTCAGCCGCATCATTTGCTCACGCCGCCGGAACACCTCTTCCTTGTACCAGGGGTAGAGGATTTTCAGGACCTCCAGTTGTTCCTCGCGCAGATGCTGGGTCTCCGGCATGGTCGTGTCCGTTCCGTTATGCCTGCTTGGCCGAGAGGTGCGTGGTCAGCCAGTCGGCTAACAACATCGTCATCCGTCGAAAGTCCTCGGCCTCGGTGAAGCCGTGGTCCGCGCCGGGAAGGATCTCCAGATGTTTCTCAGTCCGCACCGCGTCGTAGAGTCGCCGGCTTTGATGCAGCGGGACGTACTCGTCCCGATCGCCCTGCACGATCAGCACCGGCGCCAGGATGGTTTCCGCCGCCTTGTACGCATCATGCCTCAGACAGTCCTCATAGAACGTGTAGCGCAAGCGGACCGGTTGCTGGCCGCCCGTCACGTTCGGGATCTCATCGGACTGCTTCCACCGTTCCATGCCGGCCTTGCCGAATTCAAGCCGAAGCATCTCCGGAAAGTCCGGGACCGGGCATTTGAGGGCCACAACCGAGAGAGCCGGTCGTTGGGCCGCGGCCAAAATGGCCACCAGCCCCCCGAAGCTGGAGCCCATGAGCCCGATGCGACGATACCCCTTGGCTGTGACGAGGTCGAGGGCGGCCAGGGTCTGGTTCACGGCCACGGTCGTCGTGGTACGCTCGAACGGCCCCTCGCTCTCGCCCTGACCGAAGAAATCGAACCGGAAGGTGGCGATCTCTCGCTCCACGAGCAGGCGCGTCAGGGTCTTGTTGGTCGTGCTATTCTTGGTGGAGAGAAATCCGTGGCACAGGACGGCCACGCGGTCCGTGCCGTCCGAGGGGGAGGCCAGCACCGCCGAGACCGTATGGCCAGCCGAATCCTTAAACGAGAGCGGCTGCTCGATGACGCCCATGGCCGGCATTGTAGCAGACTTCGCCACAGAGGTTTGAGCAGAGTTTGTGGAAGAAATCGGGGGAGCGTAGGCCCAATAAATACAGGTTGAACAGACTCACCCTGTGGGTGTAGTATGAATCCACGACGTATTGAGCCACGCTGGCTGTCCTATCCATCGCGCTTCCTGATCCTTCCTGCGCGACCGATTCTCCAGTCTCCGCCGCTTCTACGCCAGAGTCTCTCGCCAGCGCGGTATGCATTGATCTGAACACCAGGACCGTGGCCTTTCGTATATCAGAGGCCGATGTCGGGCCATGGATGGGTTCCTGGCCGCGTGGACTTGCTGCATGCCGTTTGTGGATGGCGGGAGGGCGTGCTGGCTCCGTGAGCTGTATCCAGCCGGGGGAGGTCAACAGGTGAGCTGCCCACGTTGTCAAGGCCTGATGGTGAGCATCAAGTTGGAAGATGTGGGAAGCTCGACGCGCTGCTTCTTCGGGTGGCAATGTCTGCTATGTGGCGAGATCAATGATTCCGGCATCGCAGCTAATCGGAAAGGTCATCAGGAACCGAGGCGGAATGGGGCTCGTCCTCCTGGCACGTTGCCAGCGGGGTCAGGTAGCTCCAAGCGCAAGGAGACGAGAACATGACGCCTGTTCCAGTACGGGAATCGAGGGACGAAGGATCCCCCCTGTTGGTTGGAGATGCCAAGGTCAGGACACCCGTGCGCTTCATCGTGTGGGGCCACGCGACGAAGCACCAAACCCTGAGGCCCCGACTCAAAAGGAGATAGGTACTATGAAAGCCTCTCTGTTTATAAGGCGGATAGGCATCGTCGCCTCGCTGGCGTTGATTCCGTGGCTTCCGGTGCTGTCAACACAGGCGGCTGATCAACTTCCGGGAGCGGGCATTCCTGAGATCATGCAAGTGCAGCCCACCATGCAGTCCGATGCGCCTGTGCTGGGGACTGGCTCGGCTCAGAGCGCCTGGGTCGATGAGATCGTGAACTCGCTGAGCATCTACAAGGCGAACTATCCCACCTCCAATTTTGCCCCCTACCTGACAAAACTGAATGCAGTCCGGGACGCGGTGGGCCGTGGAGATCGGCGAGCCGTGAAGGGGGAGATGGGTGCGTTCTTCAAGATGCTCGCTAAGCGGGCCCATGGCATCAGCGAGGTCGCTGCGGATGAGTTGACTAACTTCGCGCAGATGGTGACACCGGTCCAGGAATACGGGATCGCGGTTCCGAGGTCCGGGGCTGAGCAGTATGGGACGGAGACACCGAGTTCTGGGTCAGCTCAGTAAAGTGAATTGATCTGGGCCTTCAGATCATTCCCTCACCTTATCCTTTCCTTACTGAGGGGAAGAGGTGGGTGAGAGGGATGGTCCGAGTCCCGGATCCTTGAAGCGGTGCGCCGCGCTCCTGGTTGTCAGCTTGATGACTTGGTGGTTAGCTTACCAGGTCTCACCTGGAACCAGGTCTTTCTCGAAGTCGATCGCTTGAGCCGAAGGGGGCAATTGTGGGTGACGTCGATGGGCGAAGGGACCTATAGGGTCAAGCTGCAGAACAAGGGAAAAAGAAAAAGAACATGGAGCCAAAACAATCTCCGATAATACGCGAGAAGAAGCGAAAACCTACAGTTGGTCTTCCGGGATCCTCGGTCGCCGATGCGGATCTCGGTCGCCGCAGCGGGCCAGGTTCTGACGAGCCCCACGAGCCTGTTGATTTTTACGCGCGGATCGCCAACCGGGCCTATGAACTTTACGAGCGGGGAGGCCGCCAAGAAGGCCATGCCCTTAATAACTGGCTCCAGGCGGAGCGGGAGATCCGGGGAAAGGGCTAAGGGTGTCTCAGTCAGACCTCTTGCTGCATTCTCTCGGCGTGCGCAGCAATGCAGCCCCGGGGGGTCCCTGAGGCCGCCGATCAGGCATGGGATCACGAGGCGATGGCATTAAGACAAGCTCGCTCCTCAACCCAGAACCACTACATGAGGCATCACCATGGTGAACGAAGGGAAACCGGGACGGTTGGATACTGGAAAGAAGAATTGGGTGAGAATTCCTGATGGAACGAAGGTCAGGCACCGTCAAGAGGGGCATGAAGGGTTCATTGATGGTCTGACGGAGATCATTACCGGTCCAGGTCGGAATCCTGATGGGCGGACTCAGTATCGTATTGATGTGGGCTCGTCCGAACGGAGGAAATTGGCCGCAGAGGAGGATCTCCTGATTCTCACGGATCATGAGGGTCTTGCCATAATGGGCAAGCAGAAAGTTGACTACCGCCGCCACGTCACTGGGCAGCTCCACGGAATGTTCACTGACGACAGGTTTGTAGAGTCTCTTTGAATAGTCACCGGAGAGGGTTACCTCTGATACAGGTAGGAGGCGGAAAAGGGAGACCATGTCAATGAGAAAGATCGTCATTAACAAGAGCTATGGAGGATTTAGCCTCAGTCACACTGCATTTCTGCGGTTGCGACAGTTGGGCCAACGCGAGGCGCTCCAAGAACCGGACCTCGGTGCGTACTGGCCCAGCGGGGCGACTCCACGAGAGCCGAGTCTGAATATGTGTGGTGCGCTCATCCCCCGAGACGATCAGAAGCTGGTGCAGGTTGTGGAGGAGATGGGATCTCAGGCGAACGGCCACTGCGCGGAACTGAAGATTGTGGAGATTCCGAACGATGTCCAATGGGAGATCGAGAAGGCTGGCGGGGTGGAGCATGTGAGCGAGGTCCATCGTACGTGGAGCTGAGGAATCGAGGACCGAGGAGACCCAAGGAATGGAACGTTCAGTTTCTCCATGTAGTGCTGGGAGGCCTTCCATGCGACACGTCACTGTGACCATCACGCTTCTGGCTGGGCTTGCTGCGATCAGCTTGGCCACACCCGCACACGCCGAGACACGCAGAGCGTTGGAAGCGGAGGCCCGTAAGCACGGGACCCCGATGGTGTGGGTCTCGGACGGAGAGTTTATGATGGGGAGCCAGGACGGGCTCTCCAAGGCAAAGCCTGCGCATCGGGTGTATCTTTATGCGTTCTACATGGACGTGTACGAGGTGACCACGGCGCGCTATGCCGAATTCTTGGAGGCAACCGGGCCAAATCACCCGGGGCTTGTGCCGATGTTGTGGGACCAAGTCGACCTGGCCAACCACGGTGATAGACCGGTGATTGGGGTCACCTGGAAAGCAGCGGAAGCCTACTGTCGCTGGGTCGGGAAGCGTCTGCCCAGCGAGGCTGAATGGGAGAAGGCGGCGCGAGGGACGGACAGTCGACAATACCCCTGGGGCAATGAAGAGCCCACTTCCAAACTGGCGAATTACGATAAGTCCTCACGCTATAGTTATAGTGACAGCCTCACGCCAGTGGGCAGCTACGAGGCTGGCAAGAGTCCCTATGGGGTCTACGACATGGCAGGGAACGCCTCGGAGTGGGTGGCGGACTGGTACGATGAAAAGTATTACGCCAGCAGCCCGGAGAGCAATCCGCCGGGACCCTCTCGCGGCAAACAGAAGGTGCTCAGAGGCGGATCGTTTGACGACCCAACGCGCCTCCTGAAATCCGCTTCTCGAGAGAGCTACTTCCCCGATGACAGAGGCCCATATGTTGGCATCCGATGTGCCCAGGATGCGTTCTAATACGAATTGATGGAGTGATGTTGGGATGAGCTGAACGCGATACTGACTATGAATGTTTAGATCTTCTTCGAGCGCACGCGGAAGTCGACGTTATCCTGCACCCACTTCCAGAACCGGTCCTGCCGGCCAGTGTCAACACCCGGCTGGATTTGATCCTTCCATCCCTTCATCACCTCGGCATCAACGGTCCACAGCCGCACCCGTGTTCGGGGGACGTGGGTTCGCCACTGTTCACCCACCTTGGGGCTCACATAGGTCAGCCGGATGGTGATATTCCGGGACAGGTACTCGAGCGGGTTGAGGTCAATCTGCTCGTACAGGGCCTGAGCCCCGGCCTTGACGCTCGGCGTGGCCGCATCAGGGACGCCGTCTGTCACGATCATCAGCGTGATCGGGGCCAGGACCAAATTTCTCTCCTTCGTGATCCGCGCGACCTCTTGGAAGAACGGGTTAAAGTCCGTAATGGTGTCGGAGGGAGGAAACCAGGTCCGAAGATCGGCCTCAATCTGGGCAACGTCCTTTCCCTCGAAGTCGTGGATGGGGTGGAAGGTTTTCGGCTCGCTGCGGCTTTTGCCGCCGACGCTGGCGACAAACAGCGCGTGAGGTTTCTCCAGCCCGCCCAACTCATGGAGGTGGCCATAGATGTAGTGGGCCAGGAACGTCAGGGCGTTGTCGTAGTAACCAGAATGCTTGAATGAGCCGCTGGCATCCACGCCGATGAACAGGGTCGTTCGCAATTTGCGCTGCTCGCTGGGTTGCAAATTACACCCCGCGAGGATAGCCAGCAGGATCGCGGCGCTTATCAGCGAGGCTGTGACGGCGGAGCGGAAGCGTCTCATGGGCTGACCTTCTTTGGTTGTAAGCGTACAGTGGGCAGGATTTCCCGGGCCTGCAGGACCTCGTTGAGGCTCTTAAACGGGATACTGAAGACCGGGCGTGCGGTGACCAAGATCATGGCGAAGTTCAACGCCGCGGCCACCACGTGGATGAAAGGAAGCGCGAGGTACTCCATGAGCTCGTTGCCCTTCTCATGCAACCACGCGATCTCGTGCTTCAGCTCTTCGATGGTGGCACGCCACCAGCTCTGCATCTCCGTCGGAGCGGTGACCTTCCCTGCCTCTGCCTCCGGCTGGACCATCGGCCGTCGAGAAATAAAGGCGAGCAAGGGGGGTGTGCCGTACTGCCCGAACAGAAACCAGGTCATGCCGCGGACTCCCACCCACCCGAACGTTGCCAGCGACAGGGTGAAGAGAATCCCCAGCCGGATCTTCTCGCCGGTCTGCTGGGCGATCCAGGGGGTGATTGCATCCACCAACTCCCGGTACAGGAACATCACCTCGAAGGTCATCACGAACAGCTCGACCAGGATCATCTGAACAAGGAACTTGTACTCCCGGTTCTTGACGGCGTCCGCGAGGACCTGGAGGCAGGCAAAGCTTCCCATGATGAGAAGGAACAGAAAGACGAACAGAACCGAACCGGTGTAAGGGGAAGCCTCTGCGCCCACGATGCCGGCCAGCACCTCAGACACGGTCGGGAAGAGGGTGTAGGTGAAGATCACCGCCTCGAGCAGGCACCAAAACACCACTAACAGGAACGCGATCCACGGGACGCCGGGCTGGAAGTAGCTCCGTGTCATCTGCCCGGTCATCGTGAAGGGGAGCATCACCACCTGGCGGCCGGTCTCGGCGATCAACTTCAGCGCGAGGCGGGCCATCGTGAAGGCCCAGCCTGCGACCACGACGACAAACCTGGCTAGCCCCACCCAGTACATCCATACCGCGAGCGCCGCATCCCACCAGGCGAGGAGCATCAACTTGGCGAACTCCACGCGGCCTGAGCGGAACGGCAGCGTGTAGATCGAGAGCTGGGTGCACCAGACGGCGCCGATCCACAGCATGACCGGGAAGAGAAGAAGGAGATAGTAGACGACGGCCAGCCAGCCGGAGGAGGACGTGAAGACGAACGAGAGGATGGACTGTTGCATCTCGGGAATCCAGGAAATGGGGCCGGTCAGGAATTCAAAGAGACTCTGCCACTGCTCGGGCACCAGGTTGGCGATTGATTGAAGCATCGGTGTCCCTTCCTCTTGTGTGATTGGCTCCCGGGGTACCACGGCCTGGCATCTGATTGATGTGTTGTTCACCGGAAGTGAGCAAGGCCGGTACCGGGAAAGAAAAGCAAAGCCGGTGCCTGAGGGATTAACATAATCCGCACACCTCATTTTTCACCATTTATTTAGAAAGATTGAGCTGTTCCGCAGTTGATTCGGAACGTGGTCGAAAAGAGGAGGTGAAGGGATTGACCTACAGCGTTGATACAAATAACGGCATTTGTCCAATCTGTACTGTTACGAACAATGAACAATAACTTAAGAACATTCGATAGTTACATGGATGGTCAAAAGCCGGACCGAAACAGAAGGCGATGAGATTGACCGACTGCGTTGTTTCAATAGCGAAATTTCACCATCGACTGCCGGGTGTGCAGAGCAACGAAGACCGAACGTCTCTCACGACCTGCGAGAGCGATAAGGTGCCACGCGGGACACTCGTTATTCGGGTGGGCGGCGTGCGAGGAGGAGCCCGACTTTGCCGGCAAACAGCGTGAAGCCGAGAAGCAGCAGGCCGGTGCTGATCCAGGTGGTGATCTGGACGGCGGGCGCGCCGAGGTTGAGTTGCCAGACCAGCTCGGCGACCATGGCCAGCGTGATCGTGCCCAGGTTCAGCGCCCACAATTGCAGGGGGCGCCACTGTTCCACGAGGCGAGTCAATTCAGCCAGGTAGGATCCACGTTTCTTGTTGCTCTGGACGCGGGCGACCGCCAGCGTGATCGGCAGCAGGTGCGAGAGGGCGCCGACAATCGTTTGGAAGACAAACCCAAAGAGGGCCAGGTGCGTGTAGGCGACCAGGTGGAGAGTGCCATACGGCACGGGCGGCGGATCCCACAGGGCGTTGACAGACACGAGAAGGCCGGTGGTCACCGCCAGGATCAGAAAGAACGTGGCCATCATCAAATGGTCCGATGCGGCGTTTCTGGGGCGTCCGGCGCTCATCCACGTGCGCACCATGTTGTAACCGTAAAGCCCGGCGCCGGCCAGGAGGAGCAGGCCCGCCGCGATCTGGACCGACGGCATGGTGAGCTGAAAGCCGGCGAGCAACACCACGACGCCCAGCGGCAGGAGAGCAAACGTCAGGCGCGCCAGCAGCGGACTGTGCAGGCGCGCGTTGAGCACCGTGGGAAACAGGTTGTGCATGGTGCCCACGATCGTCAACGTCACGAATCCCAGCAGATTGAGGTGGATGTGCGCGAGACGGGCGTGCCCGAAGGACGTGGCGGGAAATAGTCGAAAGGCCATGGCCTCTCCCAGGCCGAGCCCCACCAGCAGCGCAAGCAGCGCGACCCCGTAGAACCACAGGTTGAGCGGGGGGGAGATCAGGCTGGCGCGCGCCAGACGGATCGCATCCCCCGCCAGAGCCAGAAACGCCAAGAGGACGAGGAGGCCAAATGCGGCGACAAGCGTAGAGCGTCCGATCCAGAACCCGGCGAGCACGCCGATCGTGCCCAAATTGATGGCCGCGAAGTAGAGCGGGTGGGAGTCCGAGCGGCCACGGCCGGTCATCAAGAGCGTTGGAATGAAATTCAGCATGGCTCCGAGGATGATTTGGGCCACCCCTCCGATCAAGGCGCCATGGACGTGGAGCAGGCGGAGGGCCTGGGGCAGGGGCGTCCCCGTCATCATTCCCAGGAAGAGCGTCAATCCCAGCACCGAGGACAGGATCAACCAGAGCAGCCCGGTGAACCAGAACAAGGGGGGACGGAACTCCATGAACATCAGGGCCTCCTCAGTTCGGGAGAAAATAGAACGGGTTCGTCGGGCCCTTGCCGTGCCCGATGGCCAGGCCGTGCCGGATGGCTTCGGTGATATAGGTCTTGGCCGTCTGGACGGCATCCGGCAGCGGCTTTCCCTTGGCCAGTTGCGCCGCGATCGCCGAGGCGAACGTGCAGCCGGTCCCGTGGGTGTGGGGCGTGTCAATGAACTCGCCCTTGTACACGTTGAAGAACCGGCCGTCGTACAGCAGGTCGGTCCCTTTCTCCGCGAGCAGGTGACCGCCCTTGATGAGGACATGCTTGCAGCCCAGCTTGTGGATCGCCTTGGCCGCCTGCCGCGCGTCGGCCAGGGACTTGATCGCGAGCCCGGACAGGCGCTCGGCTTCATGGACGTTCGGCGTCACCAGCAGCGCGAGCGGAATCAGCGTGGCCTTGAGGTGATCCACGGCGTCCTGTTGCAACAGGGGGTGACCGCTCTTCGCGACCATGACCGGATCCACCACCAGCGCAGTGACGCCGTACTTCTGCAGCTTCCGGCTGACCGCGTCCACGATCGCCGCCGAGGAGAGCATGCCGGTCTTCACCGCTGCCACATCAAAATCATCGAAGATCGCGTCCAATTGCGCCTCGATCACCGAGACCGGCAGGTCATGGACCGCCGCCACGCCCTTCGTGTTCTGCGCCGTGATCGAGGTGATCACCGACATCCCAAACACGCCGTTGGCGGCCATGGCCTTGAGGTCCGCCTGAATCCCGGCTCCTCCGCTCGAATCCGATCCCGCAATTGTGAGGACCTGTTTCATGTTGTAGCTTGTGTCCATTCTGGTCTTCTAACAGACCTTTTACAAATCCCGAAATTGCTCTTCCGTGAAACCGGCTTGTTTCAGAATCTTGCGGAATGTTCCGGTTGGGAGGGTGCCAGGATGCATGGCCACGTATGTCTGCCTGCCGTCAGGGTGGCGAAGAATCTTATGGCTTCCGGCTTGTCTAACTTCCACAAACCCGGCGCGCAGGAGTTTGGCCAATACCTCACGAGCGGAGAAGGGCATCGGGGACTTCGATCTGAGCGATCAGGGATTTCGATTCGACAGGAACTGACTCGCCGCGTGCCCGCTTCTCGGCAATCCATGCTTCAGCCAGTTCCTGTGCAGCCGTGAGCGCCCCTTCCATGCCTTGCCCGTGAGTGGTCAGATCCAGTGTCGGAATATGTGCATAGTAATAGCCTTGGAATTCCGGCTCCTTCACTGGTTCCAAAAAGACGGAATAGCGCATAGGTAACCCTCTTATGCCTTACTGTAGTAAGTCGACCTACCTTCTTTTACCACTAATGCGAATCGCCGTCACGCCCTTCGTGTTCTGCGCCGTGCTCGAGGTGATTACCGACGTCCCGAACATGCCGTTAGCCGACATCGCCTTGAAGTCCGCCTGGATCCCAGCCCCTCCGCCTGAATCCGCCCCGGCAATTGTCAACGCCTGTTTCATAACCGTTTCTTTGGAACACGTCTCCAGTGACGGATGAACTTACAGCGCAACCTCAAGAGGGGTCTTTTTGAGAGAACTCACTTTTAGCACGGAGAATCCCAGGATATTGCCCTGTTCGTCTACTTTTTCCATGACTTGATCACTGGAGGTCTCACGGAAATAACCAGGTTTCTGGTCAAAGATTACCTCCAAGTAATCTCCTTCAGAGTCATACCAGATTTTTACTTTTCTCTCGGCCATACCTGTACTCCTTTCTTCGCCTTATCGGTAAGGTAGGCGGTAAGGACAAAAGCATCCTCTCCTATGATCTTGACCACCACGCAAAGATATTTTTCGCCCATGAGTGTACCGACATAAAAGCGGTAATAGAGCCGAGCCTGCGGATCACTGAACGACTCGACAACACATTGAGGCTGTTTCAATGTTTCCTCGATGCCTCTACGAGTCCGTTCATCTCCGGATGCTCTAGGATATGTGCGAGACGCTCGTCTGTGAGCCGGACGGACAGGCCTTGATAGTCACGCAGCACCCTCATCCAGACACTCGTAGGATACGCTGACTATGGACTGCCGCCACACCTTTAGCATTTTGGCTCTTGATCGAGGTGACCACCGACATCCCGAACACCCCATTCGCCGCCATGGCCTTCAGGGCCGCCTGAAACCCAGTTCCTCCCACTGAATCCGACCCGGCTATCGTGAGGACTTGCTTCATAGTTTTCCAGGATTACTTTGAGCGGCGTACCTTTCTGTGTGTGGTCCGGGAGTAAAGCCCAAGTTGTTTGCGGACGTCTTCGAGCTTCGTGCCGCCTTCCCGTTGGTACTGGCGACGGAGGGACTCGATGCGGGCGATGAACCTGGGATCAGACTCGAAGAGGGCGTCCTGTCGATCTTGCTCTTTCGCGGAACGGTTGGAAGGTTTGCTTGGCGCAGGAGACGGTTTCCCTGTCACAACGCTCAATTCCTCAAGTAGAAAATCAGCCGAAGTTCGCCACGGCTACCTGGCGCTCAAGCGCAGAGCTCTTTCGTTTATGCTTTATGCGCTCGATTTCATGAAGGGTGTCTGCTTCAAGGTAGCTTTCTCCACAGTGGGGACAGGTCACAAAAGGGATGTTCTCGATGACCAGTGTGCGCTTCCCTTTACCGTAGGTTCTTGAGATCTTTCGGACACACGTGCCGTCTTTTCCACAAATGTCACACACCATACAGTCTCAATCTACGGCGGCTTAGCGGCCTGGGGTGGCCATGGTCTCAAAGCTGACCAGCGGCATGCCCTGGCCGCTGGGAGCAAAATTTAATTTCTCGAATCCTATGACGCGCCCTTCCTTATCTTTCATCAACACCACGTCATCCTCGGTCTCTTCACAGAGGTGTTCTTGCGCTGGATCGCCAAACCATACGGTTAACGTGTTGCCGATAGGGTCGAAGAACAGCTTTATTTTCGTTTCCATACCTTGTTATGCACGGCAGGTCTATAGAGTAAGGATATTTAGGTCTCCGTTCCCGGCTCACGAAATTCCACAACTCCATCCCTTTGTCGAAAGACGATCTCGAAGCGGTCGAACACATCTTTCCGACCAAGCAGGAGGGGGACGTGTTCAAGCTGCGCCCATGCGACTTCGACGGGGAACGTAAGGCTTCCAAGCGTCATGGACAAGGTAGCGTAAATCACGCCGACCGCGCCATTGATGCCCTGCACTTCATGAACTGCCTGGCCTTGGGCGCTGAGTCCAAGATATTGCCCGATACGATAGGGAATGACGGTGAAATCCGCGCCCGAATCAATGTAGAAAAACTGCACGATGTCGCGGCCACTTGGTCCCATGAGAGTTGCCTGGGCCACCGGTCTTGCAATAAGGGCACCTCCAGCTCCACGTTCTTGCCGATAGCGGAACTCAATGGCCAAGATTCGTGCTCACCAGAAAGACAAAGGCTTCGCCGATCGGAACCTTCCAGAGAATGACCTCAGCCCCGGGGTGTAGCGCTTTAGCGCGTTCGTAGATTTCGCCGGGGTCATCGCCGGAAGCGACGACGGTCTCGTTTGCAATGGCAACGTAGTGTCCTTCGTAGGCGGTCAAATCCGCCCGGAGGAACCATTCATAGTTTTTGGGCATGGCTCTGCCTCTTTACGCGGGTTGCGACGATGGCAATCCAACGCGTGTGCTGTCTCTCCACTGGTTGCCTCGTTGACTCACTGTGAGAGCGACATATCCGTGCGTGAGGCCATTATACCCGGTTGGTTGAAAGTGTCTAGTCAGGAATCGCAGGGAAGGAAGACGCAGATTCGCTAAGCCGTTTGAATAAATGGTGCAAGACCCCCAGACGCTCCGCGCTGACGGCCAGAGAAGGAGGGGCGAAGTCCCCTCTTGACACGCAACTGGTCCCGTTGATTTTTTCCGCCGGTCGGCGTACTACTAGGTAAACTTAAGGAGGCCCGCCGTGAAACCATTCACAACCCTTGCCGTTGCCATTTTCACGATCGTCGCGGTGGTGCACCTCCTGCGTATCCTGATGGGATGGGAGGTCATGATCCAGGGGGCAGTAGTCCCGATGTGGGCGAGCTACCTCGGCTTGATCATCGCCGGCGGGCTGGCGTTCCTGCTCTGGCGCGAATCCCGCCAGGGGAAGCTCTGAACGCCGAAAAGGTTCTCGACACCTTTTCTGGCTACAGAAGCGGCGGATCACCGTGCAGGCAGGTGAACAATGTGTGATTGCAAGACCTGACCCTCACTCTGACCCTCCTGGATTGCTTTTGGCCTTCACGTGGAATCCTGAGATAAAGAAATGGTGGATGGGGGAAAGCCATGGGAAAAGACCATTAGGTGCTAGGGGGGCAGGATGGAGTTCTCTTGGAAGGAAGCTCGATACTTATAAGGCCACTGGTGGGTTTATCAAGCTTGCTGATTATGGCGAGACAGAAGGAACTTACAGAGATCTTTGGGGTCTCTATGCAATCTATAAGCTTCACTGAAAATCCCAATGACGGATTGAGAACTCCCAGGCGATGACAGGTGCGGCCGTCGAGCGAACATTTCTTCCCTTTACCCTTCTGTAGGGTAGCATCGGGTGCATAGGCAGTAGAGAGCATCCGTAGCTAATGCGCCGTGCTGATTGGTGAGCGAAGCGCCCACCTCTCCCTTCCCTGTGGCCGGTTTGCCCATAAGTTAAGGCGGTGGACGGTCGGGCCTGAGTCGCGAATTGCGTGGAGCGCTCGGGGCACCGTACTTGCCGAACAGATGCTGTCTGTTAGTTTTCCCTTTCCTTCCCTCTCTCCTTGTGGCCGGTCTGAATCGAATCAGTCCCGATCAGAGGCAGGGTGGCCAGGTGGCGTCAGACTGCGCGCGTCCACCGAGCACCGCCATCCTACTCGAAATTTCTAAATGTTCTTGTGTGCGCGGTGCGCGAGCACTTGAGGCCATCTGGCCGCCCTGCCTCTCCTGCTTTTCCTC
>JACQQM010000109.1 GCA_016207025.1 Nitrospirota bacterium | reverse complement strand
GTGGAACCCTTCTGGAATTCCCGTGGCCGCGGTCCTTGACCGCGGTGCCGTGGTCAGTTCCAGCTTTCCTTCTCGATGAAACCTCGGTGGGTCCCCGCTCTTCCGGCAAAGTCCACTTCGGACCACAGGCCACCCGCTCATGCAAGGGACCGCGTCTGCCAGGCAAGCTCGGGACCCTCGCCTCCGCGCAATTCACGACACAGGTCTGGCCATCCTTTCCATGATCTAAATCTAGCAACGGGTTCAAAACCCTACTGGCCAAACCAGAAACCCGCCGTCGATTTTTCAAAGGTATTGGCGTATCTTCCAAGCGAGTCAAAACCAAATGTTTAGGAACACTCAAGCGTCCCTTGCTCTCCCAGCGAAAGTTATTCACGCCTAAGATCCACACCTCAACTCCTTCACGAAGATCGGGATAGCGATCTAGGGCGCGATTCACCCTCGCCATTGGGACAGCGGCCTATCCCATAGTTGATCACCCTTATAACTCCGCTATCTATACCAACGTTTAAAATGGGCTTGACACCTATACCCCCTATGGCTATATTATAGGGGTACCGGGTATAACCATATGAAAGGAGGAGCGCTATGAAGAAAGTCCCTTTCTTGGGAGAAAAAACCCAGATCATAAGCGAAGAGCGGAAGATAGAGGCCACAGTGCGACTGAACCGCATTGAAGGCCAAATCAAAGGCCTCAAGAACATGGTGGAGGAAGGCCGCCCCTGTGTCGAGGTGTTGACACAACTAGCTTCTTCGCAGGAGGCGCTACGAGGGCTGACCAAGCTCATGATGCGCAACTACCTAGAAAACTGCGCCACTGAGGCGATCCGCTCCAAGAGCAGTGACGAGATCTACGATGAACTGATGGACGTGATCTTCAAGTTTGCGAAGTAACAAAGGCTGGGTAAGGAAGGAGGTTCCACCATGCTGAACAAGCACCCGTTTCAATGTGCGCTTCATGATGAGACAGGGATGTGTGGGTTCACTCCAGTCGTCATAGTGACGGTCGTGGCCATGGCATTGGGCTGGGTCACCGGATATCTAGATGTCATATTGTTTCCAGGATTGGCCGTGTTACTTACCCTGACCCTGTACAGGCTTTCCAGTTTAAGGTGATCCTCGGTGCGAGCACGCCGTGCGAGTAAATCCGAAGAAGAAAGCAGCTGACTTGCTTGACTCAATACTTTGGTACGGGGTGTAGGATTTCCCAAACGGAAAGGAGGTGGCGACATATGTGTCCATGGATAGAGACTGTTGGCTTCTGCCCCTTTGAGACCGCATCCAAAGTTTGGCAATGGGTGCAGGGCCTCTTCAGTTGAGAAGGCAGCAGGAAAGGACGGCTTGGCATGAATGGTCAAGCCGCCCTTTTCATTTCCCGTAGACTTATAGGACACTACCCAAATTTCTGCTACCATGCTGCTACCAGAACAGGATAAATCAGCCCCATCTCACCCCTCATCTACATGATCCTGGTATGTGTTTTCTTGTGTCGTTAGGTTGTCCTCGGTTTGGTTGGAGGAACTTCCTAAACCGCGTGTCGCATGTACCCAGAAAGGTGTGCGCGGGGCTCTGAGCGACTTGCGCCGGAGCGACGGGGTGCGCGACGCGACGAATAAGGAGCATCACGTTTGCGCACGCCGGCGAGTCGGTGAGCCGGCCGGGTGGCTTCAATGTTATTCCCGGCGTCTGGAGAAGGAAAGCTGGAACTGACTAAGGCACCGCGGTCATAGACCGCGGCCGCGGGAATTCCAGAAGGGTTCCGCTCCAGAGCGCCGTGCTCACCCGTTGCAATACATGCAAGAGCAACGGGTCCCCGGTGTCGCGGGAGGCGCCGAAGCGGCTGAGCCCCGCATACACCTGTCCTGCTGAAATCAGAGGATAACGCTAGAGTTGTTATTTCAGAAGATGATCCGAAATCAACGCGGCGAGTTCGTCGGCCTCCACCTTGCCCTCACGGGTGAGTAGGAGCTTGCCCTTGGAAAACAAGTGGGTGGTGGGATAGGTCTCGAAGGTGTACATCTTTTTAATCTCTCGGCACCGGCCCGGGACGTGCATCTTCGCTTTGCCGATCTTCACTTGCGGAAATTTGGGGGCGGTCTCCTCTAAGATCGGGTCATAGGCGTTGCAGGGGTCGCAGGAGGCGATCCCGTAGGCAACCACCGCGGCTGGCGCCTCAGTGAACTCCTTATAATTCGCATCGCTGACTTCTTCGACAGTGCCTGCCATAGTGTGCACTCTTGCCAGTTCTTCGACAGAGAACAGAAAGGGGAGGTCTCACGTCGAAACCTCCCCTTTCATTGCCGAGATTTAGTTCAGCTTCTTCAGCGCCGCGAGAATGTCCTTGTCATCCCGGGCGGTCTTGATCTCCTGCACCTTCACGTAGGCCACCTTCCCAAACTTGTCCACGATCACGGTGGCGCGCTTCGCGCAGTTCAGCGGCTCGAAATAGAGGCCATACGCCTTGGAGACGGTGCGGTGCATGTCGGCCAGCAAGCGATGCTTCAACTCGAGGGAATCGGCCCAGGCCTTATGCGAGAAAAAACTGTCGGTACTAATGCCGAAGACTTCCGCATTGGACGATTGGAAGCTGGGGAAGTCATCGGACAAGCACTTATTCTCCCCGGTACAGACGGGGCTCCAGTCCAGGGGATAGAAGGCGAGGACGACATTCTTCTTGCCCCGGTACTCGCTCAGTTTCACTTCCTTCTGGTCCTGATCCTTGAGCGTAAAATCAGGGGCGGCATCTCCAACTTTTATTTCCGGGGCGACCGTATCTGTGGCCATCTGCAACCTCCTTGACTTGGTGTTGGTTAAGGAAAAGGGACGATCGTTGAGCTTTCTTTGGTAGCATGGCCTCAGAAAGTTTGTCAATCGGCCAAAAGGCCTATGCCGAGAGACCTAAGTCATGAATTTCTCTACAAAAACGTCAGGTTTTTAAGCTGGCGATCCAGCAGGGCGTGCGCCTAAACGGTTTCATGCCACGTGATTTCTCGGAGGGTGAGCGGAGGCTCTGAAGGCGACACGGTCCGGTGTCGGATGACCCGGACCGACAGCCCGAGAGCCTTCATCGGCACCGTGGCCCCCACCTTGGGGGAATGGCCGATCCGCATGATCTCTTCCGCGATCCAGGCCAACGTCTCCATCACCGGTCGACTCGGCAAGCCCACGGGCCGGAAGGTTTCAATCTCGTCCAGACCGAATTTGACCAGGCCCCGTGTAAAGAACCAGTCCAACCCTGGTTCGAGGGCCGCGTCCTGTTTGACCGTCACGTGGTCGCCGACTCGGAACTGCTCGAGGGGACGGTCTTTCCAGTCGGAGGGGTTGAGGTACGCGTGGGTGATCACATCATAGGCTGTGCCGTCGGTCAGGAGCGAAAGCCCCTTGGCTAACCGCGCTACGTGCAGCACCGAGTCGCTGGCCTGCTGCGGCATCGTGGGGGTGGGAACGACGTACCCCGCGAAGCGGTGTCCCCACCCCAACCGGTCCCTCCATGCGTCGGCCTCTGAAGCGGGAAGGGACATGAGAAAGGCCGCGGTCCAGGGACCGTGCGTGGCCAGCACCATCGAAGAATGGGCATTGGCCTCATGTACCGGGTCGGCCCCGGTCCGGAGCCTGATAGGCCCGCCGTATTCGAGGTCGAACCACGCCTGCAGGTCCGGGAGTGTGGGAGGAGGCGATGAGTATCCGATGATGTAGGCTGGATGTCCGGAGCGGGACGGCTTGGGAAGCTTGCGACGGATTTTCATCGTTGGTGAACGTCACAGACGGGGCGGGGAGCCCCCTGCCCGGCAAGGGCGCCGTGGGGCGCAAGCCCCCGTCAGTCAGTTGTGGCGATCTTTGCGCGCCTTCCGGCGTTCCTCCGGATTGAGGAGACGCTTGCGGATTCGCAGGCTGGTCGGGGTCACTTCCACCAGTTCGTCGGCGCCGATGTATTCCAATGCGAACTCCAGCGTGACTTGCCTGGGCGGGGTGAGGGTCAGCGCCTCGTCTGACCCGGAGGCGCGCATATTCGTGAGGTGTTTGGCCTTACAGACATTCACGTCCAAGTCTTCATCCCGGCTGTTCTGCCCGACCACCATGCCCTGATACACCTCCACGCCGGGATCAATGAACAGGCTTCCCCGCTCCTGAATCATGTACAGGCCGTAGGCGTTGCTGGTCCCGTCTTCGTACGCCACCAGGGAACCATGCGGTGCGACCACGAGAAGGCGTTCATCGGCGGGTTCGTAGCGCTGGAAGACGTGGTGCATGATGACCGTGCCGCGTGTCTTCGCCAAAAGCATGTTCTTGAGGCCGATCACGCCGCGGGTCGGAATGTGATATTCGAGATGCGCCTCGCTGTGGCCGCCCTCCGAATGCACCACCTTCATGTGCCGGAGCTCGCCGCGGCGGCCGCCGATTTCCTCGATGACCGCGCCCTGGTAGTCGGTGGGGACGTCGATCGTCAATTCCTCGTACGGCTCCATGACGACGCCGTTTTCCGTGTGGAGAATGACCTCGGGTTGTGACACCTGCAGCTCGTACCCCTCGCGCCGCATCTGCTCGATCAGGACAGCCAGGTGCAACTCACCGCGGCCGGCCACCAAAAAGCGATCGGGGCTGTCGGTTTCATCCACCCGCAGGGAGACGTTGGTCTCCAGTTCCTTGAACAGACGTTCGCGCAAGTGGCGCGACGTCAGGTATTTCCCTTCACGCCCGGCGAATGGGCTGTTGTTCACGGCGAACGTCATCTGCACGGTCGGCTCGTCGATCGTCACCGGCGGCAGGGCGACGGGTTGTCCGGCATCGGCAATCGTCTCGCCGATGCCGATCTCCGGCAGGCCCGCCACTGCCACGATCTCTCCCGCCTCGGCGCGCTCCACCTCTTGTCGCTCGAGGCCGGCGAACACCGCCAGATCGGTCACCTTTCCGGAGGTCTGGCTGCCGTCGCGTCTGATCTGGGCGATGCTCTGGCGCTTCGTAATCGAACCGGACTGGATCTTGCCGATGCCCATCTTACCCTTATATGAATCGTAGGCCAGGGCCAGCACCAGCATCTGGAGAGGGGCCGTGGCATTGATCGCCGGGGCCGGAATCTGTTCAAGGATCGTGTCCAGGAGCGGTGTGATATCGGCGCCGGGCTTGTTCACATCCAGCGTGGCGATCCCGTTGATCGCGGAGGTGTAGACAATGGGAAAATCCAGCTGCTCATTGGTCGCACCGAGGTGGACGAACAAGTCGAACGTGCGATTCAGCACATCGTCCACGACCGCGTCCGACCGATCGATTTTGTTGATGACCACGATGGCCCGGTGGCCGAGGGCGAGCGCCTTGCGCAGGACGAAGGTGGTTTGCGGCATCGGGCCTTCTTTGGCGTCCACCAGCAGGAGCACGCCGTCCACCATGCGGAGGGTCCGCTCCACTTCGCCGCCGAAATCGGCGTGTCCCGGTGTGTCCACCAGGTTGATTTTGACGCCCTGGTACGTGACGCTGGCATTCTTGGCCCGGATGGTGATGCCACGTTCCCGCTCCTGGTCCATGGAGTCCATGATGCGTTCACCCATCTCTTTGATCTTGCGGTGGACATGCGTCTGCCGGAGCATGGCATCCACCAACGTGGTCTTGCCGTGGTCCACGTCGGCGATGATCGCGATGTTCCGGATGTCGTTCCGGCGGTCCGTCGGCGGACGCCGGCTTGTCTGGGATGAGCCTGCCGTGGTCTGGGAGTTCATAGGCGCCTGTTTGCCGCGAGCCAAAAAAAAGACGCCGGACTGACGGCGTCATTGGCACTATACCTGAAGGGGACGCCGGAATACAAGGGCGTGCTGATCAGGTCGGGCGGTGGGCATCTGAGCCCCGTGTGTCTCTTGAGTTTTGAGGAGGGGCATTGTATGGTAATTTGACGCCCGCCGCTGCACGATCCTCGTTGGAGTCCTGCACGTTGCCATTCAACGGTCCATATCTTGATCTTCAGCTTCCTCCGCGTCGTCGGCGTTCGTGGTGGAAAATCACGCTGCTCACGCTGGCGGTCCTGGTCTGTGCGGTGGCTGGGCTGGCGGCGGGAGTGGTGTGGTATTTCTCGCTCGATCTGCCGCCGCTTGATACGCTGCAGGAGTACCAGCCCAGTGTCGTGAGCCGCGTGTACTCGGATGATCGTCAGGTCATCGGGCAGTATTATGTGGAACGACGGATCCTGGCCCCGCTGGCCGACATTCCCCAGGCGTTGATTCAGGCGGTGATCGCGGTGGAGGATGCGCGGTTCTTCGAACACCCCGGCCTGGATGTGATCGGGATCCTCCGGGCGGTCTGGACCAACTTGCGTCGCGGCGGAAAAGTGGAAGGGGCCAGCACCATTACGCAGCAGCTGGCCCGCTCCCTGTTTCTCTCGCCCGAGCGGACCTATGGCAGGAAATTCCGGGAACTGATCCTGGCGTACAAGATCGAGTTGATCTTGAGCAAGGAGCAGATCCTGGAAATGTACCTGAACCAGATCTATTTCGGCCAGGGGGCGTATGGCGTTGGCGCCGCGGCCCAGACCTATTTTGGAAAAAACCTGGCGGATCTGAGCCTGGCGGAGTCGGCCTTTCTGGCCGGACTGCCGAAATCACCGAATAATTATTCCCCTTTTAAGAACCCTGAACGAGCGAAAAAACGGCAGGAGCACGTCCTTGCCAGGATGGAGGAGGCCGGGTTCATCACGGAGACCGAGCGCCAGGAGGCCGGCGCCCAACTCCTGTCCTTCCGCCATCCCGTCGCCGAGCAGATCGCCCCGTATTTCATCGAATATGTCCGTCAGCAGCTCATGGCCAAGTACGGTGAGACCATGGTGTACAAGGGCGGTCTCGAGGTGTTTACCACCCTGAACGTGGACATGCAGAAAGCGGCGGAGCAGGCCGTGCTGAAAGGACTGCGCGAATTGGACAAACGGCAGGGATGGCGCGGTCCCATCGGTACGCAGGATCTCGCACTGCTCGCGGAACAGACGCCCGCGACGCCGGCGCAGCCGCTGAAGGAAGGCGACATCTTGCAGGGCGTGGTCACCAAGGTGGCCAAGGACCACGTGTTGGTGCTGGCCGGCACCACGGTCGGGCGGCTGTCGTTCGACGACATGGCATGGGCTCGCCGGAGGTTGCGAGGACGGGATCCGACCAAGGACGTGACGGAGCTCCCCACGGTGAAAAAGCTGGTGAAGCCAGGGGATGTGATTGAGGTCGCCGTGAAAAAGGTGGAGCGCGACTCCGTGCAGTTTCAGCTCGAGCAAACGCCGATTGTGGAAGGGGGGCTGGTCGCGATCGATCCTCGAACGGGCGCGATTCGCGCCATGGTGGGCGGCTACGACTTTGCCCGCAGCGAGTACAACCGCGCCGTCCTGGCGCACCGTCAGCCCGGCTCGGCGTTCAAACCGATCATTTACGCGACGGCGCTGAACGAGGGCTTGAGTCCGGCGACGGTGGTGCTGGATGCGCCGGTCGTGTATGAGCAAGAAGACACGGAAAAAATTTGGAAGCCGGAGAATTATGAAAAACGGTTCTACGGCCTCATTAGTCTGCGCGAAGCCCTGATTCATTCCCGCAACCTGGCCACCGTCAGGCTGCTGGACAGGATCGGCGTCCGCACCGTCATTGATTTCGCGAACACGATCGGGATTACCAGTCCCCTCAGCCATGATCTGTCGCTGGCGCTGGGGTCCTCCAGCGTCTCCCTGGTCGAGATCACGTCCGCGTACGGGGTGTTTGCCAACCAAGGCATTCGGCTGGAGCCCTACGCGATCGGGATGGTGCAAGACGCCAGTGGGCAGACGCTGGAGCAGAACCTGTTCGGGCCGCGGCAGGTGGTGTCGAAGGAGACCGCCTATCTGATCACCAATATGCTTGAGGACGTGATTCAGAAGGGAACGGGCCAGCAGGCGAAATCCATCGAACGACCGGTTGCCGGCAAGACCGGGACGACGAACGATTACACGGACGCCTGGTTCATTGGGTACACTCCCAATCTGGTTGTGGGCGTGTGGGTGGGGTTTGACGACCTGCGGTCATTGGGGGAGACCGAGTCGGGCGCGCATGCGGCCTTGCCCATTTGGATCGAGTTCACGACCGAAGCGTTGGAGCAGCTTCCGGTCGTGCCCTTCGAGATCCCCGACGATATCCTGTTCGTGCGGGTCGACCCCGAGACCGGCCTCCTGGCGTCGGACCAGAGCGATCAAGGCACGGTGGAAATTTTCACGAAAGGGACGGAGCCGACCGAGCCGGCGCCGCCGCGCATCGATCCCACGGACTTCTACAAGCTGGACCAGTTTCAGGACGGGACGGTCGGCGCCGTCAGTGCGCCGCGCTAGGTTCGAGGCTGGGGCGTCACGCGCGGGACGAGGCGGGGCTGGGGCTTACGAATGCGCGTCCTGATACTCCTGGTGCCAGGCCATCTGGATGGCCTCCAGGATCTTCTCGTTTGACTTCTTCGGGTCGTCTCTAAACTCCGGCAACGCAGTGATCCATGCGTGCATGTCGGTGAACCGCACCGTCAGCGGGTCGGTGTCCGGGTGCGTTTCGACCAGCCGGATCGCAATCTCCTCCGCATCCTGCCAGGTGAGGTCCATCGCCGTCTCCCTATGCTTCAGCGACTCGTGAGGGCCAGTTCTGAGTCACTCGTCGCCGGCCCTGACGCATGCTTTTGGGGCGGAATCTCCACCTCGGTGTCTCCGAAGATCTTGGTCTGGCAGCCCAGCCTGGAGGCCAGGGTCAACCCCTCCACTTCGTCGAGCTGATCCAGTTCATCGTCGTCTGCAGGCGAGAGGGCATCCAGGCCGTTCCGAACGATCACGTGACAGGTCGAGCAGGCGCAGTTTCCGCCGCAATTGTGCTCCAGCGGGATCTGGTTCGCCTCACAGACCTCCAGGACCGTCTGTCCCTCGTGCGCCTGCACCGTGACATTGAGGGGACGGAACATCACCTTCACGGTCTTGCCGCTGCCGGCGGCAAGGCCGAGCCGCTCAAGGGGCCTCTCCACGGGAATGTTCTTGATCGCCATCTTGCAATCCTCGCCTTACGGGAGTTCCGAGAGTTTCTTGTTCTGAAGCGCTTCTTTCAACGCCGAATCCATCAGCACCTCGGCCAGGTGGTGCGTCGCCTTTTCCACATCGGCGATCCGCGCCCGAATAGCCCGATGGTCCTCCGTGACCCGGGCGGCCTTGAGCGCGGCCAGCGATGCCTTGATCGAAGCGATCTCATCGGCGCCGATCAGGTGGCCGCCGAGCCCTAAGGCTTTTTCGGTTGCCTTGAGGATCGCCTCGGCCTCGGTGTGCGCCTCGATGAGTTGGCGCGCTTTCAGGTCCTCGGCCGCAAACTTGAAGGATTCGCTGATCATACGTTCCACTTCTTCGTCCGTCAGTCCGGAAGATGGTTTGACCTCGATGGATTGGGTCTGGCCGGTCCGCACGTCCTTGGCGGAGACATTCAGGATCCCGTTGGCGTCGATCAGAAACATGACCTCCACGCGTGGCACCCCGGCCGGCAACGGCGGCACCTTCAGTTGGAACCGGGCCAGGCTGCGGTTATCCTTGGCCAATTCCCGCTCGCCTTGCAGCACGTGGATGTCCACGGAGGTCTGGCCGTCCGCGTAGGTGGTGAACATCTCCTTGGCGCTCGCGGGGATCGTCGTGTTGCGGCGGATGAGCGGGCTCATCACCCCGCCCATCGTTTCGATGCCCAGGGAGAGCGGCGTCACGTCCAGCAGCAGCATGTTCTGCGTCCCGCCGCTCAGGATGTCGGCCTGCACTGCGGCGCCGAGCGCGACCACCTCATCCGGGTTCAGCTCGCTGTGGGGCACTTTGCCGAACAGTTCCTGCACGCGCTGCCGGACGAGTGGCATCCGGGTGGATCCACCCACCAGCACCACTTCGTCGATCTCCGGTGGCTGCAAGCCGGCGTCCTTCAGCGCAAGGCGACACGGGCCGATCGTTTGTTCGACCAAGTCCCTCGTCAACGCCTCTAGCTGGTCGCGGGTCAGCTCGAATCGGAACTCGCCCTTCCCCGCGGGCAGCTCGATGACGGCCGGCGTCTTCCGTTCCTCCGACAGGCGAATCTTCGCCCGCTCGGCTTCCAGCCGGACGACCTGCATCGTGTCCAGATATGGCTCCACGTCCAGGTTGTACCGGGATCGGATCTCCTTGAGGAGGAGGTTGGCCACCTTCCGGTCGAAATCGTCGCCCCCCAGGTGGGTGTTCCCGTTGGTCGCCAACACCTCGAAGATGCCGTTTTTGAGCTTGAGGATCGAAATGTCGAACGTCCCGCCGCCGAGGTCATACACGGCGATGATCCCCTGGGTCCTCTTCTGGAGGCCATAAGCCAGCGACGCGGCCGTTGGCTCATTGATGATGCGGAGGACATCCAGGCCGGCGATCGTCCCCGCATCCTTCGTGGCTTGCCGCTGGCTGTCGTTGAAGTACGCGGGGACCGTGATGACAACTTTCTTGATCTCCTCGCCCAGATGTTCCTCGGCCCGAAGCTTGAGCTCTTTGAGAATCATGGCCGAGATCTGGGGAGGAGAATAAGTTTTCTCGCCGATCTGAATGCGGATGACCCCTCCCTGCTCGTGGAGCTTGTACGGAAAGTATGTCAGCTCTTCGGCCACATCCTCCAGGCTTTTGCCCATAAACCGTTTGACGGAATAGACCGTGCGCTCCGGATTGCGGACGAGATGCTCTTTGGCGGGATCGCCCACGATCAGCCCGTTGTCGGTCATCGCGACGACGGAGGGCACCAGGGCTCGGCCATGACGCCCGGTGATGACGCGCGGCGCGTCACCGTCCATGTAAGCGATCAAGGAGTTGGTCGTGCCGAGGTCGATGCCGACGATTCGTGCCATGTGTCGTGTGCCGCCTTGTTTATCCGATGGTCTCAACCAGGTCGTTGACGATGTTGCGCAGATAGGTCCGGTTCGAGAGCAGCGCTCGCATCTGCGTCAGTACAGCGGTTTTCTCCGTACGGAGTTGGTCATCCTGCTCCGCCCGGCCCTGGAGCGAATCCCACTTGGTGAACAGCTCCAAGAGCCGAGATTCCATGTCCTGTTGTCGGCGCTCGAGGGCTTCGCGGTCGGTCTTGAGCCTCGCCCGCAAGTCCTCCATGTGGCCCGGGTCCTGCCCGGGCGCTGCCGAGCGAAACTCCTGCAGATCCTCCTGAAGGGCCAGAATCTCTTCGAACAGGTCAGCGGGGGGTGACGTCCGGATGTCTTTCGCCGAGCCGGCTTCCAGTTGGACCAAGTATTCCGCCCGCCGGATCGGGTCCTTCAAGGTGCGGTAGGCCGTGTTCAGTAAGGCCGAGTTCCCAAGGCTGATCGCCTGCTCGGTCTCGGTCTTGTTCTGGAAAAAGTCCGGGTGGAAGACCCGGCTGAGCTCATAGAACTTGGTTTCAAGCACGTCCGTGTCGATGTTCAGGAGTCGTGGCAACCCGAGGCACGTGAAGTAATCCAGTTCTTTCGACACGGGTTGGACCTTCACGCACTGCACGCAGAAATACTCCCCATGAATCTCGGATTGGCAGTGCCAACACATGCTCCGAGCCATCTGGAGTTCGGTCCGCTTGGTCGGTGTTTTCTGTGTCTGGTCCATAAGCTCTCCTCAGAAAGCTCTTCTCAGACAACGGGCATGGCGGCCAGGGGGATGGCCGCCATGCCCGTTCTCCTCTCCCAACGGATTGGAAAGCGATTTACAACCCAAGATTAGGCCGAGAACGATTCTCCACACCCGCAGGTTTTCTGCGCGTTCGGGTTGACGAATTTGAATGCTCCCCCGGTCAGGTCCTTGTGGAAGTCGAGCTGGGTGCCTTGCAGATAGATGGCGCTCTTGGCGTCCACAATGACCTTGATGCCCTCGATTTCGTAAACGGTATCGTATTGGCTGATCTTATCGTCAAAGTTGACGGTGTAGCTCAACCCCGAGCATCCGCCGCCTTTGACGCCCAGCCGAAGCCCGCCTTCCGTGATCCCTTGCAGGTTGAGCAGGCGCTTCACTTCCTTGACCGCTGCCTCGCTGAGCGTAATCACGGGAGTACCCGTCGTCTCCGTCGAATCCATGATTATTCACTCCCTGGGCTGATATGACATCCGTTTACTTGGATTCCGCCTTCTTCTTGTAGTCGTTCAGAGCCGCCTTGATCGCGTCCTCGGCCAGGACCGAACAGTGGATCTTGACCGGCGGCAGATTCAGCTCCTGCACGATATCCGTGTTCTTGATCTTGGCGGCTTCCTCAAGCGTCTTGCCCTTCATCCATTCCGTAGCCAGGCTCGAACTGGCGATCGCCGAGCCGCACCCGAAGGTCTTAAACTTGGCATCCACGATCGTGTCGTTCTGCACCTTGATCTGCAGCTTCATGACGTCGCCGCACTCGGGCGCGCCGACAATGCCGGTGCCGACACCTTCTTCGTCCTTCTTGAAGCTCCCCATGTTGCGGGGATTATTGAAATGATCCACCACCTTCTCGCTGTATGCCATGGTTCTACTCCTCCCCTCTGTGACTCTCTATTCCGGCTGACGAATCGTTAATGAACCGCCCACTGGACTGATTTGAGGTCGATGCCTTCCTTGGCCATCTCATACAAGGGAGACATTTCCCGCAACTTCGTCACGATTTCGATGATCCGCTTGATCGTGTAATCGATTTCCTCGTCCGTGCTGAACCGTCCCAGCCCGAACCGAATGGACGAATGGGCCAGATCCGATCCCACGCCAAGCGCGCGGAGGACGTAGGACGGCTCCAACGTGGCCGAGGTGCAGGCCGAGCCGGAGGAGAGCGCGATCTCCTTGACGCCCATGAGCAACGATTCGCCTTCGACGTAGGCGAACGACAGGTTCAAATTGTGTGGAAGCCGCTGGGTCGGGTGGCCGTTGAGATAGACCTCCTCGAGCTCTTTCAGGATGCCCGCCTGGAGGCGATCCCGCATCGCCGCCAGCCGAACCGATTCGGTAGCCATCTCCTGCTCGCACAGCTCGCAGGCTTTTCCAAAGCCCACGATCAACGGCACGGGCAGCGTGCCGGACCGCATGCCCCGCTCGTGGCCGCCGCCGTCCATCTGCGGCGCAATCCGCACGCGCGGCGCCTTTTTCCGGACATACAGCGCGCCCACGCCCTTGGGCCCGTAAATCTTGTGCGCGGTGAAGGACATCAGGTCGATCCCCATCTCCTGAACATTCACCGGGATCTTGCCCACGCCCTGCGTGGCATCGCAGTGGAACAGGACGCCTTTCTCCTTGGCGATCTTGCCGATCTCTTTGGTCGGGTTGATCGTCCCGATTTCGTTGTTGGCCAACATGATCGAGATCAGGATGGTTTTGTCGGTGATCGCGTTCCGGACGTCGTCGGGACTCACCATGCCGGTCTTGTCAACCGGCAGGTAGGTCACCTTCAGGCCCCGTTTCGTCTCCAGGGCCTTGGCGGTGTCCAGGACCGCGCGGTGCTCAGTCATGCTGGTGATGATGTGGTCACCCTTCTCGCGGTACATCTCCACCACGCCTTTGAGCGCCAGATTGTCGGATTCCGTCGCCCCGCTGGTGAAGACCAGTTCCTTGGGATCGGCATGGATCAGCCGGGCGATCTGTTTCCGCGCGTTCTCAACGGCCTCCTCGGCTTCCCATCCGAAGGCGTGGTTCCGGCTGGCAGCGTTCCCGAACTTCTCCGTAAAATAGGGCAGCATGGCCTCCAAGACCCGGGGGTCCATCCGGGTCGTGGAATGATTGTCCAGATAGATCGGAAATTTCATCGCTCGACTCCTTCTGCTGCTGTGAACGACTGCACGGTGATCAACGGGGTGCCGCCCATCATGTCCTCGATCGTCATGCTGTTCAGCAATTGATAAATACTGTCCTGCACCTTCCGCAGGGGAGTTCTGATGTTGCAATGCTCAAGCTGCAAGCAGGTCGGGGCGTCCTTGTCGTGATAGCATTCGGTGATCCCGAGCGGGCCTTCAATGGCTTCGAGGACCTGCGCGATCGTAATGCCCTTTGCATTTCTCGCCAGCAGGTACCCGCCCTTCGGCCCGTTATGACTTTCGACGATTCCGTGTTTGGCCAGCGTCTGCAGAACTTTGGCGAGGAGCTCGACCGGAATGTGATACTCTTCGGCGATCTCTTTGGTGTTCACGACCCGGGCACGGATGACATCACCGAACTGGACCGAGGCGATGTACTGGAGCGCCATCAACCCATAGTCCGCTTTTTTGGAGAATTGCAGCATGCGTTCACTCCGATTAAACCAATCGGCGATCATTTTAATCGCCGACTAAATAAGTCGGACTCACTCTACCATTGACATCAGATCGCTGTCAAGATAAAAGAACATATTAAAATTCATTGACTTATGATAATAAATTAGGGGTGCAGTTGGCAAGGGGGATGTGGTAAAGTGTCCTCACTCCTCTAGGTGAAAAGGAAAATTCCATGGGCGGGGTCAATCCCTACATCGAAAAGGCCGAGGTTGAGTTACCGACTAAGCCGTACACGGTCACCTACATCCTGCCGGATAAAACCGTTCACCAGGTGCAGGTGGACCCGGGCAAGATCCCGTATGGACCGACCGGCCTCCCCGGCAGCATTCTGAATATCGCACTGGGGAACGGCATTGATTTGGAGCATGCGTGCGGGGGCGTCTGCGCCTGCTCGACGTGCCACGTGATTGTGAAACAAGGGCTCGAGTCGTGCAATGAAGGCACGGATGACGAGTTCGATCAACTCGAAGAAGCTCCGGCTATTACCCTGCAGTCGCGCTTAGGGTGCCAGTGCGTGCCGAACGGCACCATGGATCTCGTCGTCGAAATTCCCGCCGTGAACAAAAACCTGGTCAAGGAAGGCCACTGATTCAGCATTTAGTGATTTGATGATTTGTTGATTGCTGGAATGCTCGGAAAATTTGCAAATCAGCAAATCAGACAATCAACAAATTCTGGCCGTCAGTCATAGGTTTCGTGCCGTAGCTCCCGCCGCTCAAATCCGCGCTCGGTAAAATAGGTCCGCAGGGGACGGACAAACGCTTTCAGCCCGCAAATCATGGGGAACACGTCTCGCCGGTTGCCGAAGAGTGACGCCACGATCTCGGCCTCAGACCGGCTCTCGCGATCGGCCTCCTGCCTGTTGAGAATGGTCGGCACGTAGTGAAAATTCCGCTGGGCGGCGGCCAGCGCTGTGAACTCGTCGTGGTAGATGAGCTCCGTGCGCGAGGGTCCGCCGTAGATCAACGTCACATCACGGAATGGGGGAGTGGAAAACAGTTGCTTGAGGACGCAACGGATCGGGACAATGCCGGTGTAGCGCGCGATGAAGACCAGATCCTTGGTCAGTGGGTCAGGCACCACGAAATGGCCGTAAGGCCCTGACAGCACGACGCGGTTCCCCTCCTTCATCGTGAACAGATACTCCGACCCCAGACCATGCGAGACCCGGTCGAATGCCAGGACGAGATGGCCGGATGCCGATTCAGGTTCAGCCATCGAATAGGCGCGATTCAGCGGCGGGTGCTCGCCGACCGGCAGCTTCAAGGACACCCACTGGCCGGGCTTGAAGGAGATCTTCTGTTCCAATGGCGCGAGCACCATCTCACGCACGGAGGGGCTCAGAAGTCGGACCCTCAGCACCGCGGCTTCTTGCGTGGGTTCGGCCATGAATGGCTATCCTCCAAAGCCCTCTATAACAAAACCCAGCCTGTATTGAAAGCCTCTCGCGCTGGGCTGAAGCCGCCTTTACAACCTCCGGGGGGCATGATAGAACCTGATCCCGTGGAAACAGCGCACGAATCGAGCACCGCTGCGCTCTAAGTTATTATGGCTCTTCGGGCTTTGGTGTGGGCCTTGTGGGTCTATAGGGATATGGATCAGGAGGCCTCGGCTGACGCAGGGCGAGCATGCCGGGCTCGCCCTCATGCGGTGAGACGGGACCCGCTGCTGAGGTCTTGCTCGTGGCCGCTGCTCCCTATGAGGCTCGACCGGTGGTCGAAGGCCGGTCGCAGCGGCACCCTCTCCGCGGCTGGCTTCATGCCAGCGCGAGGGCGAAGCCCTCTATGCTCATCCCTGCCATCCGAGGCCGTGGGCGCAGACGGGCGGTAGGCAGGCTGCCGGGGGCGGTGGGGAGCGACCTTGCGGGGGAGCCCGCTGTTGTGCGAGACGGCGGCCCGTGCGAGGCCCGACCGCTGAGGCCTGTGGGCTCAGGCCTCAGCGGATCGGAGGCCCCCGCCTTCCGAAGTGGGGGATGGGGGGAGCCGCAACCGGGCCGCCGCCAGCTACAAGCAGCGAGGCGAGTCCGCACCAGAGCGGACGCCGCCGCCCCGGCAGCCCCGAAGGAGATCGGGCGAACGACCCACAAAATTTCCGGGAGAGCCATTATTATTTTCTGACCAGGTAGGGACGATGAGCGAAGTCAGAGTGCGGTTTGCTCCCAGCCCAACCGGCTACCTGCATATCGGCGGGGTCCGGACGGCGTTGTTCAATTGGCTTTTCGCCCGGCACGAACATGGCAAGTTCATTCTGCGCATCGAAGACACCGATCAAAGCCGCTCGACGGAGGAAGCCATTCATGCGATCCTGGACGGCATGAAATGGGTGGGGCTGGACTGGGACGAGGGCCCGTTTCGGCAGACCGAGCGCATGGACCTCTACCGCCAGCACGCCATGAAGCTGCTCGAGCGGCAGCAGGCCTATTGGTGCATCTGCAGCGCCGAGGAATTGGAGGCGCGACGGAAGGACGCACTGGCGAAAGGGCTGGCCCCCAAGTACGACGGCCGCTGCCGCACCCGCGGCATCACCGACCCGACGGGGGAGGCGGCGCTCCGGTTCATGGCGTCGCAGGAAGGGCAGACGGTGATCGAGGATCTCATCAAAGGGCAGGTGGTGTTTGATAACAGCGTCGTGGACGACCTGATCATCCTGCGGTCCAACGGCTATCCGACCTACAACTTCTCGGTGGTGGTGGATGACGCGCTCATGGGCATCACGCACGTGATCCGCGGAGACGACCACCTCACCAATACGCCCAGACAGATTCCCATCTTCCGGGCGCTGGGCTACGCCGTGCCTCGGTTCGGGCATCTTCCGATGATCCTCGGATCAGACAAGACGCGGCTCTCCAAGCGGCATGGCGCCACCTCGATCCTGGTGTATCGAGACATGGGCTATCTGCCGGAAGCCATGATCAACTATCTGGTGCGCCTGGGGTGGTCATACGGCGATCAGGAAATTTTTTCTGTTGCGGAGCTGATCGAAAAATTCGACTTCGAGCACGTGCAGAAGTCCTCCGCGGTGTTCAACCCGGACAAGCTGCTCTGGGTGAACGCCGAGTACATCAAGCACAGCGAGCCCAAGCGGGTGGCCACGCTACTCATACCGTATCTTGCTAAGGCCGGTTTTGGGGACGAGCGCAAGTATAAGGAGGAGGCGATAGAAATGGAGTTAAGTGGGAAGCCGGGGGAGTGGATGGAGAAACTGGTCGTCGCCTTCCGAGAGCGCTCGAAGACCTTGGTCGAGATGGCGGCGGCCGCCGCACCTTACGTGCAGCGGGAGATCGTTATCGAGGAAGAGGCGGCGAAGAAGTATCTCACGCCAAGCATTGTTCCGGCACTAACCAAGTTGGCTGATGGTCTCGCCTCGTTGTCGGAGTTCTCGCATGCCGCCATGGAAAAGGCCTTCAAGCACGTGCTGGAAGAAAGAGGGCTCAAGATGGGCCAGCTTGCCCAGCCGGTCAGAGTCGCCCTCACCGGGCGGGCGGCCAGTCCCGGGATCTTTGAGGTCATGGACCTGCTGGGGCGGGACCGGACCGTGGCCCGGCTCCGGCAGGGGGTCGAACGAGCCCGGGCCGGCCGTCCTTGACTCTGGCCGGGCCTTCATATTAGGCTCCAGGGTCGGTTGGGGGATCGTCTAGTGGTAGGACGTCAGACTCTGGATCTGACTACCTAGGTTCGAATCCTAGTCCCCCAGCCACTTTCTTTTTTCGTTCCCTTTATTCCTCCTCGAAAAGGGGTCTGAGCTACCCCCACTTCTCCCCATGAAGATCACACCGTCTCGTAGATGGATATATGTCGCTTTGATGCTGGCCACTGGGGCCATGGCCGCAACCCCGGCCGGGCACGCGGCGAATAGCCACCAACCGGCCAAGGCCACCTTCGCCGGGGGCTGCTTCTGGTGCATGGAGGAAGCCTTTGAGGGCGTGGAGGGGGTCGTGTCAGTGACGTCGGGCTATACCGGCGGGCAAGTCGCCAATCCGAGCTATGAGCAAGTGTCAGCGGGCGGCACAGGCCACGCCGAGTCCGTAGAAGTCGTCTATGACCCGGCGAAGGTGAGTTACAGCAAGTTGCTGGAGGTCTTCTGGCGCAACATTGATCCCACCACCCCGGATCGGCAGTTCTGTGATGGGGGAAATCAATATCGCTCCGCGATCTTCTATCACGACAATGAGCAGAAGCGGCTGGCGGAGGACTCGAAGCAGGCGGTGAAGAAGTCCAAGCCGTTCAAGGATCCGGTCGTCACCCAGATCG
>JACQQM010000008.1 GCA_016207025.1 Nitrospirota bacterium | reverse complement strand
CGTTCCTCTCGACGCCATTGTTAGGCCTCGCTACCTAGCCTATATCGTTTGCCGCATCAGAACAACGCCGTAGATGTTCACAACTGACAAAACAAGCCAAGTTACAAACACAGAATTTCGGTGCTTTACCGTGGTCCACGTTTTCCCCGATGCCATCACTGATCGTAATAGCTCGGTTATAACTATCGCAGAAATACCGTTACTTACGACTAAAGCACCTATCACGAAAGGCATTGACACGGATGCTATCAAATCAATCACACCTATATGAGAGGCAAGCACAAGACCAGTAGCAATCAGTGCTAGACACGCTTTAAACAGGCATTTTCGGAGCCAGCCGGCCATCTTCCACGTATTGCCGACTACTACAACAAGATCGCAATAACGGATACAGCAGCAAGAATACCAAGCGCTAAAGACATTGGTCTCCTCTTGCGGGGCCTAACTATGGATTATCTAGTTCCGCATAAGTCCCCGAGTCTGGTCCGCCTGCAGTATGAGCACTTCTGATTCGCCTGGCAAACTCATTCAACCCTGAGCAATGTGGGTGTGGTAGGGCCCAGAGTGGACTTCGCCGAAGAAGCGGGGTGCCCACCGAGGGTTCGCCGGGGAGGAAAACCGGAACTGACCAAGGCACTACGGTCGGGACGACCGTGGCCGCGGGAATTTCGGAAGGCTTCCGCCGGGTACCTATTGCTGGACTGCATGCAATGGGAGATAAGCCCGGAAGGGCCGCCTCGTGGGCGCGGAAGCGGAAGGCCCTGCTGCACCCAAGCAAGCTATGATGAGGGTTCGTTACCGCGATTCTCGAGCTTCTTGCGGAGCTCGATCAGCTCGCGTTCGAGAGCTTCGAAGCGGTCGGCGATGGGGTCGGGCATATTGATGTGGTCCATGGTCGCCTCGGGCAACCTCCCCCCCTCGGTTTTGATGACCCGCGCCGGCACGCCGATCACGGTGGAATTGGGTGGCACCGATTTCAGGACGACGGAGTTCGCACCGATCTTCACGTTGTCCCCGATCCGGATGCCGCCCAGAATCTTCGCGCCGGCCCCCACCACCACGTGGTTGCCCAAGGTCGGATGGCGCTTGCCGTGTTCCTTGCCGGTCCCGCCCAGCGTCACTCCCTGGAAGAGCGTCACATAGTCGCCGATCTCGGCGGTTTCCCCGATCACGACCCCCATCCCGTGATCAATGAAAAAGCCCCTGCCGATCGTGGCGGCCGGATGGATTTCAATGCCCGTCAGCCACCGCGCGACGTGTGAGATTAAGCGCGGCAGGACTGGCACGCCCATCTTCCACAGGCGATGCGCGACGCGATGAGCCAGCAGCGCATGGAACCCGGCATAGGTCAGGATCACTTCCAGCTTGCTGGTCGCCGCCGGATCACGATCAAAGACCGCTTGTAAGTCCTGTCTGATCCTTGCGAACATATGGCCTTAGACCGATTCAATCAGGCAGATGGCTTGGGCCGCTATCGCCTCCTCCCGGCCGATCGCGTCCAAGCCTTCCCCGCTCTTGACCTTGACGTTCACCGCCTCCCGCTCCACCTTCAGGACTTCCGCGATCCGCGCCCGCATAGCTTCGAGGTGGGGACTGAGCCGGGGAGCCTGCGCGATGATGACCGTATCGAGATTGACCAACCGAAACCCCTTTCTGCCGAGCAGTCCCGCCACTTCCTCCAATAAGAGGAGGCTCGAAATATTTTTATACCGAGGGTCAGAGCTGGGATAATGTTTTCCTAGGTCGCCTTCTCCCATGGCCCCGAGCAGCGCATCACACACCGCGTGGACCAGCGCGTCCGCGTCCGAATGCCCTACCAATCCCTGTGTATGCGGGATCTCAATCCCTCCCAGGATCAGCTTGCGGCCACTCCCCAAGGGATGAATATCATACCCCAGCCCGACTCGCATCAACTTGGTTGACCCTTTCTCGCTGCCAGGATGGCCTCGCCGATCGCCAAATCCTCCGGCCGCGTGATCTTGATGTTCTCTCCGCTGCCGTCCACGACCGCGACGGGGTGCCCGAGCCGTTCCACGAGCTGGGCGTCGTCGGTGCCGTGCATGCCGTCCAAGTCAGCTTTCCGATGGGCTTCCTGCAAGAGGGAGAGCCGGAACGCCTGTGGCGTTTGGGCGAGCCAGAGGCGCTGTCGGTCTACCGTGCTCTGGATCAGCCCGTCCGCCCCGACCTGCTTGACCGTATCCCGCATCGGGACCGCCACCACCGCGGCCCCATGCTTGGCCGCCTGCTCAAGGACGCGCCTGATCATCTCCCGTGTCAGGAACGGCCGCACCGCATCATGCACCAGCACGAACTCCGCGCTGTCGCCGATCGCCTGGAGGCCGTGGCGCACGGAATCCTGGCGTCGCTCTCCCCCGGCCACAATTTTTTTGACTTTGGTGAACCCGTGGCGGGTGACGATCTCCCGCAGGCAGAAGTCGCGGTCAGCCTCCGGCACAGCGAGCACAATTTCGTGGACGGCGTCCTCGGCCTCCAGCACACGGAGGGTATGAACCAGCAGGGGCAAGCCCCCCAGCGTCAGAAACTGCTTCGGGATCGTGCCCCCCATACGGAGTCCCCGCCCGGCGGCCGGGACGAGGGCAACGGTGCGATTAGCCACGCGCGACCTGGAACTCCTCCTTTTCCGCTTCCTCCTTGAGGCGCGTGAAGATCATTCGCCCCGCCGTGGTTTGGAGCACGCTGGTCACCACCACATCCACGTTTCTCCCGATGCAGCGCTTCGCGTTGTCCACCACGATCATCGTGCCGTCGTCGAGGTAGGCGACCCCCTGTCCGGCCTCCTTGCCTTCTTTGAGCACAAACACCCGGATCGTTTCCCCGGGCAGCACGACCGGCCGGAGGGCGTTGCACAGCTCGTTGATATTCAGCACCCGCACGCCCTGCAGTTCCGCGACCTTGTTCAGGTTCAGATCATTCGTGATGACCTTGGCGCGGACCTTCTTGGCGAGCAAGACGATCTTGGAATCCACTTCCTTGACGTGGGGGAAGTCATCGTCCACGATGCGCACGTCGATATCCACCATCTTCTGGATCTTGTTCAGGATATCCAGCCCCCGCCGGCCCCGCGCGCGCTTCAGCGAATCGGACGAGTCCGCAATATGCTGGAGCTCGTGCAGGATGAACTGAGGAACCAGAAACGTGCCTTCCAGGAATCCCGTCTCGCAGAGGTCCGCCACACGCCCGTCAATGATCACGCTGGTATCGAGAATCTTATGATTGCCGCCATCCGCCGCGTGTTCGGTTCGCTTGGCCGGCCCAGTGATGCTCAACTGTCCGAACTTGGCCCCCAGTACAAGACCGAGGTACGGAAGCCCGAGCAGAAACAGGAGCCCGCCGATGTGAAACAGAAACGTCTCGACATCAAAGATGACACTGCCGACCCATTCGACCAGACCGGTCAGCACCAGACCGACCGCCAAGCCGGCCGTTCCTCCCACAATGATGCCGAATGAGGCCCGTTGGAGCGCATATTCACCGAGTAAAATGAGTCCGCCTGTAACCGCCCCGATTGAAAACCCGATGGCCATGAAAGGCCCGGTCAGCTCCTCGCCACGGCCGAAGAGGGCCATCCCCGCCAAGGCGCTCAGGAGGACGAATATGGTTCGTCGCGCCATATGTACACCCCCTTTCGGTTCGCCATTATAACACCGGGTCGTTCAAAACGCAGGGCTACGGCTTCAGCGTGACGTAACTGGTTCGGCCCTGACGTTTGATCAGAAGCAGCACAGTCTCGTCCTTGCCGATCTTGGAGGCCAGCCGCTCGTATGCCTTAAGGTTGGCCACGGGCTTCCGGTTCACCTCCAGGATCACATCGCCCTCCTTGAGACCGGCCTCGTCGGCCACGCTGCCCGACCGGACCCGCACGATGACCACACCCCGCTCTTTGTCCACGAGCCCCAAGCGGCTGGCCAGATCAGTGGTCAGCTCACGCACCTCGAGGTCGGACAGAAGACCGGCCGGGCTGGCCGACTCGCTTGGCTCTTCGTTTTCGGCCTGCGCCACGGACTTGGGCTGCTCCGCGATCGTCACATCAAGCGTGCGGATCTGCTTGTCTCTGATATATTTCACGCTTGCCTTCCTTCCCACCGCCGTCTGCGCCACTGCGTTCCGGAGCTGGGTCGGGTTCTCGATCGGCTTGCCGTCGTACTCCACGATGACATCCCCGCGCTCGAGACCGGCTCGTTTCGCCGGGCTCCCGTCCAGCACATCGCTGACCAGCACTCCCTTAGGCTCCGGCACTCCGAACTGCGACGCAAGTTCAGGCGACAGTTCCTGAATCGACACGCCGAGCCAGCCCCGGACCACCTTGCCGGCTCGGACAAGCTGGGCTAGGATCGAGCGCGCCATGTTGCTGGGGACTGCGAACCCAATCCCCATATTCCCCCCGCTCTGGCTGAAGATGGCGGTGTTGATCCCGACCAGCTCGCCGCGCACGTTGACGAGGGCGCCGCCCGAGTTGCCCGGGTTGATGGCCGCATCGGTCTGGATGAAGTCTTCATACTCCGCGATGCCCATGCTGGCCCGCCCCACTGCGCTGACGATGCCCATCGTGACGGTCTGATTGAGACCGAAGGGGTTCCCTACGGCCAGCACGTACTCCCCCACCTCCAATTTGTCCGAATCCGCCCACGGGATCGTGGGCAGCGCCTCGGCCTCGATCCTGAGCACCGCGAGGTCGGTCTTTGAATCGGTCCCGATCAGCTTCGCCTTGAACTCGCGCTTGTCCGAGAGGAAGACCTTAATCTCATCCGCCTTGCTCACCACGTGATTGTTCGTAATGATCAGCCCACTCGGCTCCACAATCACGCCCGAGCCCAGACTCCGTTCCTTCCGCTCGCGCGGCGCCTCGAACCGCCGGAAAAACTCCTCCCCAAAAAACCGGCGGAAAAAGGGATCATCGAACGGCATCCCGTGCGGGCCCTCCCCCCCTCTTCCTGTTCGAGTCGTCGAGATATTGACCACCGCCGGCTTGACGGTTTTGGCAATCTGGACGAAATTGCGGTCCCCGCCGACCGTCGTAGGAGACGGGGCAGGGGCCTCCCGCACCGGCGGCTCCGGGACGGCATGCCCGAACGGCAGCCAGCCCATGTCCGAGGCCACCACAATGCCGATCAGGATCCCCGCGCCCACGAGGAGCGCGCTTACCAACACCGACGATGCCCGGCGGCTCTCGGGCCTCTGTGGTTCGTATCTGTTCACCCGGACCTCCTACTCACGCTCCAGCGACGAGCTGACCACGACTGATGCTACGGAATTTCCCCGGCATAAATGCCCATGACTGTCTGGAGGAACTTCAGGGCCTCCACTTTGGGGCGCTGGAACGAATTGCGTCCGATGATAGAGCCGAACCCGCCTCCGTCGCGAATGGCACGGGCTTCCTCGAACACGTTCTTGTCGTCGCTCTTCGCGCCGCCAGAAAAGATCACGATCCGCCGCCCGTCGAACGCGCTCTGCACCACGTGCCGCACCCGCTCCGCCAGCGTCTTGATGGGAATCTGCTCGGACTCGTACACCTTTTGGGCCGCTGCCTGTTCCAGATGCGCCGTCGGCAGCTTCACCTTGATGATATGCGCGCCGAGTTGCGCGGCGATCTGAGCCGCATAGGCCACCACGTCCATTGCGGTCTCCCCTTCCTTGCTCAGTCCGGAGCCGCGCGGGTAGGACCAGACAACGACCGCCAGCCCGCTGTTTTTGGCCTCCTCGGCGATCTCACGGAGTTGTTCGTACATCCGGACGCAATGCGCCGATCCGGGATAGATCGTGTACCCGACCGCCGCACATCCCAACCTGAGCGCTTCCTTCACGCTCCCCGTCACGGCCGGAAGCGGGTCCTTGTCCTCGTGCAGCACGTCATGGTTGTTCAGCTTCAGGATCAACGGGATCATGCCCGCGTACTGGCTTGCCCCGGCCTCCAGGAATCCGAGCGGCGCCGCGTAGGCGTTGCAGCCAGCTTCGATGGCCAGCTCGAAGTGATAGTGCGGGTTATATCCCGGAGGGTTGGGCGCGAAGCTCCGCGCCGGCCCGTGTTCGAAGCCTTGATCGACCGGCAGGATCACCAGCTTGCCGGTCCCTCCCAGCTTGCCATGTCCAAGCAGGCGAGCCAGATTCGTTCTCGTCCCTGCGTTGTCGCTCGCGTACCAGCTCAGAATCTCTCGGATGCGTTCCTTCATCGTCATCCTCCTGCAATGAATTCCTCCGCGCGGCTGACATCGTCCCGGCTCCCGATGATCAGCGGCACGCGCTGGTGAAGCGTCGTCGGCTTGATGTCGGCAATGAGTTGCGTCCCCGTGCTGGCGCGTCCTCCGGCCTGTTCCACAACGAACGCCAGCGGAGCCGCCTCATACATGAGCCGGAGCTTCCCTTCAGGCTTCCCCGTTTCAGCCGGGTACAGGTACACGCCACCGACCGAGAAGAGACGGTGCACGTCGGCGACGAGGCAGCCTGAATAGCGGGACGAATACGGCCGACCGGTCGCCTGGTCCTTGTCCCGCAGGTAGTCCACAAACCGGCGTGTGCCGGTGGGCCATTTGGGGTAATTCCCCTCGTTGGCGCTGTACACCTTCCCGCGCTGGGGCATCGTGAGATGTCGTGCCGACAGGATAAACTCTCCGATCCCCGGGTCCAGCGTGAACTGATGCACGCCTGCTCCCACCGTGTAGACCAGGACCGTGCTCGGCCCGTAGAGCACGTACCCGGCCGCCACCTGCTCGGCGCCGGTCTTCAGTAAATCGGCGTCAGAGTCGGGTCTGGCATGCTCCGGGACCTTGTGCACGGAGAAAATGGAGCCGACGGTCGCGTTGACGTCCACGTTGGACGAGCCGTCCAGGGGATCGAAGAAGAGCGCGTATTTCCCCTGGCGGGTTCCGTCGAGCAGCAGGCCGCCCACGTGCAGGGGCTTGTCCATTTCTTCCGAGACCAGCGTCCGGACGAGCCCCCCGTAGTACTCAAACGCGCGGACAAAGGTCTCATTCGACAATTGGTCCAGCTTTTGGACCGCCTCGCCCTGGATGTTGGTCGCGCCGGTCAGCCCCAACACGTCAATGAGCCCCGCCCGGCTCATGTCCCGCGCGATGATCTTCGCGGCCAGGGCGATCTGCGCCATGATGGTGGAGAACTCACCGGTCGCGCCCGGATGGGCCGCCTGTTCCTCGAGGATGTGTCGCGTCAGCGTGATCGGAGACTGCGCCACGGGCTTCCCTTTCCTCACGGCCTGCTTGACAGCGTGATTATATCGGTTTTCCCACAACCGAGCAATCGAACCGTCACGAAGTCGGCGGCATCCGAAACCCGTCAACCAGCTTGGCCACGACCGACCCAATTTTCACTTTTGCCTTCATCATCACCGGCACGCGGCTCGCGTCATTCGTCAGCCACACCCGAATGTTGCCTTCGTTGAGGAAAATCCCTTGAAACGGCATGATCGCTAAGACCCGCAGCGTCTCCACCGTTCCCCAGGGTCCATGCAGCGTTTCAATTCCCTCCACCCGCACCTCCAACCGGTAATTTTTCTTGTCATGGTGCACATTCAGGACCACCGATGATCCCGGCGACAGCGACGGGAGGCTGCGGACATAATACAGACACGAGATCGCGTCGTGGGTGTCAGGCGGGATGGGAATCGTGTCAACCACCCCGTCCTTGTTCGACGTGACGGTTCCCTCCGCATGGCGAAAGATGACGTCGAAATCGTTTTTCCTCTTCCCCTCCCGCCGGCGGAAGAGCATCCGTTGTGGAACAAGCGTCTCGGCATCAATGAGGGATTCCACCCGGTTATCCACCGGATAGAATTTTGTCACGAAGGGGCTTGAGGTGGCGGTGGTCAGCAGCCTGAAGGTCTTACGGTCATGAACCGGGGGAGACTCCGCTACCTCTAAGACAGCGGTCCCTGCTCGGATGGCCAACCATGACAGGGCATAGGTAAACCGTTCCCCCACCATGAAGGAGCGCGCGGTCGAGAGCGACGGGACGGACGACGGTTGGGCAAGCTCAGCGAGCGG
>JACQQM010000111.1 GCA_016207025.1 Nitrospirota bacterium | reverse complement strand
GGCCCGCCACCGACCTTCGTCGGCCGAAGCCGACTTCGGTTGGCGAAGGCCGAAGGAGGCCATTGCTTCGCAAGGGCCATCGCCAATCCGGAGCTCATTCCTGTGAGCGAGTCCGGAGCATGACGACGCTCCAAGGGGACTGCCCAAACGCGATCGAGAGCGCCCACCGCTTCATCATCTCATCAGAGCAGCGAATCCCTCCTGCTCGAAATGGTGGTCACTCGTGAGAGCCTGGTTGATCCTTCGCTGGCGCATGATCGTCATTGAGACGCAGTCGGTCAGGCTGTATCCCTTATCTGCCCGGGCCTTGTAGAGGGCGAATCCCTTCAGAAACAGCTTGCGCGTCTGAGCAACGACCGTCACGCCGGGATTGTGCAAGATGCTTTCGACAGATCGGACGGCAGCTAGACGGACTGGCGAACCTTTGTCGGCGAGCGCGTTGAGGTATTCGGTGAGGACTGCGTCGGACGTGACAATCCGCTTGCCTTCAAGCGAAGCAGACGCGCGAGTGGCCTTGTCGTGGTATTGGTCGAAAGGATTGGTCAGGGCCAGCCAGTAGGCCGTGTCTGCGAAGACTTGCCTCAAGAAAGACGACTGCCGTAGAGGTAATGATCGTGATGTGCGGCGAGATCGGTGGGGAGTTTGTGGAGATCAGCCTTGGGAATCGCTCTCGCGATCCTCAGGAGTTCCTTCCAAATGGGCGCACGCTGCCGTTTGGCTCGGCTGGACGTTGTCCTTGCCCTGTGGGGACGTGTATGCGTTCTATTTCCTTTCCCGGCTGATGCCATGGGGTCATTATAGCCAAGAGCAACCGCTGGCACAAGGAAGGAAGACAAGGTCCCGAAGAAAGGACCCTGCTCACAGCGCTACGTGCGCGAAGAGGCCCTCGCCGCTCAGCTTCGGCTGGCCGTTCAAACCGCCTCCCTGCCCGACGTCTGGGCGGAGCAGATGCTCACGCAGATCGAGGAGTGGAAGCACATAGAGGCCCAGGCGTCGGGCGCTGCCGCTCAACCGCTGAAAGAGAAGCTCGCCGCGCTGGAGGCAAAACTCGATCGCCTGCTCGACGCGCACCTGGAGGGGCTCATCTCGCGGGAGGAATACGCGAAGCGGAAGGAAAAGCTGGTATTGGACAAGTCGGCCGTCTCAGCGCGGCTTGCTTATGAAAATCCCTGGCAGCTCGTGGCCGCCAGGGGCCTTGCGCCTCGAAGAAGGTTCGAACGCGTTTCAAGAGGGTCCACTATTCATGCCCCTGGTTCCTCCGCAAAGCCAGGGGCCGTTTAATTTGGTTTCAGAGGCGAGGCCGTAAGAACAGGTCGTGGTCTGCCTGTTCGCTCGGCAGGCCTGATTTCAAAGAATTGGTGTATGAAAGCATCCCGCTGAGCCAACTGTTCTTGCGTGTACCGACCGTTCCGAGGTGTCAGTCGTAGGTAGTGGTCTAAAACCAACTTGGCTCGGGCAGCTTTGTGCGATTTCATAAACGGGCCTATCTGCTCGAGCAGGTCAAGGGCTTGTCGATCGGCCACATGGTAGGCGTAGCTGGGTGTGTGATTGATTCTCGATATTCTTTTGCTGGTGATTGTGCCCACTCCTATGACATCACGGACGTGCTGGAGGATTGCCAGCTCAGTGTTGCTGATTGTCACGACCAACCCTCTCTGTCTGCTGCGATGTACTCGTGAGAGAGTGACAGTTCCTTCTCCGTCAATCAGTCCAGCCAGATAGGCTGCCTCAACCGCAGTAAGTCTGCTAGCTTTTCTGTAAGCCTTGGCTCTCCGCAATTCTCTTGTCACGAGCTCACAACAAAGCCCCTGGGCATCATCACCCAGGGGCTTTGGTAATGGTGGAGGTGAGGGGACGGATGTTCCGTGTCTTTCGACCCGGTCCGGACTATGCCTTCATCGCCCGGTGGCGCCTGCCTTAAGCAGGCCGTCGGGGATGCGGGGCGTCTTAGCATCATCTCGATGCTCCGAGTGTCCGCCCACCTGGTAGCCAGCGGATCTCTGAGTCTCTACAGGGCCGAATGAGTTCGCCTCGTTCGACCCCTCGGCGTTGCCATGGTCCGCAATCGCGGGCTTTAGGGTTCGCCGATTGAGCCCCGTGTTCACCCGAGGATTACTCCCCGGGGCGACCTGTGTGTTGATCGAACCCCTGTCCGAAGACCTTCAGCGCAACGGCTCTACATGCTTATCCGATCGTTTTGGTTTCGCAGCCGCCCACGCCCATCGGCCGGCTTAGAACAGCCGCTAGCCCAGTGCGTTCTCGTCCTCAGCCGCTGAGCACCAGCCTTGGACCAGCCTGCTGCATCGCGCCCCTTCCACCCCCGCAGGCCTCAGGTGGAGGGACGTCGCGGTCAATTACGCCGCGAGTGCCAGCTCTGTGTTGGCAGTTGCTTGTTTCCCGGAGGTTTTACGAGTCCCCGAGAGCTCGGCATGCACCGCTGGCCTCTTGATCCCCGTCGAAACCTGTCACCCCCTTTCTTTCAAGAGTCCGTGTTCACTATACCGCAGTCCTGACGCACTTACCAGACTGTCTGCTGCTCCCTCATAGGCGCAGGGGCTGGATTGGAGACAGGACGGCTGAAGACGCGTCCGACTTCCTTGAACCCGAGCAAGTTGCGGTAGAAGGCGAGCGAGCGTCCCAGATCCTTCACGTAAAACACCACGTGGCCGAGATAGTGGGCCTTCATCGCCTGTTCCTTTCACTCGCGCGCAGCGTCGCAAGGTACGCCAGGGTGTCCGCGATTTCGTCATCCGTCAGGGTCGTATCGGGAAGCATCCCCGTCCCCGGGTGTCCCTCGCGGATCGCGCGAAACCGCTCGCGATCATTCTTCAGTTTCAGACTCCGCGGATCGCGCAGGTCGGGCGGGTTCGGAGCCAGGCGGACAATGACCTCGGTGGTTTCCCGCGACAATTGGGGGCGCTGATCCGGGTGGCCGTCCTTTCCGTGGCAATAGAAGCAGATCCCTCTGCCGTTGAAGAGAGTCCGGCCCCGTTCTGCGTCACCGCGTGTTGTGGTTGATTGCGTGGGCGAGGAGGCCGCCCAGCTCGTGCCAGCCGTGGTGAGCCACGATCCGACGAGCAGACTTCCCGTCAGGAGGACTCCCGCCCAGGCGAGGGTTCTTGTGAGACCACGACTGTTGTTGGCCATCGCAAACCCTGTGCGTTGCACGGGCGGTCACCCGTTTACTTGTTGTGCTTGCCCGACCGGCTGGGGGTAGGCGCCATTCGGCGGCCAGCCGCCGCCCAGGGCCTTGTAGAGCTGAACGATCGAGACCAGATAGAGCCGATGGGTGCCGGTCAGGGCCAGCTCGGCCTCGAAGAGGTTCCGCTGGGCGACGAGCACGTCC
>JACQQM010000108.1 GCA_016207025.1 Nitrospirota bacterium | reverse complement strand
CTCCTGAGCCCTCCAGAGGATGGCGTCATCAGCCGGCTCCTGATCACGATCGAACTGATCTCCATCGCCGTCGCCGGATTCTATTTCTCGTGGCTGCTCCGGAAGAGGTCAGGGAGCTGATGGCGTATAGCTTATGGCGGATGGCTGAAGAGAGGGATCAATTGCTTCGTTCCGCGGCTCTGACCATTAGCCATTAGCCATCAGCCATTTGCTCTTCTCAGTCGAGCGCGAGCGTCAGGCACTTGGCGGACCCGCCGGCCTTCATGAACTCGTCGAGGGGCAGGGGATGGGTCTCATACCCGCGCGCCTCAAGCAGCGCCATCGTCTCAGGACAGCCCTCCGGCAGCGCGATGTGCTTGCCCACGCAGACCGCGTTACAGGCAAAGCGGAGCGCCTCTGAGGTGGGTACCACGAAGCGGCGGGGTTTCTCGATCCGATCTTCGATGACGGCCTGCGCATAGGGATCGAAGGCCGGTGGGTAATACAGCAGGTCCCCTCCGCTGAAGGGGCAGAAGCAGGTGTCCAGATGGTAGAAGCGGCCATCCACCAGCTCGAGCGGAATGATCTCACGGCCGAAGATTTCGCTCAGGCGCGCGTAGGCCCGGATGTCGCTTCGCTGGCGATATCCCCCAAACCAGGCGTCCGGAAAACCGAGCAGGTCGCCCGCGCCCTCGAAATACAGGCCGTTCTCCAACAGGGCCACTTCATATCCGTGATCCCGAAACCAGTCCTCGAAGTACCGCTCCTCGCGCTGCCGCTCCGGGTGGCGGAACCGGCTGGGCACCGCCCGATTCCCGACCACCACCCCGGCGTTGGCCGTGAACACCATGTCCGGGAGTCCGGGAACCGGTTGCATCCGCTCCAGAAAGACGCCGGTTTCTTCTTCCAGCGCCCGCATCAGCCCGTGCCACTGCGCGCGGGCCCGCTCGGGATCGACCGCATTGGACAGGCGCATCCACGGGTTGATCTCGTAATCGATGCTGAAATAGTCCGGCGGGCAGACCAGGAGGCGGCTCATGCTTTCCACCCCAATTCACGCGCAAGCTCGCGCAGGAACGATGCAGCATCCATGACCAGGCCCACGGCTTGGAAACTTCCCCGATCGGCCAGCTTGGTGGGCACCGCCGGGTTCACGTCCACGCACACCGTGGGGACCGTGGCCGGCAGGAGATTGCCGGTGGCGACCGCATGCAGCGTGGACGCCACCAGGAGGGCCAAGCCCACGCCGGGCAGCGCCGCTCGCATGGCGGCCTGAGCCGCCATCGTGTCCGTGATCACGCCGGGCAGCGGGCCGTCGTCTCGGATCGAGCCGGCCAGCACGATACGGACCCCGCGCCGGACGCACGCCGCCATAATCCCCTCCGTGATCACGCCTGACCTGACCGCCTGCTCGATGCTCCCGATGGCGCGAATGCGATTGATCGTCCGCAGATGATTCTCGTGACCATGTGGGACCGCGCGGCCGGCCGAAAGGCGGTATCCCAGCGAGGTGCCGAACAGGTGCGCCTCCATATCGTGGGCCGCCAAGGCATTGCCGCCGAACAAGACCTGAATGAAGCCGGACTCGATCAGCCAGGTCAGGGCCTCTCGCCCGCCGGCGTGAATGATCGCCGGCCCGCCGGCCAACAGGACGTCGCTGCCCTCTTTCCCTGCCTCCCGGTCATCTCGAAGCGCCCGCATGCGACGCGCAATATCGACGATGATATGCCCGTGAGGACGTTCCGAGGAAACTTGAGCTTCCATGAAGCCGAAGACGTCCCGCTCTTTGGGACGCTGAAGGGGAAGGACTCGGATCCCCTCCCGTCCGACGACGATCAAGTCCCCCCGCCGGACCGCCCCCATCGGGACCGCCTTGGCGGCGGTGAGTCCCGCATCCACACGGACGGCCACATCCATTTCAATACCCTCCACCTCAATCCACCGACCCCGCAGCCGAACCTGAGTCGGCAGGTGCGTGGTGGCGTAGAACATGTCGGGCAGCACACCGTTGGCCGGTGCCGGTAGGAGCACACAGTCGGATTCCCGCTCGATCGAGGCGCCGTGAGGCTGGATGGCCTCCAATATCTCTTCCAGTAGCGCCGTCGAGGACGCCCGAACGATAATCTTGGCCCGCGACGGCTCCCCGCGCGTGGTCCCGATCCGCATCTCACTCAGATCAAAGGTGCCGCCCATCATGAGAATAGTGTCCAGCACCTTCGCCAGGATCAGCGAATCAATGATATGCCCCTGGAGCACGACCGTTTCCTGTGCCTGAATCATTCTCTCACCCTCCTCGGCGTGAGCCCTTTCCGGGACCGTCCGACCTGACATGACCTCACTGCAATCATCATATCATGCTCCTCGCGAGGCATGGGCGCGCGGCCGGTCCTGACGATCCGTCTTCATCAGTTCGCGCAGGACACTGGTGGCATAGGCCCCGGGTGGCAGCGTAAACGACAGCGTCAGCGTCTCGCCTTTCAAAGACCAATCGAGATTCTCCAGCCGTGCCCGCAGCGATCGTCGTTCCCCCCGAAAACCGCAGGCAGCAGCGGCCCGAGCCAGCGACTCGGGCGGGGCACCGAACTCGACGACACTGGCCCGCTCGAGCGCGCCGGGCTCGCCGGACGCCCACGGGGCCCGCGAGCCGAAGAGCGGGCCGGTCGGGCTGATCTCAAAGCCATCCGCCCGCTGCTGCTCCGCAGCGGCGTCCTCAACCTGGAAGCAGGCCCCGTTGTCGTGCTTCATGGCCCAATCTCCCACCAGCACCCGATCGATCCGGTCGATCCGACTGGCCAGAATCTTGTTGAACAGAAAAGACTGATAGGCATGCAGGTACCAGAGCCGCTTGGATCTGGGCATCCGGGCGCGACGAGCCCCATCCTGAAGAAGCGCCGCGCCGATCTCATGATTGAGTCCTGACCGCCCTTGCCGTTGCGGTCCAAAATAGTTGGGGACCCCCCGCCGAGCTAACTCTTCCAGAACCAGCGAGACGGATCCGGTTGTGCCGGGGCGCACCCCGCGGACGACGAGGTGGAAGACATTGCCACGGTGATGTCCAGTCCGCAGACGATTTCGGTGTCGCCCAAGCACCTCTACGGACAGAATCCGATCATCCACTCGCAGCCGGGGGACGGCCTCCGGGGACATTCCCTGGATCGACACCATCTGGGTCGTGACTGCCATGGCATCCTTCAGCCCGGCCACGCCGATACATCGAGCTTTCACGCCCAGCGCGGACGCAAAGCGCGAAACCATCTCCGGTGTGGACAATCCCCGTTTGGTGACACGGAGATAAAGGTGCTCTCCGGCGCCGCACGGCAGGTAGAGGGGTCGCTCCTCCACTCGGAAATCCTCCGGTGTGGTCCGGATCACGCCCCCAATACCAGGCACAGCCACGGTCAGAAATGGCAACGCAAGTTCAGTCATGGTCTGGACTCTAAGGCCCTCGCGTTTCACGGATGCCCCCTAAACGACTCACGCGTCACGCCGTTACGCAGCCTCTCATGGTATACTAGGGGCAGTTCGGAGATACGTAGGACCGATGCCTCTATCATTATCATCCTTCCCTGCTCCCACGCTGTTCCGTATCGTACCATTGTTGGCCTGCTGTTGGATTCCCTCCCCGAACCTTATTGCAGCCCAGCCCGACGACGTGTTCAGATCGTTTACGTCGCACATCCAGCAACAGATCCGGTCGGATAAACAGGGATTTGTTGAAGCTCAGACCTGCACCGCATGGTTCTACAAGCAGCTTCATCAGAAGCCGCCCAGACCGCAGGCGGAGGGTATAGTCTTTCACGCTCCTCGAAGGATTCGCCTGCAGACGCTCGATACATCTGATTGCCAAACCCGCTACCCGCACGGGCTGGAGGCGGCCCGGGAGGATTTCAGCCGCACGCAATCCTCCCTCTCGCTCAGCCTGACCTTCTACGAGTTTGCGTTGGTGGGAGACCGTAACGACGATGAGCGGTACAGCGTCTCCGAACTAAAGGATATGTTGGAATCGTTCGGGGTCTCGTTCAACGCGGTGCTCGCCCCGGCTGTGCATCTGGCCGCCCTCAACGCCAAGTTCGACGCGCTGCGCAAATCCGGCGGCCTGGACGTCTTGATGGCCAGCATGGGGACCCTCTACGACAAGGGATACCGGTTCACGAACCAAGATCGGGCCGCACTCAACCGGGTTGCAGGATGACCCGCCACCCTCTGCGCTGGCACCAGCGGGCCCGGTTCATCCTGGCCCATCGGCTCACCCTCCCGCTCCACCGCCTCTTCAACCTGTTCCCCCACTATGAGGTCGGGTTATCGAGCGTGGACATTTCCAGGATTGAGTGCCGGCATGCCCCACTGGCCGGGCGGCGAGCGGTGCAGATCAGCGACCTTCACCTGGACCGGTATCAATCTCGTCATGACGCCGTCGTGCGCGCGATCGCCGGCCTGCAGCCGGACTGGATCTTCGTGACGGGGGACTTGCTCAATGTGCCGGACGGGCTCCCCCATCTGTTCCGGTTCCTCTCGACCCTTCGGAGCATGGCTCCGGTCTATCTCACGTTGGGCAACCACGATCATTACAGCGGCATTCCGGTTGACCGGTTCAGTGAGATGGCTGATCGCCATAAGCTCACCTTGCTGATCAATCAGGTCGCCTTCGTGGCCGTCGGATCGGGCGAGCTGGGGATCGTCGGCCTGGACGATCCATCCCTGCACCGGGCGGACCTCCGCTGCATCCCGCCACGGGTGCCTGGCCGTTTCACAGTGCTGCTGGCGCACGCGCCGAACGTATTCGACCATCTCCACGAGACGCACGCGGTCGATCTGATGCTCTGCGGGCACAGTCACGGGGGCCAGTGGCGGATTCCGCGCATCCGCCCCTTCTGGCTGCCGTATGGGTGCAGCGGGCGGGCCGGTGGACACTACGACCGGGCCGGCCGCAGGCTCTACGTCAACCGCGGGCTCGGCTGGTCCATCCTTCCGATCCGATGGAGTTGCCCTCCCGAGGTCCTGGTCATTGATTGGACCGATTCCGCGCCCCCGGACAACCGGGCGCCGGAGTAATCCTGGACAGCCCTACGCGATCCGCTCCAGTGCCTCCCGCGCCCGGCTCCGCACCGTTTGATCCCAGTCGTCCTGCATCACTTGCTCCAGCTTCGCTCTCGCCTCTTTCGCCCTCAACCGCCCCAGACCCAGGGCCGCGCAGGACCGCACATATGCATGGTCGTCCTCCAACGCCGCAAGCAGCAGCGGAATCACGGTGCTGTCTTGGAGAACCCCTAAATGACTGGCAGCCATGCCCCGAATCCGGTGCTGCTTGTCACCCAGAGCGGTCTTTAACGCGGTGCTGAACAACTCCTTCATGGCCGGGGCGACCCGTTCCAATCCCTTGAGCCTGTAGCCGTTGCACGCGATCAATGTAAATGCCAGGTCCAACCGCTTCTCGGTTGACGGCTCTCGCTCAAACCGAGCGATGAGACGGTCCCGTTCCATGCGGAGCTTGCGCCGGCGACGAACCCTGCCAACCAGCCCCCACAGAATAGCCCCAGCGGCAAGGCACAGGAGCGCCAGCGGGATCGCGCGCTCAACGATGTAGTCCTGGGTGTCAGGAGGGATACGTTTCCAGATCCATACCCCCGTCACAATGAGGCCGATGAGCAGGAGGATGGCGGTCAATCTGGCCTGACCGCCTTGCTGTCGAACGATCATAGCGAGAGCATCATAGGAGGTCCCCGCCGACGCCGTCAACGGATGGCTCCCCGTGACCGATGTTGCACGAGACTCGGTCGCATCATCACGACTTGACATTTATTCTAATTAGAACTATTATCTTGCCGAATCATGGATGTCCCGGATTTCAAAGATGATCCCTATTTGAAGGTTTTGCGGCCGCTGGTAGAGGCCTATCTGGCCTTCTGGCGGGAGGACAGCCGTCACATTCGGTCGATGCGTCTCACGCCGTCCCAGTTCGACGTGATCGCCACGCTGGGCGACACCGACGGTATGACCTGCTCGGACCTTTCGGCGGCCACCCTGGTCACCAAGGGAACGCTGACCGGCGTGCTGGACCGGCTGGAGGCCAAGGGCTTCATCAGCCGGGACGGGGTCAAAGGCGATCGGCGGTGCATCAGGATTCGGCTCACGGGCAAGGGCGAGGCGTTATTTCGGAAAACCTTTGCGGCACACGCCGCGTTCTTGCGGCCGTACTTCGAACGGGGTTTGACCCAGAAGGAGGCCGAACAGGCGCGGGCCCTGCTCTTGCGCATCCGCGACAGTTTTCAGCAACGAAAGCGGTAACGAATGGGAGCCCTGAGGCAGAGCTTGTCAGGAGGTCTCGTGATGGAAAAACCGGCCGGGACAGACTATCCGATTCATGACCTACTGCAGCGGCGGTGGAGCCCGCGGGCTTTTTCCGACCGGATGGTCGAGCCTGAACGGTTACGGAGCCTCTGGGAAGCCGCTCGTTGGGCTCCCTCCTCCTTCAATGAGCAACCATGGCACTTCATCTTAGCCACCAAGCAGGATCAGACTGAGTACACCCGGTTGTTGAGCTGCCTGACAGAGAGCAACATCAAGTGGGCTCAGCATGCCCCGGTGCTCATGATCTCGGTCGCGAAATTGTCCTTTGAGAAGGATGGTGAGCTGAACCGGCATGCTTTTCATGATGTCGGCCTAGCGGTTGCCAACCTTGTCTTGCAAGCAACGGCGTTTGGGCTTGTTGTGCATCAGATGGCCGGCATCTATCCCGCAAAGGTGAGGGAGCTCTACCAGATCCCGGCACAGTACGAGCCGGTTGCCGGGATTGCTCTCGGATATCCTGGCAACCCCGAAACGTTGCCGGAGAGTCTGCGACAGCGCGAGCTTGCCAAACGAACCAGGAAGCCTTTGAGAGAGTTTGTGTTCACGGGCAGATGGGGACAGCCTTCGCCCTTGGCTTCCAGGTAACTATGCGCCTGACCATCCTCGGTTCCGGTACGAACGTCCATCCTACGCGCGCCGCGGCGGGCTACCTCGTGCAGACCGACCAGACGATCCTGCTGGATTTTGGTCCCCGGACCCTCGTCAACCTGCTCAAGACCGGCATTGATCGACACCGGATCAAGTACGTGCTGTTCACACATTTCCACGCCGATCATTTCTCGGACTTCATCACCTTCTTCTTCGACGCCGTCTACTATTCCAAGTTCGTTGGCGCACGGCCCGACTTGACCCTCATCGGCCCGCGCGGGACCAAGGGGCTGATCGGCACGATCCTGGACACCTTTCCGGGATTCAACTCCGCCGCGTTCCGGGTGAAGATCCGGGAGGTTGCGGATCGGAGCTTCTCGCTCGGCGAGACGCGCGTCACCCCGTGCACCGTCGTGCATAGCCCGCGGCTCCACTGTATCGGGTACCGGATCGAGCACGGCGGAAGGGCCCTGGTGTACTCTGGAGACGCGCAGTACTGCGCGAGCCTGGTGCGCTTGTGCCGCCAAGCGCATGTGGCGGTATTGGATTGTTCGTTTCCCGAGAACCAACCGGGCATCGAGCACATGCACGCGGGCGAATGCGGGCAGGTGGCGCAGGAAGCCGGAGTCCGGTGTCTGATTCTCTCCCACTTCTACCCGATCGCCGAACGGTACGACGTCAAGCAACAGGCGGGCCGCGCATTCATGGGCAGGATTCGCGTGGGGCGGGACTTGATGAAGATCTCGGTGTAGCTGGTCGCGGCTGTTCAGGTTCCTTCTGCGCACCCTCCCTTCTTGCCGCCCTCCAGAATCTCGATGAAGCGGCTCAACCGGGAGACCTTCACGGTCTCATCCATCTTGCCATACACAGCGACCAGGTTTTTCAGCGTCCGTGCCAAAATGGCGCGGACCGAACTCTTCTGGAGATATTTCTCGTCGAACCCGTAGCCGGCCTGCATCAAGAACCGCGCGCAATCCTTCTCGGTCAGCAAGGCCCCCGCATTGAAACAGTCCACAAAAACCTTGTAGCGGTCCGAGTCGAACTTGACCAGAAAATGACCGGGCATGCCGATGCCCACCACCGGAAGCCCCAGGCGTCTCCCAATGAGCAGGTAGAGGACCGACAGGCTGATCGGAATGCCGGTACGACGATCGATCACCCGATTGAGGTAACTGTTGTCGGCCTCATAGTAGTTCTTGGAATTGCCCCGGAACCCCTGTTCCGTGAACAGGTAGCGGTTCAACGTTTTCACCGCTTCTTCGCCGGAAACCCGTTGCCCCATCCGATCACGAACTTCGGCCGCCATCTCATCGAGCGTGCGCGCATACGCCGGGATATCCAAGCCAGGATAGGCGTACCGAGCAATCAGAAACTCCCCCTGTTCCACATCCATTTGGTCATCCGGGCGAGCCGCGAGGTCGCGAAGTTCTTCCTCCAATCGGCTCCCGCGAATCTCGTCAAGAACCGCTTCGATCCGCCTCGCCATCTCCGGCTGCTCGATTTCCGCCTCCTGCAGCAGGGGCACCGCCGGGTCACCGATCTCAACCAGCTTCTCGCCGATGGCTTTGGCAACCCGTTCATTCTCATCTGACAGCAGCCTGATCAGCGCTTTGATCTGATTTCCGCTGGTTGGCATCATGGGTCACCTCACCACAATCCGGCCGATCATTCAATCGCGCATCGTCCAGCATCCACAACGGCCCGACTGGCTTACCCCAACGCCCGACGAAACACACGGGTGCTGCCATACAGACAGAGCGCGTCGAAGGCCAGCATGATCGCCACGACCATTCCCAGGCGCGGGAGCGCCTCGGCCCAGCCCGAAAGGATGAGCGGCCGGACCGCGTCAATAGCCCAGGTCATTGGGTTGAACCGGGCCAGCACGCTCATCCAGGTGGGCATCGCCGCCAAGGGAACCAACGCCGAACTCAGAAAGATCATCGGGAGCGAGAGAAAGCCGAGCACGGAGAAGAAATCGCCGTGGCTCTTGACCGAAAAGGCCATGGCCATCGAGATGGCGGTTAAGCCGACGCTGAACAGCATGCCGATCACCAGGATCACGGCCACCCCGAGCAGGCCAGTGGCCGGATGGACTCCGAAGAGGGAGGCGACGCCGAGAATCACCACAATCTGCAGCGAGGTGATCGTCATGACGAACAGGAAGCGGCTGAGGATGACGGAGGACCGGTGAATCGGCGTGGACATGAGCCGCTCCAGGAATCCATTCTCTTTGTCAAAGAGCAGGTCCACACCCCCCGCCAACCCGTTGTTGAGCACGGTCATCACCACCACCCCGGCTGCCAGAAAGCTGATGTAGTTGGGGGCCTGGACCACCTGGGTATCGGCGGCTCGCTGAAAGAGGTTGCCGAAGAAAATCAGCCAGAACAGCATCGGCTGCACGAGGGTGAACAGCATGCTGAACCTCTCGCGACTGAGTCGGCGGACCCACCGCATCGTCAATGCGCTGACTTCTTGCCAATACTCTCGCATACGCTTTCCAAAGAGGTCGCCGACCGCGGGGGACCCGCTAGGCTTCCTCCGCTCTCGGGAACTCCTCTCGAATCGCATGGCCCGTGTGCGCCATGAACACATCGTCCAGCCGCGGCCGATGGCACTCGATGAATTCCAGCCGGCAGTCCAGCCGGTTCGCCGCCTCGAGGACCGCTGGCAAGGCTTTCTCAGGCGATTCCACCCGAATGTCCAGCCCCGTCGGTTTGGTGCTCATGGCGCGGATGAACGGGAGTCCCTTTAAGGCCGACGCCAGCGCGTCCACGCGGGGCATCGCGGCCGCGCTCACCGTCAATGACACAATGTCCCCGCCCAAACCCGCTTTCAGCTCGCTGGGCGTCCCGAGCACCTTGATGCGCCCGCCGTCAATGATCGCCAAGCGATCGCAGAGCTGATCCGCCTCATCGAGATAGTTGGTGGTCATGACGACCGTGATGCCCCGCTCCCGCAGGTGGCGGACATAGTCCCAGATCCGGAGACGGCTCTGCACGTCCAAGCCCAATGTCGGCTCGTCCAGGAACAGGATTTTAGGGTTCGGCAGCAGGCCGCAGGCGATGTCCAGTTTGCGTTTCATCCCGCCTGAGTAGGTTTTGGCGGGCTGGTCCGCCTTGCCCTCCAAGTCCACCAGCTTCAGGATTTCGTCAATGCGCCGGTTCGTTTCCTCCTTCGACAGGTGGTACAGGTCGCCGAGTAACAGGAGATGCTCGCGGCCCGTGAGAAAGCGATCGATGGCGCGTTCTTGCGGGACATAGCCGACCAGACGACGAACGCGATCCGCCTCCCGGACCACGTCATGGCCGAGAACCGTGGCGTGACCGGAGGTCGGGCGCAGGAGCGTGATCAGGATTCGGAGCGTCGTGCTCTTGCCGGCTCCATTGGGCCCCAGGAGGCCAAAAATCTCGCCGCCAAAGACCTGGAAGGACAGATCCTGGATAGCCGTGAGCCCGTCATAGACCTTGCTCAGTTTGGAGGTGTCGATGGCGATGCTGCGATCCATCGGCCTCAGCCTTTCGCTCCATCCTGTTCGCAAATCTTGAACTGGATCAGATCGCTCAGCCGACGGGCGCGCTGCACGAGGCTCTCTGCTTCCAGCAGAAACTGTTTTTCGAGGGGGGTAAAGTCCAGATAGGTTGAGAGGCTGTTTACGAAGGTCTCATCGTTGACGTCCGGACGGAACAACTCTCGCAGGAGGTGCCCTTCCCCGCGCGCAGCCAGAAACCGTTCGAGGGTACGAACCAGGTCGGATTTGACCGCTGCCTCCAGGGGGCCGTGGGGCTCGCCGGGCGTGAGGACGACTCGGGCCTGTCGATAACGTTTCTCATAGAACTGCTCGCGGATTTCATACCGATGCAAGCCCTGCAACAAAATATTATACCGGCCGTCCGGCAATCTCTGGACGCTGACCAGGCGCCCCACGCAGCCCACGTCGAAGATGGCGGGATTTCCGTAATAGTCTTGCTCCCAACCTTCCTTCAACAAGGCCATACCCACACACTGTCCTTCGGCGACCGCGTCGGCAACCATGTCGCGGTACCGTGGCTCGAAAATGTGTAACGGCAAATACATCCTGGGGAAAAACACGACGTTGGGAAGGGGAAACACCGGAATGCGATCCGGCACGCGAAAGGCCGGGTCTTCGCCGTGATGAGTCTGGTCTCGCTCGACCTGCATGCCCCACGATAGCCGAAGGTCCGCAGCCTTGTCAACCTTGCCGGCGATACTTCCGACAGCCTGTAACGTCGAGAAAACCCTCTCCAGCACTGGCGATTTGCGCATCAGTGACCCGCATGATATAAGCCTCCACAGCATGGGTCCTGACCCGTTGAACGCCATATTCCCAGCAGGGTGCGTGAATCCCGCATCTGGAACCAGGGAAGGCCGTATGCAGGTCGGCTGGCGTCTCCTGATCATCCTCTGCATCAGTTGCATCAGTTTTTTCATTGTGCCGCCTTCGGCAGGGCTTGAGACAGGGAGCCGGGGCGTATCTGCTGACGAGGTGTACCGTCAGGCTGTGGCCGGTTACCTTTATCGCTTTCCGTGGGATCATGGTTCTCATGACGAGTTCCGGACAGAGTGGTGGTATTACACCGGTCATCTCGTGGCCGAAAATGGGCGGCGCTTCGGCTATCAGCTCACGTTTTTCCGGAGGGGCGTCAACCGGGAACAGGTTCGATCGAATCCGTCACGCTGGGCCATCCGACACCTGTACTTTGCCCATTTTGCCTTGTCGGATCTCGACCACGGTCAGTTCCGATTCGCCGAAAAGATCAGCCGGGCCGGTCTCGGCAAGGCAGGCGCCGAGACTGGACGGTTGCGCGTGTGGCTCGATCGCTGGATCGCCGAGGCCTCCTCGCTCCAGCACGCCCGGCATCATCTGAACGCGTCGGCCGAAGACTTTTCGATCGACCTGAGCCTGACGCCGGCGAAATCCCCTGTCATCCATGGCAAAGGGGGAATCAGTCGAAAGGGAGACGCGCCGGGGCAGACCTCCCATTATTATTCGTTCACCCGTCTCGCCACCGCAGGCACTCTCTGGGTCGACGGCGAGCGCCTGACGGTCACAGGAACAAGCTGGATGGATCATGAGTTTGGTTCCGGAGACCTCGGACAGGAACAGGTCGGATGGGACTGGTACAGCGTGCAACTCGAGAACCAGACCGAGTTGATGTTCTACCGGCTTCGCCGGGTGGACGGGACCTCAGATCCTGCATCGAGCGGAACCGTCATCTTCCCGGACGGACGATCCCAGCACCTGTCGGCATCGGACCTGCAGGTCGAGGTTCTGGACCACTGGAGCAGCGAGGCGAGCGGAGCCCGCTATCCCAGTCGCTGGCGGATCGCTGTGCCTTCGTTAGGTCTCACGCTTGCGCTCGTGCCAGAGCTTTCGAACCAGGAACTGATCACCAGAAGGAGCACGCAGGTGACGTATTGGGAAGGCACTGTCCGGGCTACCGGTGCACTGCGTGGGGCGCCCGCGATCGGGCACGGCTACGTCGAACTGACCGGTTATCCCAAGCCTTTAAGGCAACGTCTATGATCAGGCGTAGACGCACTCAACAGACGGCGTGGTTGGCTGTGCTGCCTTCCCTAATCCTGTTGCCCGCCTGCGGCCAGTCCAGCGACACCATCGCCTCCATCGCCCTGCATCCCACCAATCCCAACATTCAATACGTCTCCACGAACGACGCCGTGTATAAGACCCGTGATGGCGGTCAGACGTGGGAAAAGTTTCCCGCCTTCAGTGCACGGCGGGTCACAACCGTGGCGGTTGACCCCCGATTACCCGCTACGATCTATGCCGGCACCATGGGAGACGCTGTGTATAAGAGCCCTGACGGCGGTCAACGCTGGCTCCCCCATAACGTCGGACTGAAAGAGCATGTCTCCTACGTCAATCAATTTGTCTTTGATCCAAACCGCACTGAAACGATTTATGCAGCCACAACGGTCGGCGTTTTTCGCACAACCGATGGAGGACGGAGTTGGGAAGAGCAGATGGCCGGCATGAAGGAAGTCCATATCGTGGTGGCATTGGCGATGAATCCCAAAGACCCGCGCGTGCTCTACGCCGGCACGACCGGTGGCGCCTATCGGAGTCGGGATGGTGCCGCAACCTGGCAAAAGGTCAACAACGGCTTGATCCCGGCGGAGATCTTGGAAGCCTCGCTATCGCTAGGCGTCAACACGCTCGTGGTTGATCCGGTGAACCCGGATACCGTGTACGCCGGCACGACCAATGGCTTGTTCAAGACTCGGAATCAGGCGGACTCCTGGGAACGAATCGGGCAATCACTGCCCGATCAATTCATCAGCGGTCTATTGATCCACCCGACTCAGAGCACCGTGCTCTATGTGGGAGGACGGGCTGGGGTGCAGAAGAGTATGGACGGCGGCCAAACCTGGCAGGCGATGAATAAAGGGCTGAAGACCTTGAACATCCGGACCATCGTGATGAACCCACGTGACCCGCAAATCCTGTACGCAGGAACCAACGGCAGCGGGCTGTACCGCTCGACCGACGGCGCGGCCAGTTGGACGCCGGTGCCGTTGACCGTGAATACCTCAATTTCGCCTCGCGCCCAAGGATGAATGAGTTCCCATCTCTCTATGCCCACCGTCCTCTTGGTCAGACACGGCGAAACGGACTGGAACCGCAGCGGGCAGATTATGGGCGAGCGGCCGGTCCCGCTCAACCAGAATGGCAGGGCGCAGGCCCAGCGGCTGGCCGCGTTCCTGAAAGCCCGCCCGATCCAGGCACTCTATTCAAGCCCGGTCGCCCGGGCGCTTCAGACGGCCGAGATTCTCGCATCGGCGCTGCAGCTACCGGTGACGCCGGAACGAGGTCTCACCGAAATTGGCGTCGGGGAGTGGGAAGGAAGGTACTGGAAAGACCTGGCTGAGGAGATGGCGCGGCAGAACTTCTACGTCATCCCGGAGGACGCTCGACCGCCTGGAGGTGAAACGCTCCGCGAGACGCAGCAACGCGCGGTCGCCGCGGTCGAGCGAGCGAGTTCAGGACTGGGAACCGGCTCGCTTCTCTTCGTCTCGCACGCCGATGTGGTGCGCGCCATTGTGGCTCATTACCTTGGCTTCGATCTTCGGACCGTTCGTCAGATCCGGATCGACCACGCGTCACTCACGGCCCTGGAAATCAACGGCTCAACTGCCGATCTGCTGTTCCTGAATTATATCCCTGACCCGGGCAGCCTGGGGTGAAACCTACGATCGCCTTCCTCCAACTCACATCCCGCCCTTACCGCCCTCCGCGCCTTCCCTGCCATACCCATATCGGCTTCGAGCCGCAATCATACCATCGGACATCGCCTTCCATTCCTGGGCCGTCATCATCTCTTTCATTTTGAATCGGTGCCCAAGAATCTTTGTCGCCGACCGCATGCGGTTGTTGTTCATTTCATCCAGAATCTTCGTGAACTCCTCCGGCGTTGCCTCATAGTTGGCGTTCAGCTCATAGAGTTTTTTGTGGAACTCGCGACTCTGCTGATACGATTGCTTGACCTCCGCGACAAGTTCGGTCACGACGCCCTGCACGCGTTTGGCCTTTTCAGGGTCCTGCACCGTTTTCTCAACCAGAGCCATCATCTCTTTGACCCCTCTGTCCACTGAGTAGCTCGCGTCGCCCATGCCATAGTGCCTCGCACAGCCGCTGATCGTCAAAAGGGTCATCCCCAGCAGCAACACGAACAGCTTGACGGTTTTCATTCGACCCTCCTCGGTGGTGAAGATGTCCGCATGAACATGGCTCCGACCTGTGACGGGCCTACCCGTTCCTTTACTGCTACCTCCTCGGCCCGTCCCTGCACCTGGCTTGGAGAACCTCGCTCCACGGGTAGAGCCGGCGGCAATGGTTTAAAAATGGGAGGCGAGGCTCCACTCTAGCACAGCCTTTTCCAATTTTCGAGACAATGCGCAAAGGGAGCAACTGAAATTGGCTGTGTCCAAGTCAGGATTATCGGCCTCAATCGCTGTAGCCCGCCAACAAGCACGCTTTCCATAAGCCTATGGGTACAACCAGAACAGGCTGGAAAACTGATACCTTTTCTGTGCCTCCCAATGACCAACAAGTCTTTATGAGTCAATGAATGCGAACGAATTATGACCGCTTCTATGACGAGCAATTCTCACAGACAAAAATCAGAACATTTTTTATTGACAAGCTTTTAAAGCTTTGCTACAAAGCAAGCATGCTCTCAAGAGGTCTTGTTTGTGGAAGAGCTGAAAGACATCATAGTCGGCCTCGAGCAGCGGATAAGCGCCTATAAAACCCGGCTTCAGGAGCTGGAGAAAAAACGCGGGCGCCTCGAGGACGAAATCGCAACGATTAAGAAATACCTCGAACTCGCCGAGACCCTCTACCGCGTTGAAGCCGACAAAGCAAAACTTGCCAGCTTGTCCAGCCAAATCATCACCGACGACAAGGGGGTCCGTCCCGTCCCCGACATGGACGTCACCGATCAATCGAGAGAAATTCTACTCGGACGCAGCAAATACGTGGGTATGAGCGTCCCGGAGGCCGCGTACCAGATCCTGCGCGAGACGCGGCGCGCCATGCATGCCAAGGAGCTGTTTCAGCGTCTCGTTGAAGGGGGAATACGGATCAAAGGGAAAACGCCTCTCACATCGGTGGCCACCTCACTCAAACGAGACAAACGGTTTAGGAAAGTGGGGCCGAACACCTTCGAAGCTCTGGAAACTCCCCTGACGGAAGCGGTGTGAGTCCTTCCAGAGACCGGCGTGCTGGGTTTTGGGGCAAGGAAGGGAGGTGAGCGTCTTGGCAGCTAAGAAGAAGGCGAAAAAGAAACGGTAACCTTCCCCCGGATATGACGCCGGGGGTAAGGCCACTTACCTCCGGCGTTTTTTAATCACTCATCCTGTCCTAATGATTTTTTCATTCGACTTGTAGGTGACTGCAATCCCAAAGCCCGCGAAAGGAGGTGAGCGTCTTGGCAGCCAAGAAGAAGGCGAAGAAGAAAAAGAAGTAACCCCTCCCTGGTTACGACGCCGGGGGTAAGGCCACTTACCTCCGGCGTCTCTTCTCTCTCACTTTCCCTTTATACGATTCAGATCGACATAGCAGATTCGGCGGTGTGCCTGGTTAGAATGCTGAAGGCACAGGCAGCGGCGTGTTCCGCAGGTGTGCGTAGACATGACGCGAGGATTGAGGCTGCGCGGTGACCGGCCGCTCGTCGGCGTTGATCAACACCCACCTGTCCGTCTGATCGAGAATCTTTTCCACCAACTTCGTGTGCAGCGCATGGCCTGACCGGTCGGCGATCAAGTGCCCGATGAAGGGGACTCGCAGCAGAGCCAGATCGCCAATGAGGTCAAGGATCTTGTGCCTGACGAACTCGTCTTGGAATCGAAGCCCGGACTCGTTGAGAACACCCCGCTCGGACAGCACGATCGTGTTTTCGAGCGATCCCCCCCTGCCCAGCCCTCTGGACCAGAGTTGCTCAACTTCCTTCAGGAAACCAAATGTGCGGGCCTCGGCAATCTCCCGCTCGAAGGCGGAGACCGACAAGTCGTATCTGTAGGTCTGTCGCCGGATCAATGGATGATCGTATTCAATTGAGTACGTGATACGAGGAGTCGCCGATGGCTCGATGACCACACGCCGGTCCCCATCCGCCACCTCAATCGGACGCAGAATTTTTGCGAAGGGCTGACGCCGATCTTGCCGCACGATGCCCGCGGCCCGAATCAACCGCGCGAAAGGACCGGCGCTGCCGTCCATCACCGGTACCTCGCCTCCGTCCAGCTCCACATACACATTGTCAATCTCTAATCCGACCAAGGCCGCCAGCAGATGTTCAACCGTCTTGATATTCGTTCCATCGACGCTGAGAGCGGTGCAGAGCTCCGTTGGTTCCAGGTTACGGATGGAAGCGCTGAGCGAAACCGACTCACCGGCCTCGTGTCGAACGAACACGATACCAGTGTCCGGTGGCGCCGGCCGGAGCGTAAGGGTGACCGGCTGACCCGTGTGAAGGCCGATTCCCGAGCAGGTGATAGGCCGACCGATAGACTGCTGTTGACGCACGACTGGTTCCATCGCCACGCAATATACAGCAACTCATATGCCAGCAGCTTGTTAAGCATTAAACACCATAAGAAGTTGAATTATAAATACTAATTAATACGACGGGGACAGCGAGTTGTTGTAAAAACAGAACAGTTGTGGCTTTTTCACAGGAGATAACCAGGATAAGCCTCCTGCGGAGTAATGGTGCAACCACCTTGCACAATGGTGAAAGACCGTAAGCCCATGGCTCATTGCCGGCCTGAAAAGGGGCATGGTAGAGTGGCGCTCGTTTATGGATACTAAGAATGATTCGAGGATTCCCTGAACCCGCTGCTTCCGCTTCAAGGTCGATAAAGGGAGTGAGGTGGAACCCAACGAGAGATTGATCGCAAAAAAAGAGGAATGGGCCAAATTGAAACGGGAGCTGCCGAAGACGGCTTTGCCGTGGGAGGAAGATCGGTACGCGTGATTCGATCACGCTGAACGCGGAATGATGAACGATGAATGGCAAAATTCCGTTCGTTCAGCGCTCTGCATTCATCATTCAGCATTCTCTACGGGCGCGGTTCTAGCTCGATCAGCCCCTTGCGGATCCCCAAAATGGCTGCTTGCGTTCGGTCATAGACTTGGAGTTTGTGAAAAATATTCCGGACGTGGTTTTTGACGGTTTTTTCGCTCAAATCTAAGCTGTTGGCGATTTCTTTGTTGGTCTTCCCGTCTGCCACCAACCGCAAGACGGTGATCTCACGCTCGGTCAGGTCGTGCTCCACCCACGCCGGTTTTTTCCCTTTCCGTTGCGCCAGCAGTGAAAATTCGGCCAGGATTTTGCTCGCCACGGACGGGTGAATGAGCGACTCCCCGCGATAGATGGCCCGAATCGCCGCCACAATCTGAGCCGAGTCCGTATCTTTCAGCAAATAGCCGGTGGCACCCGCGCGCACCAGGTCGAAGATGTACTGTTGCTCCTCATACATCGTCAGCGCCACGATGCCGATGTGAGGAAACTCCCGCTTGATCTGGCGCGTCGCCTCCACACCGCCCATCCGGGGCATGCTCACGTCCATCAGGATGACGTCCGGTTCAAGGGTCCGGGCCTTTTCGACCGCCTCCTGCCCATCCTGCGCCTCCCCCACCACCTCGATGTCGTCCTTGGTCCGAAGAATGGCGGCCAATCCTTCCCGCACGACCCGGTGATCGTCGGCAATCAGCACCTTAATGCGTTCCATCTCGCACGGCCTCCTTCTTCACGAGCGGTACCTCAACCACGACCCGTGTGCCTCGTCCCTTCTTGGATTCAATCCTTGCCTCCCCCCCAACCAGGCGGGCACGTTCCAGGATACCCCGCAGACCAAAATGATCCCACTTTTCCGGGTTCCGTGCGATGGCGTCCACGTCAAAGCCGACCCCGTTATCGGCGATCGTCGCCGTGAGCGCGTCGCGGCCGATCACGATCTGGACCGCCACGCGGTCGGCCCTGGCGTGTTTTTGCACATTGCTGAGCGCCTCCTGCACGATGCGAAAAAGAAAGATCTTGGTTTTCGGAAACAGCGTCGTCTCGTCCCCGGAGACCAAAAACTCGGTCTTGATGTGATACTGGGTTTCGTACGACTTGAGATAATTCGTGAGCCCCGGAATCAGCTCCAGCTTGTCATAATGGAGCGGGCGCAGGTTGAAAATGACCTGCCGGGCCTCCTGGATGGCCATTTTTAATTGCGCCTTCGTCTCGCGAAGCATCTCCTGGCAGGCTTTGGGGTCCCTCTGAATCAGCTCCTGGCAGTGGTCGAGCTTGAAATTGACCCCGGCGAGGTTCTGGACCAAGCCGTCGTGAATTTCGCAGGCGATGCGGGTGCGTTCCTCCGTGACGGCCGCACCGGCCTCCTTGACATAGAGCCGATAGAGCGACTGGTACTTGTTCAGCGTCCGTTCGATTTCGGCCGTCGCCCGGATGCGCGCCTCAATCAATTGCCACATGAATTTGGCGCTCGCCCCGCCGATGACCGTGACACCCATCCGATAAAAGTCCTGCAGTACGTGCTCCACCTCTGGGTTGCCGGTCACATCGATGATCAAATCCACGCGCTCCATGGCGAGCAGCTCCTGGTAGTCGCGCGTCAGCGGGATCTTCAGCCGACGGGCCAGCTTGATACCGGGCGCGCGGGGATTGATCTCCGCTACGCCCACGATCCGCACGAGGGGGTCCGTGGCAAAAATTTCCATCAGCGCGGTCCCGCCACGGCCGGCGCCGATAATTGCGACGTGGGTCGCGGTGGCGGGTATCCGCTTCCGGACCATCCGCGTCTTCACCAGCTTGAATGGTCTTGTGCGCATGAGGGAACCTCGAATGGCCCACGATCATCGGACCTGACAGAGAGACCACGGGAACCCGTGCTCGGGGAACGGAGGGAGATCAAGGGGGAATAAACCAGACCGAACTACTTCTCTCGGCGCTCACGGGCCAGCGCCTTCAGCTCGTCCATGAACTGATCGATGTCCTTGAACTCCCGGTACACCGAGGCGAACCGGACGTAGGCAACCTGGTCGAGCTGATGCAGCTCTTTCATGACCTCTTCCCCGATCGTCGTGCTTGGGACCTCAGTCTCACCCATCTCCTGGATGCGTTTTTCCACCCGGTCCGTCACGGCTTCGATCGTCGCGGTACTGATGGGCCGCTTTTCGCAGGCTTTCTTCAGCCCGGCCAGAATTTTCAGCCGATCAAACGGCTCGCGGCGCCCGTCTTTCTTCACCACGACAGGCAGGCTCTCTTCGACCCGTTCATAGGTGGTGTACCTGCGTTTGCAGGAGAGGCACTCGCGGCGGCGGCGGATGACCTCGCCCTCCTTGGCCATCCGCGAATCCACCACTTTATCCTCGAGCTCGTCGCAGAATGGGCATTTCACCGCAGACCACCCTCGTCAGGCTGGCACAGCGTCATAGGTGTAAAAGATCGGAAACCGACCACAGAGAGCCTTCGCCACTTTGCGGACCTCACGCTGCAGGCGCTTGTCCTGCGGCCGCTGGAGGACCCGGTCAATCAGCGAGACGATTTCGCCCATCTCCTGTTCACGCATGCCTCGCGTGGACACGATGGGAGTCCCGAGCCGAATGCCGCTCGCGACCGCCGGGGGCTTTTCGTCGAAGGGCACCGCGTTCTTGTTCACGATGATCCCGGCCGCGTCAAGGGAGGTCTCGGCTTCCTTCCCGGTGAGTCCCTTGTGACTGAGATTGATCAACATGAGGTGCGTATCGGTCCCGCCGGAGACCACGCGATACCCGCGTTCGGCGAGCCCCGCGGCAAGGGCGCGCGCGTTAGCGACTACCTGTTGCTGGTAAAGCTTGAACGCCGGCGACAGCGCTTCGTTGAGCGCCACCGCTTTCGCGGCGATCACATGCATGAGCGGCCCGCCCTGCGTCCCGGGAAAGACGATCTTGTCCACCGCCTTGGCATGCTCCGCCTTGCACATAATGATGCCGCCGCGCGGGCCCCTCAGAGTTTTGTGCGTGGTGGTGGTCACGAAGTCGGCGTAGGGGACCGGGTTCGGATGCAGGCCAGTGGCGATCAACCCCGCGATGTGCGCAATGTCCACCATGAGGTATGCGCCCACCGACTGCGCGATCTCCTTGAACCGTGCAAAATCCAACTCCCGTGCATAGGCGCTCGCGCCGACCACGACCATGCGGGGCCGGCATTCCTCCGCGATGCGCTGGACCGCGTCATAATCAATCCGTTCCGTGTCGCGGTCCACGCCGTAAAAGTATGAGTGAAAGAGCGTGCCAGAAAAGTTCACCTTGCTGCCGTGGGTCAGGTGGCCCCCCTGCGCCAGGTCCATCCCCAGAATCGCGTCTCCCGGCTTCAGCACCGACAGATAGGCTGCCATGTTGGCCTGCGAGCCGGAGTGCGGCTGTACGTTGACATGCTCGGCCCCGAAAATGTGTTTCGCCCGTTGGATGGCCAACTCCTCGACGGTATCCACGTGTTGGCAGCCGCCATAGTAGCGCCGACCGGGATAGCCCTCGGCATACTTGTTGGTCATCAGGCATCCCTGGGCCGCGAGCACGGCGGGGCTGGCGAAGTTCTCTGAGGCGATCAGCAGCAACTTCTCGCGCTGGCGCCTCTCCTCGGCGCGGATGGCCGCGTACACGGCCGGATCGGTCGCCTTCAACGCCTTCATGGAACCCACGGCGTCACTCATCCGTTGCGATTGCTCCCGTTAGAAACCACCGGCCACGAGTCAGTTTGCTCCCTGGGACGGGTCAGACTCCTGCTTCTTCACCACATGGACCGAGACGCTGGCGGTCACATCGCGATGGAGCTTGACGGGCACGGCTACGGTGCCAAGCTCCTTGATCGGCTGCGCAAGCTGGATCTTCCGCCGATCGACCGTCAATCCGTGCTCGGCCAAGCCTTCCGCAATGTCCTTGACGGTGACCGAACCGAACAGCTTGTCGTCTTTGCCCACCTGGGCCGCGATGGTCAACGAGACCGCGGAAATCTTCTTCGCCAACGCTTCGATCTCCATCTTTTCTTTTTTGACCTTCTCAGCCATGACCCGCTTCGCATGTTCAAATGCCTTGACGTTGCGGGGGTTGGCCTCAAGCGCCTTTCCCCGAGGGAGCAGATAGTTCCGCGCGAAGCCATCGGAAACATTCAAGAGATCGCCCAGATGGCCTACTCCTTCCACGTTCTCTTGCAGAATCACCTTCATAGCGCCAACCCCTCTGTTAGAAAGCAAAAATCATACGGTGCGGATGAGGAAAAGTCAATTCGGTTCTGACGGTGAAGGACCGACCGGCCTACCCGCTCGAACGACGAAATCAACCCAGCTGTTCCCGATCATCGTTCTCACGGCGGCTGGACAGTCAATCGGGCCTACGCTAAGATACGCTCGTGACTCTATGATACTCCGATACAGCCTGCTCCACTCAATGCCCGTGCCTGTCTCGCAGCCAGACAGACGATCCCGTGAAATTACGTGACCTGCTCCATCACTTGTCCCGCACTTTGGCCGAGGAGCGTGCGGGGGCCTCGGCGAGAGGACTTGATGCGCCGGTCACGGCCACTGAGGGCCATCGGGTGGCCACCGCCGGGACGCTCCACCAATATGCGTTCACGGTGCCGGCGGACGCGCTGTTGATGGAAGATCTGCCGGTCACGCTGGTCTTCCCCGGCGACATGGAGCCCACCGAAGGCTTTGTGGTCGGCCGGCATGAGAACGTGGTGGTGGTCCAAACGTTCGACGCATTCGGCCAAGCCGTCGAAGCCGTCACGATCGTGCCGGATGCGACCGGTTTTTTCGACACCG